>NZ_CP039635.1:82500-396666 GCF_004923295.1 Azospirillum sp. TSH100
CGCATCCCGGCAGTGCTGGGATATCTCGTTGCGGGGGCGATGCTTGGTCCGCACACGCCGGGGCCGGTGGTTGATCTGGCGGTGCCGCAGGTCCTGTCGGAGTTCGGCGTCGTCTTTCTGCTGTTCGCCATCGGGCTGGAACTGCCGGTCTCGCGCCTGCGCGCGATGAGGCATTACATCTTCGGGCTGGGGCTGATGCAGGTCGGGCTGACCAGTGCGGCCATCGGCCTCGCCGCATGGTGGCTCGGCCTGTCGCCGGAAGCGGCGCTGATCGTCGGCGGCATGCTGGCCTTCTCCTCCACCGCCACGGTGCTGAAGCTGCTGGTCGAGCGCGGGGAGACGGTCGCACGTTTCGGCCGGATTTCCGTCGCGGTTCTGATCTTCCAGGATCTGGCGGTGGTACCGTTGCTGACCCTGCTGCCGCTGCTGGCCGATCCCGACGCCAGCATTCCGCTGGCGCTGACGCTCGCCGCGGTGAAGGCGGTGGCGGCGATCCTGGGCATCATGCTGCTCGGCCGCTTCGTCGTGCGGCCGGCTTACCGCTTCATCGCGTCCGCCGGCAATCCCGAGCTGTTCACCGCCACCAACCTGTTCGTCGTCCTGGCTGTCGGCTGGCTGACGGCCGAGGCTGGCATGTCGATGGCGCTGGGTGCCTTTCTGGCCGGCATGCTACTGGCCGATACCGCCTATCGCCATCAGGTAGAGGCCGACATCGAGCCTTTCCGCGGCCTGCTGCTCGGCCTGTTCTTCATGACGGTCGGTATGTCGCTCGACCTGCCAGCAATGGCGGCGGAAGCCCGGACCATCGCGGCACTGACAGCTGCGCTTCTGGTCGGCAAAAGCCTGTTGCTGTTCCTGCTCTGCCGGCTGTCAGGATTGGGGTTTGCGACCTCGCTACGCATCGGACTGCTGCTGTCTCAGGGCGGCGAGTTCGCCTTCGTCCTGATCGGCAAGGCGGTCGGGCTGTCGGTGCTGGACGGCCACACCGGCCTGCTGCTGTCCTCGTCGGTGGCGCTCAGCATGGCGGTGACGCCGGCCATCGGCGCGCTCGCGCAACGTACTGCGCAACTGATCGAAGCGCGGATGGGCGCCGAGGCCTTCGGCATCGAGACAAGCGATTTGAAGAGCCATGTGCTGATCTGCGGCTATGGCCGTGTCGGCAAGGCAGTCGCCAAGCTGCTGACCGAGCACAACATCGCCTATGTGGCCCTGGATTTGGAGCCACGGCGCATCGCCGCGGCCCGCCATGACGGGCTTCCGGTCTATTACGGCGACGCCAGCCAGGGCACGGTGCTGCGTGCCGCCGGGATCGAACGGGCGCGGGCCGCCGTCATCACGCTGAACCGGCCGGACGCCGCCCACAGGGCCGTCGAGGCGATCCATGCGACGGCGCCGACGCTGCCGATCATCGCCCGAGCCCATGATCTGGGGCAAAGCGCCGCCCTGGCGAGTGCCGGCGCCAGCGCCATAGTGCCGGAAACCATGGAGGCCAGCCTGCAACTGGCCGGCCTTGTCCTGCGCAGCGCCGGGGTCGAGGCCGCGGCGGTGGACCTCAGCCTGAAGGCCCACCGCGACGGCAACTACCGGACGCTCGCTGACCAGCAATCGTCAAACTGACGAGGATCAGCGGGCGAACACCCGCGCCCGGTCGATGTGAATGGCGCAGCGGTCACCGGCGGCGATGCCGAGCGTGGCGAGGCGTTCGCGATCCATCTCGGCCTCCAGGGTCAGGCCGGCGAGGTCGATGTCGATCCGAGCGTCCGGCCCGACGACATGGATGCCGGAGATGCGTGCCGGACCGGCCGAGGCCGGGGTCACGCCGAGGTCGTGCGGCCTGACATAGGCGACCGCCGGCCCCTGCACGCCGCCCTGGGTCGGGATCGCCAGGGCGCCGTCGCCGACGCGGGCGATGCCCCCCTCCACCGTGCAGTCGAAACGGTTCACCTGACCTAGGAATTCATAGACGAAGGCGGAGGCCGGATGGTCGTAGACCTCAGCCGGGGTGCCGATCTGCTCGATCCGCCCCTGGTTCATCACCACGACGCGGTCGGCCAGTTCCAGCGCCTCCTCCTGGTCGTGGGTGACGAAGACCGAGGTGATGTGGATGTCGTCATGCAGCTTGCGCAGCCAGCGCCGCAGCTCCTTGCGGACCTTGGCGTCGAGCGCGCCGAAGGGCTCGTCTAGCAGAAGCACCTTCGGCTCGATCGCCAGGGCGCGGGCCAGCGCCACGCGCTGCCTCTGGCCGCCCGACAACTGCGCCGGATAGCGGCCGGCGAAGGGCGAGAGCTGCACCAGTTCGAGCAGCTCGGTCACCCGCCGCTTGATCTCAGCGGCGCCGGGACGCTCGCCGCGCGGCCGAACCTTCAGGCCGAAGGCGACGTTGTCGAACACCGTCATGTGGCGGAACAGGGCGTAATGCTGGAAGACGAAGCCGACCTGCCGGTCGCGCGGCTTCAGCCCCAGCGCCTCCTCCCCATTCAACAGCAGGCCGCCGCCATCGGGGCTTTCCAGCCCGGCCATAATTCGCAGCAGCGTGGTCTTGCCCGAGCCGGAGGGGCCGAGCAGGGCCAGAAGCTCCCCCGACTTCACCTCCAGATCGACGGAATCGAGGGCGGTGAAATCGTTGAAGCGCTTGGTGATGCCTGAAACCTGGATCGCCATTGGTCCCGTTTTCCTCTCCAGAGCCCGGCGATCAGTGCCGGGACGCCGCCAGCTCGTCCCCGAAGCGCCACTCCAGCGCGGTCTTCACGACCAGCGTGACCAGGGCCAGCATGGCCAGGAGCGAGGCGACCGCGAAGGCGGCGACGAAATTGTATTCGTTGTAGAGAATCTCGACATGCAGCGGCATCGTGTTGGTCTCGCCCCGGATATGGCCGGAGACGACCGACACGGCGCCGAACTCGCCCATCGCGCGGGCATTGCACAGCAGCACGCCGTAGAGCAGGCCCCATTTGATGTTGGGAATGGTGACCCGCCAGAAGGTCTGCCAGCCGGACGCGCCCAGCACCAACGCCGCCTCCTCCTCGTCGGAGCCCTGTTCCTGCATCAGCGGGATCAGCTCGCGCGCCACGAAGGGAAAGGTGACGAAGATGGTGGCGAGCACCAGACCCGGCACCGCGAAGATGATCTGCACGCCCATGTCGCGCAGGTATGTGCCGAACAATCCGTTCATGCCGAACAGCAGCACGTAGATCAGGCCGGAGATCACCGGCGACACCGAGAACGGCAGGTCGATCAGCGTGATGAGCAGGTTCTTGCCGCGGAAATCGAACTTGGCGACGCACCAGGAGGCGGCGACGCCGAACAGCAGGTTGGCCGGCACCGAAATGGCGGCGACGATCAGCGTCAGCTCGATCGCGGCCACCGCGTCGGGTTCGGTCAGCGCCGCCCAATAGGCGCCGAAGCCGCGGCGCAGCGCCTCGGCGAACACCGCCACCAGGGGGAGAAGCAGGAACAGCGCCAGGAACAGCAGGGCTCCACCGATCAGGAGGATGCGCACCCAGGCCGGTTCGGTCAGGGCCGACCGGGTCGGCGCAACCGCGACGGAGGCCGAGGCGGTCAAGCTGGTATCAGCGGGCATGGCGCGACCTCATCCACTGCTGAAGGAGGTTGAGGATGAGGAGCATGACGAAGGACACCGCCAGCATGGCCGTGCCGACCGCGGCAGCGCCGGCATAGTCGTACTGTTCCAGCTTGATGACGATCAGCAGCGGCAGGATCTCCGTCAGGCCGGGCATGTTGCCGGCGATGAAGATGACAGAGCCGTATTCGCCGACGCCGCGGGCGAAGGACAGGGCAAAGCCGGTGACCAAGGCCGGCAGGATCGCCGGCAGGATGACGCTGCCGAAGGTCTGGAGACGCGAGGCGCCCAGCGATGCAGCGGCCTCCTCCTCCTCGCGCGGCAGATCCTGAAGAATCGGCTGCACGGTGCGGACGACGAAGGGGAGGCCGATGAAGGTCAGCGCGATGGCGATGCCGAGCGGCGTGAAGGCGACCTTTATGCCGAACAGCTCGCCCAGCGGCTTGCCGAGCCAGCCGTTGGGTGCATAGAGCGCGCTGAGCGCGATGCCGGCCACCGCGGTGGGCAGGGCGAAGGGCAGATCGACCAGCGCATCGACCAGCCGCTTGCCGGGAAAGTCGTAGCGGACCAGCACCCAAGCGACCAGGAAGCCGAACAGCGCGTTGGTCAGCGCGGCGGCGAAGGACAGCCCGAAGCTGACCTCGAAGGCGGCGAGCACCCGGGGCGTCGTCACCGCCGACCAGAAACCGCTCCAGCCGAGGCCGCTGGACCTGACGATCAGGGCCGCCAGCGGGATCAGCACGATGCAGCCGAGATAGCTGAGCGTGAAGCCCAGCGTCAGCCCGAAGCCGGGGAGGACGCTGGGCTTCCGGAAGAGGGGAACGGAGGCGCGGACCGTCACCGCGCCCCCCTTTCCTGCCAGAGCGCTGTCGCTGTCGGCAGCGGCGACCATGGGTCAACGCCCCTTCTGGAAGATCTGGTCGAAGACACCACCGTCCGAGAAGTGCTTCTCCTGTGCGGCACGCCAGCCCCCGAATTGGTCGATGGTGACCAGCTTAACATCGGCGAAGCGTCCCGCATACTGGCTCGCCAGTTCCGGATTGCGCGGGCGGTAGAAGTTCTTGGCGGCGATCTCCTGTCCTTCGCGGGTGTAGAGGAACTGGAGATAAGCCTCCGCCACCTTGCGGGTTCCCTTGCGGTCGACGACCTTGTCGACGACGGCGACCGGCGGTTCGGCCAGGATCGACAGGCTGGGCGTCACGATCTCGAACTTGTCGGCGCCGAATTCCTGCAGCGACAGGTAGGCCTCGTTCTCCCAGGCCAGCAGGACGTCGCCGATCCCGCGCTGGGTGAAGGTCACGGTGGCGCCGCGGGCGCCGCTGTCGAGAACCGGGACGTTCTTCAACAGCTGCGACACGAATTCCTTGGCCTTGGTCTCGTCGCCGCCGTTGGCCTGCTGGGCATAGGCCCAGGCGGCCAGATAGTTCCAGCGGGCGCCGCCCGAGGTCTTCGGGTTCGGGGTGATGACCTCAACGCCCGGCTTCACCAGATCGTTCCAGTCCTTGATCCCCTTCGGATTGCCCTTCTTCACCAGAAACACGATGGTGGAGGTGTAGGGCGAGCTGTTGTTCGGCAGGCGGCCCTGCCAGTCCTTCGGCAGTAGGCCGGCATCGGCAATGGCGTCGATGTCATAGCCCAGCGCCAGGGTCACGATGTCGGCATCCAGCCCGTCGATCACCGATCGCGCCTGCTTGCCGGAGCCGCCGTGCGACTGGCGCACAGTCAGGGCACGGCCGGTTTCGGATTCCCACTTCTTGGCAAACGCCTTGTTGAACTCAACATAGAATTCCCGGGTGGGGTCGTAGGACACGTTCAACAGCGCGTCCTTGGAATCGGCGGCGGCCACGCCCAGCCAGGCCAGCGTCAGGCCGGCGGCGAGAAGGGTCAGGCGACGAAGCGACATGTCAGGGGTCTCCTTCGGTGGCTCCTGAATTGCACGGATTTTTTTCGTGATACCCGCGCCAACTTTTCTATTTCTTGTGTAGAGTTTGCCCATTGGCGGTGCGCTTGGGAAGTGGTTTTTTCGCCGATTACCGCGAGAATTTCGCAAAAGCCGATCAACCCATTGGTCGTAAAGCGGAAAATGTTCTCTGAATGCCGGCGCTCCCTATGACCAGGTGTATGTCGCCGAGCTTGGGCCGAAGGGGGGAGCCTGATCGGAGCCGGCAACTTTACCGGCTTCGCTCTGTTGATTACCGACAGATCGACACTGTCAGGAGCGAACGCAATGGCTGGCCCTTTCTGGAAACCGGGCACCGAACTCCCCAAAGCCGGCACGTCGCGTGGCATGGGACGCCCCGCCATGTGGAGCATTCTGGGCATCTTCGCGGTTCTGGCCCTGCTGCTGCTGTTCTTCCCGACCTGGTGACGGCGGTCGGCGGCGATGCTGGTCTATGGTGACCAGGAGGTTTCCGAGGATCCCCGACGCCGCATCGACCGGCTGAGGCGTGGTTTTGCCGATGCCGACCCTGCCGCGACTGGTCCGGAGCGGCACGGCGCCCTGGTGATGCTGTTCATCGAAGCGTCCGAACTGGCGCAGGGGCTGGCCGATCGCGAGTTTTACAGCGCCGGCATGGATGACCGCACGGCTTTGCAGGATGCCGGCATGAACGTGGTGATGGCGCTTGCCCGGCACGTGGCGGTTTCCTGGCGATCAGCCGGAACATCGGACGGCTTGCCTGATGCTGTGGAATTCCTCGATGCCTTGGAGGGGCTGTCCGCCCTGCCCTTGCCCGAATCGGTGGTCATGCGCCGGGCGGAAGGCCATGCCTTCTACAGCCTCTATCCCGAAGCGTATCTGGAGGCGGCAGCGCGGCTACCGCCGCGCTTCGCCAAATCGCCAGTGATGATCGGCCTGCGCAGCATCGGCTCCGGACTGGCGGCGATGGCGGCGGTGGCGCTGAACGCGCCAGCGCCGGTCAGCTTGCGGCCGGTCGGGCATCCGTTCCAGCGGGAAATCCGGGTATCGGAGCGGCTCAGCCGCATGCTGCTCGCCGATCCGCAGGCAACCTATGTGATCGTGGACGAGGGGCCGGGGCTGTCGGGCAGTTCCTTCGGCACCGTAGCCGACTGGCTTGAGGACAACGGGGTGTCGTCAGACCACATCGCCTTCCTGCCCGGCCATGATGGCGAACTTGGCCCGCAAGCCTCCGACCGGCACCGGCGGCGCTGGGCGGACGCGGTGCGCCCGGTGGTCGGCTTCGACGAACTGTTCCGGTCCGGCGAGCGGCCGTTTCCACCGTTGGAGCGCTGGTTTGCAGACATACCCGGGCCACCGTCCGCTCCGCTGGAGGATTTGTCAGGTGGGAGATGGCGGCGGCTGTGCGGTGCGGGCGGTGGGCTGCCGGCCAATCCGCAGCAGGAGCGCCGCAAATTCCTGCTGCGCTCCGGCACCGGATCATGGCTGCTGAAATTCGCCGGGTTGGGTCGCATTGGAGTGAACGCTCTGCACCGGGCGCGCGTCCTGCATGCCGCCGGCTTCACCACGGAGCCGCTCGCCCTGCGCCATGGCATCATCGCGGAACGCTGGCTGGACGGAGGACAGGCAATGACGCAGGTGACGCCCGACGCCGTGGATCGGCTTGCCCATTATCTGGCTTTCCGCGCACGAAGCTTTCCGGCACAGCCGGGGTCGGGCGCCACCCTGCCCGACCTGCTGACCATGGCGCGCACCAACATTGGCGAGGCGCTGGGGGAGAAAGCGACGAGGGTGCTGGATGGCTGGACGGCTGACCAACTGGCCGACTTGGAAGCGGATATGCACCGGGTCGTCACCGACAACCGGCTGCACCGCTGGGAATGGCTGCGGCTTCCCGACGGGCGCCTTATGAAGACCGATGCGCTGGACCATGCCGCCGCCCATGACCTGATCGGCTGCCAGGACATCGCCTGGGACGTGGCCGGCGGAATTGTGGAGTTCGACCTGACGGATGAATGGGCGGAGATGCTGTACCGGGCGGTCGAGGAGGCGGCGCCATTCGACCGCCGGCTGCTGGCCTTCTGCCTGCCGTGCTACATCGCGTTCCAGATCGGCTATTGGACCTTCGCCGCCGGCAGCGATTCCTCGGCAGCCCGCGAACGCCGCCGATACGAGGCGCACTGGAAACGGTGGTGGCCGGTGGAAGCCGGCACGGGTTGATCGATTGACAGCCGACGGGATCGCTCCTATCGGTTGATGCGGATGCTGGCCCAGTCCCGCCCCGTCGAGGCGCCGCCGGCGGTCACTACACCAAGCCGGCGCCAAACCGGACCGTTCGAACCATGCAAGCCTCCGACTTACACGCCACTGTGCTGACCGACCTGATTGACCGGCTGCTGGGTCCGGCCGGAACAGGAGAGGCGCTGAGGGCGATTTCGGACGGCTGCGAAACCGCAAGGACGGCCGGGCTGGGGCAGGATGCGGCAGCGATGGCGCGGTTGGACGGTGTGACCGCCGGCCTGGACCCCATCCTGCGGGAATCGGCGCTGGCCTACGTGTCCGGCGATCTGCGCCGCTATCTGCACATCCTTGACATGCTGGACAATGTGCTGGACCTGGCGCCGCTGGATGGAATCAACCAGATCTACTGGTCGATGCAACGCCAGCTGTTCCTGATGCGCATGGACATGGGCTCCGTGCCCGATTTCGTCGTCGAACGCCTGTTCCCCTTCTATGAGCGGTTCCTGCGGCAGATGGCGGCGCGGCTTGGACTGGCGCCGGTCGGGAGAAAGGCGGGACAGCCCGACACAGGACGGGTAGTGATCGTCACCAACCAGTTCCTGTCGGCCGAACACCAGCCGTCGCGCGACCTGCTGCTGCTGGCGGTGCGGCTCCAGCGCGATCTTGGCCGGACGGTGCTGGTGCTGAACACCAACATGATGCCGGACCGCTATTACAGCCCCTTCGTTCCCCCCTTCGCCGCCGCGGTCGAAGACAGGCTGTCGGGAGAGCAGACGATCCGCTGCGGCGGCGAGCGCATCCGCATGCTGTCCTCCACAGCACCCGGCGTCACCGCCGACAAGCTGTCCGGCTTCCTGTCGGCGGTGGCGGCGTTCGACCCCGATCTGGTGATCGCCTTCGGTGGTTCGGTGATCGTCGCCGATCTGCTGGAAAGCGCGCATCCGGTGATGTGCGTTCCCACCACCAGCGGGCAGATCATCTCGCTCGCCGACATCGTTCTGGATTTCGGCGGCCACGCACCGCCGGCGGGGAATGGGCGGCTGGCGCGGTCCTGGCGCCCCTCGCGCTTCGGGCTGTCGCTACGCCGCACCGGCGAGACGGCGACACGGGCGGAGTTCGCCTTGCAGGAAGCCGAATTCGTCTGCGTCGTCGTCGGCAACCGCCTGGACGCGGAGACCGATGGGGCGTTCCTGTGCCTGCTGGGTCGGATTCTGGACGCGATCCCGCAGGCGCTGGTGCTGTTCGCCGGCGGGGTGGAGAGCCTGCCCGGCCGGCTGGCCACCGACCGCCATGCCGGACGGCTGCGCAGCCTGGGCCATGTCGACCGCATGGAAGCGCTGATGTCGGTCTGCGATCTGTTCGTGAACCCACGCCGAACCGGCGGTGGGGCGGGAGCGGCACAGGCGATGGCCGGCGGCGTGCCGGTGCTGTCCTTCGACGGCGGCGACGTCGCCAGCGTGGCCGGCCCGTCCTTCCTGGTTGCCGATGAGGCGGCCTTCGTCGCGCGCGCCGTCGCCCTGGCGGATGACCCCACCCTGCTGGCCGACGCCCGGCAGGAGGCCCGCGACCGCATCGCGACGGTGGAGCGGGAAGGCGCCGACAACGGCCAACTCTTCGCCTATATGGCCGAGGCGGCCAGCTTGTTCGCCAAGCGGAGGTAGAGCATGCGCTTCCTGCTTTGCGGACAGGGGACGTCGGAAATCCTGTGGTCGATCCAGGCGGCTCTGGTCGATCTGGGTCATGAGTCGGTGCTGGCACTGCCCGACATCTCGCAGGACGTGCTCGACCGGCGCATCGACGCCCTGTTCGTGCTGAACCTGTTCGAGATCCCCAGGCCGACGGTTGAGATGCTGCGTGGCTATATCGCACAGTTCGGCGGCCAGCCGGGCAAGGGGCCGGCCATCGTCCACATCTGCCTGAAGCATCCGCTGGAAGAGATCGGCGCCGGTACGGCGGAACAGATCCGCGCTGCCGATCGCTGGATGGCCGACAACAGCGTTTCAATGTGGTGCATGTGCCGGGGCTCGGCCGAGCAGGCCGTCCGTCTGGGGCTGAGCCGGGTCTTCCACGAGCCGCTGGGCGTCCATCGCTGGATCTGCACCGCCCCGGCGGCGGACGACTCGGTCGATCTCTACAAGCGCTGGATGGCACCGGACACGCCCGGTCTGCAACGCCACCCCTATGCCGCAATGAAGGGACCGTCCGACCACATGGCCGAAACGTCGGCACGCGATCGCGTCCTCTATCTGGGACAGGGTTGGCCGGATCATCTCGAATCCGGACGCGAGCCGGTTTCTCCAGCCATCCAGCGCGATGCGGAGGCGGTCGCCGCGACCATGATGGAACAGCCGGCGCTTCATCGGGTACAGGCGATGGACAAATGCGGACTGGCGGGTCACTCGGTTGACCCGGCATGGACACTGGAATTCAACCGCGCCTTTACCATCGCCTTTGCGGTGGAGAACCGCCGCCGTTTCGCCATCGCCCTGCGCCATGGCCTGGGCGAGGGATTCGCGCTGTGGGGCAACGGCTGGGAGCGGTTCGGCCTCGACGCCGGCCCGGTGTCGGCGGCGCCGCGCAATGCCTATCACTCGGCCGCCGCCTGTCTGGATTTCGGCAGCCTCGCCTACGACACGGCGATCTTTCCGAGGACCCTGGAGATCGTCAAGCGGAACGGTCTGCTGGTCAGCTGGCGCCACGCCGACACCGCCCAGTTGTTCGGCGCTTGCGAGGATGCACTGACCTTCACCGGCGAGGACGACGCATTGCGCCTGCTCTCCGCCCTGTCCACCGACGCCGACCACCGCGCGCGGCTGCGATCAGCGCATCTGGACCATTGCTTCGACGCCCTGGCGCTGACCGCCATCCTGCCGCGGGTCATCGCGCGCGTCCGAGGCTGAAAAGGCCTATTTCCGCTTGCGCCGCTGCGCCTTGCGGACGATCGCCTCGACGCAATCGAGCAGGCAGGCTGCATTCGCCAGCCGGCCATCGGCGTTCGGCGCCTCCAGCGCGGCGGACAAACGGTCGTCCTGAGCCCGCAGAAAAGCTTTCAACCGTTTCGCCAGCGTCGCCGCCCTGGCCGCCGCGCGCTCGCCGCGCAAGGTGATCGCCACACCTGCCGGACCGCAGCCGAGCGAGGCAACCCCCAACACACGGCAGCGGCAGCGCAGCTCGGCGATGCCCAGCAGTCGCTCCACCGGGTCCGGCAGCGGGCCGAAACGGTCCTCGACCTCCTCGCGCAGGGCGTCCAACTCGCCGGCCTCGCGGGCGCGGGCGATCCGGCGATGCAGACCGATGCGCAGCTCCTCCTCCGGGATGTAGGCGGACGGGATGCTGTACGGCACCGCGACCGTCACCTCCGGATCCCATCGTTCGTCCGGCTGGCGGCGCAGTGCCCGCAGGGCGTCGGCGAGGATGCGCTGATAGAGTTCAGTCCCCACCGCGCGCAGATGGCCGTTCTGGTCCTCGCCCAGTAGGTCGCCGGCCCCCCGCTGGTCGAGGTCGAGCATGCTCAAGACGAAGCCGCCGCCCAGGCTTTCGATCACCTCCAGCGAGCCGAGCCGGCGGGCCGCCCGCTCCTCCAGCGGGTGGTCGGGGTCGGTGAGCAGATAGGCGTAGCCCTGCACCGCCCCACGCCCGACCCGGCCGCGCAGCTGGTGCAGCTGCCCAAGCCCGAACAGGTCGGGACGGAACAGCAGCAGCGTGTTGGCATGCGGGATGTCGATGCCGGATTCGATGATCGGCGTTGCCAGCAGGATGTCGCTCTCACCGTCGACGAAGCCCATCACCGCATCGTCCAGCGCCCCCGCCCCCAGCCGGCCATGCGCCACCGCGATGCGGGCCGACGGCACCAGATCCCGGATCCAGACCTCCAGCTCCGCCAGATCGGCAATGCGAGGGGTGACGCAGAATGCCTGCCCGCCGCGCCCCAGCTCACGCAGCAGGGCGGCGCGGGCGGTGGCGGGATCGCGCGGGGTGACGGCAGTGCGCACCGGCCTGCGGCGGGCCGGCGGGGTATCGATGATGCTGAGGCCACGCAGGCCGGCCAGCGCGCCTTGGAGGGTACTCGGGATCGGCGTGGCGCTGAGCGCCAGACTGTGGAAGCCCTTTTTCCGCCCCTTCAGCGCCTGCTTCTGCGCCGCACCGAAGCGCTGTTCCTCGTCCATCACCATCAGGCCCAGATGCTGGAACCGGACCTCCTTGGACAGCAGGGCATGGGTGCCGACGACGATGTGCACCGATCCGTCGGTCAGCCCGGCGCGCACACGGTCGCCATCCGCCTTGGTCATGGCACCGCTCAGCGGTTCGACCCTCACGCCGAAGCCGGCGAAGCGGCGGCGGAATACCTCCACATGCTGGCGGGCAAGGACGGAGGTCGGGGCCATCACCGCCACCTGATGCCCTGAGAATGCGACCGCCGCCGCAGCGCGCAGGGCGACCTCGGTCTTGCCATATCCGACATCGGCGCAGACCAGATGATCCATCGGACGGCCCTGGCGCATGGCATCGAGAACAGCCTGGACGGCGTGGCGCTGCCCTTCGGTCGGATCGAAGCCGAAGCGCGCGGCGAAGCGGCGCATGCGGTCGGCCGGCGGATCGATGATCGGCGCAACCTCCCGCGCTCGGCGGCGAGCTTCACGCAGGATGCCCTTGGCGGTCTCGCCGATCTCGGCCTCCAGCACGGCGCGGCGTTCCAGCCAATGGGTGTTCTTCAGGCTGTCGAGCCTGGCACCGGTGTCGGCCGAGCCATGGCGCCACAACCGGTCGAAATCGGCGGTCGGCACCAGCAGACGGTCGTCATGGGCATATTCCAGAACCAAGAAGTCGGCGGTTGAATCCTCTCCGTCGCCATCGCCGGACGTGATGGTTTCCAGCCCGATCAGCCGGCCGATGCCATAGTCCAGATGCACGACGAAGTCGCCGGTCGACAGCTCCGACGGGGCCAGCGGAGGTCTGCTCCGCACTTCCCCGCGGTGCTCCCCGGCATGGCGCGGCGCCACAAGGACGGTCATGCCGTCGCAGAGAAAGCCGTCCGCCGTCCGAAGCGTCAGCACGGCACAATCGCCGGCTGCCAGAAGTGGATCTGGCCAGCGCTCCAGCCGACGCACTGGACGGCCCAAGGCCACCGACACCCGCTCGGCCAGCCGATCGGCCTCGCCGGGGCGGGCCGCAAGCAGGACTGAGCCGTGGTTCTCAAGCACAGCCGCCACCCGGCGCAGCAGCGCGCGTTCCGTCCGCACCGGTTCCACGGCATGGCCGGCGCCCACCTCCACCGTCCACAGATCGCGGGCGGCGAGCCTGTCTTCCAACGCGTCGGCGTCGATCAGCCGGCGTTCCAGCGGCGGAATCGGCAAGAGACGGGGATCGTCGCGCCGGAGCCGCCGGTCCAGCCCGGCCTCCGCCAGATCGTCGGACCGCGCCTCGATGCGGTCGTGCGCGCCGGCGTCCAGCACGACCAGCGCATCAGGCAGCAGGTCCAGCAGCAGCGGACAGTCGTCGAAGACATTGGGAAGTTGAAGATCGAAGCCGTAGGGACGCCGACCTTCCTGCAATTCCCGCCGCAGACCGTCCGGCAGGGAATACCCCAATCCCGCAAGGCCGGCGGCGAGGCGGTCGAGCATCGCCGGCCCGAGGATCAGCTCGCTGACCGGACCCAGCGTAAGCTCGTCGATCGACTTCACCGAACGCTGGGACACCGGATCGTAGAGGCGCAGGTCGCGCACCACCCCGTCGGCTATGTCGCAACGGACCGGGCGGTCACAATGACCGGGAAAGACCTCCACCACGGCGCCGCGGATCGCAGCCTCGCCGGGCTCGTCCACCCGATCGTCCAGCACATAGCCGGTGCGGGCAAACCAACCGCGCCACCCCGCCTCATCATAGGCCATGCCACGGCTGAGACGGAACTGACCACCCACCCAGGCCCGCGGCGGCGGCAACCTCTGCAAGGCGAGATCGGCCGAGGCCACCACCAGTCGCCCTCCAGCCGGCTCTCCTCCTTCGGCAAGGCGCATCAGACCGGCGGCGCGGCGCCCCAGCACGGCACGAGACGGCGCGGCGCGGTCGCCCGCCGCCGTCTCGTCGACCGGCAACAGAACGACGTCGATGTCCGGGGACAGGTCGCTTGCCAGCCGCGCCAGCCGGGTGGCGCGCGCATCGCTGCGCACGAGCAACAGGACGCCGCCCGGCCGGCGGGCGAGTGCCGTCAACCGAACGGCAAGTTCTCCCTCGCTCTGGACGGACAGGATGGATGGGGACGACGCCGGGATTGGCGGCGGCATGTCGGGGGTCGGTTCGACGACGGGAACTCCGTCAAGCATAAGGGCAGGCTCCGCTCTATCGCACCGCATGGCCCCCGATCGGAGGGACCGTCAGGGCCGCAGAGGGTGAACACCGCCGGGTCCCCCACAGTTGCCTACCCTTCAGTCTAGCGGAACCTTCCCGGTCAGTGCAGCACCAGCCAGCCGACCAGCACCGCCAGAAAGGCGCCGGCCGTCGATCCCAGCACGGTCAGCAACGGCGACCATCCGGTACTGCCGCCCTTCTCCGCCGATGCGCTGTCCAGTCCACGCAGGCTCTGGTCCATCCGCATCAGGAACACCTCCAGCCCACCGACCCGCTCGGTCAGCTCGCGTAGAGCCTCGGCAAGAGTGTCGGACCGCTCGCCTTGCGCCGTTTCCAGGCGGGAGGCATCGGCCCGCAGCGCCGTCACCCCCTCCCCCGCATCGCGCAACAGGCGGCCGATGGTTTGCTGAGCGGCGGCAAGCTGGCGGTGGTCGCGACGCAACGCGTCGATCCGCTCGCCGATCCGTTGCAGATGCGGCCCCAGGAGGCGATCGAGCCGCTGGTCCTCCGGATTGGGCTGGGCAAAGGTCGTCGTCTCGCCGGTGGAGGGCGACCGCACGACCGCCACCACCTGCGACGGATCGGCACCCTCCGGCAGGATCACCTCCGCCTCGAAGGCATGGGCTCCGTCACCGATGCCACCGCCCGCCAGATCGGGCCGCGGCCGGTCGGCAGCCACCCGTGCCAGGATTTCCGGCGGTCCGCCGTCCCGTTCCAGCCGCAGTTCCACTTCGAGCCGATCGGCCGGATGGTTGCCGTCCCAAGCCCAGCCGAAAACGCGGCCCCCTTGCAAGGCGTCGATATGACCGACGATGGCGGCCACCTGCGGAGCTTCGAGGGGGTCGACCACGGGGGTGGAGTCGCGAAGCTCGACGATCTTGGCAGTGGCGGACATGGGAACGGCTTCCGGTCGCTGGAGAGAGGGCGTCGTCGCTTACGCAGCCTTGCGGTCGGTGGCACGGCGCAGGGTCTGGCTTGGCATGCGGTGGGGGACGTAGTTCTCGTCCAGGAATTCCCGCATATCGCGATAGCGCTGGTAGTAGGTGCGGTTGAACTTCTCGAACAGGCTCTGGTCCCAATATTCCTCAAGGACGAAAGGCTTGTCCGAATAGACGTTGTAGCAGGGGATCGCGAAGGTCTCGGCGAACTCCGCCGTGCGGCTGTCATAGCTGAAGTAAACGGACGGCGTGGCGTTCGACAGTGCCATCAGATTGCCGTGCAGGCGATATCCCAGCACGAGATCCTTCGACCGCACAAGGTTCTCGTAATCGGCAACGACATCCGAATACCACAGGCGCTCACGGTACAGGTCGTCCATCTCGTCATCGAAATACCATTGCTTCAGCCAAGCGCTGTCATGCAGGTGCGCCCAGGCCTCCGCCTTCTGCTCCTCGGTACCCCACAGCAGCTTCTTCTCCTCCACCTCGCCCTGCATCATCAGCACGGTGTCGAAGCGGCGGGAGATGTCCTTCACGAAGTCGCGGTGGCGCTCCAGATATTTCCGCACGTCCGGCGAGTAATGCTTGGAGACCTCGCGGCGCATGGTGATGCCGACCTTCCGCACGCTGTCGAGCGCCGGCAGGTCGATGCGCAGTTCCGGGTCGCGGTTGCGGAAGGCGGTCGGGCAGCCGACGATACGGGTGTTCTTGATGCCGAGGTCCCACAACACTTCGGCGGTGTAGGTGCCGCGCACGCCGAGCGTAGTCGACCTGTCGGCGATCATCCGCCAGATGCGCTTGCTTTCCTCGGTCAGCGTCAGCTTGCCGGTGGCCGGCGCCTGGGCGCCGACGCCGAAGGCGATGACGGGAATGCGCAGCTTCGCCAGCACCTGGATGGTCGCCGCCGGCCAGTCCATCGAATCGTGGATGTAGTTGCTGCCGCGCAGGAAGACATAGTCGTATTCCGCGTTGATCCGGTCGACGACCTCCTGGCGGAACTCGCGGATCTCCAGCACATCCAGCTTGTCGTAGGTCAGCAGCTTCAATGAGGAGTCGAAGACGAAAGCGTCGCCGATGTTGTGGTAGTGGTTGATGCTGCGCTGAATGTCCTGGTAGCTGTACCAACGTACGCAGTCGTGATCATAGACTTCGCCCGACGGAATCATGACGAGGATGTTGGCCACGGCGGCACTCCCTGGGTTTGTCGGAAATAGAGACGGGGTGATTTCCGGACAATATCCGGAGACGCTCAAATATATACACGGAATTTATGTGATAAATCCCGCGATTTTCATTCAAACTCTACAAAATTTTCGACGATCTCAGAAAAGAAATCCCCTATATATTTTAAAATATCACAGTAGTTTCCAATTTCTTTTTATCAAGAGCGCTGCGCCACCGCGCGTTCCGGCATCGCAGACGCCGCACCGCCGGCCGCCAGCAGCGCATCGAACACCTCCGAATGCTGACGGGCGCATTCGGCGCGATCGATCGGACGGCGGATGCGCAGGCGCAGCCGGTCCCACAGGTCGGGCGTGGTCAGCGCCTCGGTCATCCGGTCCACCAGATCCTCGACGCTGCCGTTGCGGAAATGCAGGCCGTCGACGCCATGGGTCACCTTCTCCGCCATGCCGCCGATGTTGCTGGCGATGATCGGGCGGCCATGCAGGAAGGCTTCCTGGATCACGACAGGGGAATTCTCCCACCAGATCGACGGGATGATCATCCAGTCGACGTCCTTCATCAGGCCCGGCAGTTCGGCCGAGCGGTAGCTGCCATAGAATCGCACCCGGTCGCCGGCCTTCTCCACCGCGTCGTTGAAGCGCTTCTGATAGGCATCCGGCTGGCGTTCCAGATTGCCGCCGAAGATCATCAGTGCGCCGTCCTCGCCCCAGGCCTTGTCGGAGATGCGCGACACCGCCTCCACCAACAGGTGCGCACCCTTGAACTCGGTCAGCTGGCCGAAGAAGGCGAAGCGGTTGCGCTTGCCGGCGCGGGTGACCGGACGCGGCGGGGCGATGCCCTCGATGGTCAGGCCATTCTCGATCATGCGAAACTTCTCGCGCGGCAGCCCCCAGTCGACATAGCGGTCGATCAGGAAGTTCGATGGGCTGATGTAGAAGTCGGCCTGCTCCAAGAAGGTCTTCAGGAACAGCTCGCGCTTGAAGAACTCCGCCTCGCCGATATGGGGGAAGCAGCCGGCGCAATCCGCCGGGCTGGCGCGGTAGCACAGCGCGTTGCGGCTGGTCTTCACCATCTGGCCGTGATGGTGGCAGATCGACAGATATTCATGCAGCGTCACCACGATCGGCACGCGCGGCAGCGCTTGACGCACCGCCTGGATGGTCTCGATCCCCAGGCCCAGGAAATGGTGGAAGTTCACCACGTCCGGCTGGAGGTCGCGGACATAACGGACGAAGTCCTTCTCCAGCCCCGGCAGGTTACGGTTCGACAGGCGGAAATGGTCGTAGTCATTGGCGTAATACAGCACCTCCCGCTCCTTTTGGCGCAGCGCCATGAGGGCGGAACCGCGATGCTGGGCGATCGGCGGCGCCACCCGGGCCAGATAGTGGCTTTCCCAGCCCGGCAGGTCGTGCAGGCCGTTGTGCAGGTTGTAGGAGGCGACCTCACCCCCGCCCAGCGAGAAGGAGGGGTGGCCATGGCTGATGATCAGCGCGCGCTTGGTCTTGCTCATCGGGTGACCGTTCGTCGGAGGCGGGGGGATTTGGCAGGCGACAAGAGGATCAGGCGGCGATCGACGCCTTCCAGCGCTCGGCGAAGCTCCATTCGTCGACCAGGGCGCTCATGCGCTCCAGCCGGGGGTCACGGGCGCCGCGGGGCTGTTCGTCGACCGCCACCAGCCGGACCTTGGGCAGCCACAGGCAGGAACCGCCGGCCGCCCGCACCCGCAGGCACAGGTCCAGCCCTTTCGGCTCCAGACCCAGATAGCGGCCGCGGTCGGCCATGGCGCGCACCAGCAGATCGCGCGGCAGCAGCCCGCAGTCGGCGGACGCGGCATCGACCGCCGATGCCTCCTGTTCCTTCAGCCAGTCGCGCGGATAGCCGGCGAAGCGGCGCTCGTAGGTGACGGCGCCGCCCGGCCCTTCCACCGCGACGATGCCGGCGAAGCGGACCGAATGGTCCTCGTACAGCAGGGTCGGGCTGACCATCACCGGCGCCAGGGCGGCGGAGCCGACGGCATTCGGCTTGCGGATCGCCCGCTCCAATGCCGACAGCCAGCCGCGCTCGGTTGGCAGGACCGACGGCGAAAGCAGCAGGACGCGGTCGGCTCTCGCATGCGCCAGCGCCACCGCCACAGCCTCGAACGGATCGGAGGCCGTGGGAGCGGCGACGAAGCCGACCGCCAGCCGATAGAAGCCGGCAGCCTGCCGGACCATGCCGGCCAGACGCTCATGGGTGCCGGCACCGGCGACCACCAAAATCTCCGTTTCGACAAAGTCCGGGTCGTTCGCCATCCGGGCGAGGTTCAGGTCGACATCCTCGCGCCCGTCGCAGACCGGCAGGATCACCGAGACACGCGGGCTCCTCAGCGCGCGCCCCATCGGGTGCAGGACGGAGGACGGGGCTGCCCGCCCCGAGGCGGCGGTGCGCAGCATCGGCCCGAGATGGGCGGAGACGACACGGTCGATGGCCGGGCTGTCGGGATTCACCGCCCCCAGCATGCGGCGCAGCGAATCGCCGGTCGGCGGCTGGCAGGGCAGCGGCAGGAAGGCGATGCCATCGGCCAGCGTCAACTCCAGGTGGAACCCGGCATCGGCGGTGATACCGGCCGGCTCGCGGGCGAAGGCGGTGAAGCCGTGACCGTCGTTGCCGGGCAGCAGACGGCCGGCGAACAAAGGGTCATGGGCGAAGGCGTCCGACACGTCCTTGCGGGCCAGCCGCGACCAGTCGCTGTCCAGCCGCGCCGTCATGCCGCCGCCCTTCACCGCGACCGCGCGGACCGCCTGTGTGGGATCGAGCAGCCAGCCGCAGACGAACAACCCGGCGCCCGGAACGCGCACCGCCATGTCCAGCCCCATGCGCACCGGCGCCTGGATCTGCGACACCGTCTCCACCCCGTTGTAGCGGGCGGCGATGGCGGCGGCGACACCACGGCGGGCGGCATCGCCCTGCAACTGGCCCAGCATGTCGCGGGCATGGGCGGAGGCGACGCCGTCGGCCAGCAGTTGCCGGTGCTCGAAGATCGCCAGATGGCGCCAGCCGTCGGCGGCCCGGAAATGGATGCGGCGGATGGCTTCGGGGGATGCCACCGGTCCTTCCAGAATCGCCAGCAGGCCTGCGGCATCGTCGGGCAGGTCGGGGCGGTGGAATGGAGCGGCGGCGCTGGAATGGGTCCGCAGGTCATCGGCCTCGATCAGCACGGGGGAGGCACCGGCCGGAAAACCGTGCGACCAGCCTTGCACCATCAGCGCGCCGTCTCGAAAGCGGCCCAGCACCTCGGCGAAGCCGTCCGGACGGGAAACCTCATGGGCGAGACCGGTCAGCAGACGGATACGACGATCCGCTTCGCCCTCGCCCGCGTCCAGTCCGGACAGAAGGGTCACGGCGACGTCCAACGCGGTGTCGAGTGCCTGCGGCTGCACCTCGCGCAGTGCGGCGACCAGATGGGCCGGGTTGGTGCGGACATTCGACAGGCGGGGCAGCAGCAGATGCTTGCCCTGGGCATCCTCGATCTCGATGCGGGACGGACGCATGTGCGCCAGTCCGGTGACACGGATGGCGCCCAGGAACCAGCGCTCCCCCGCTGCATCGGTCCAGCAGCCGCCACGGAAACGCCCGTCGATCATGCCGTCCAGCATCACCACGCTGTCGGCCGGCAGAGGCTGGTCAATGGCGCCGAACAGCATCAGCGTGTCTTCGTCCAGCAGGACAGCGGCGGTGATGTCGGCCTTGGTGCTGCGGTCCTTCATCGGTTGCGGTTCCCCTGGATAAGAGCGGTGGGCGTTGGTGAAAGCAGTTCGTCGTAGAGCGCGAGGTGGAGCGACGCGGCCTCCTCCGTGCGGCGGACGGCGGGGATGTTGGCCGACAACCGCTCCCACAGGCCGGGTTCGGTCATGGCACGGGTCATGACGCGGGCGAGATCAGCCGGGTCGTTGGGGCGGACATGCAGGCCGTCGACTCCGTCGCGCACCGCCTCCGCCATGCCACCGATGCCGCTGACGATGACCGGGCGGCGGTGCTGGAAGGCCTCCTGGATCACCAGGGGGGCGTTCTCCCACCAGATCGATGGCATCACCACCCAATCGGCGGCGGCCATCAGTGCCGGCATCTCCTGCGGACGATAGGGACCATGGGCAGTGGCGAGTCCGCGCGTCGCCTCGAAACCGTCGGCCACCCGCTGACGGAACTCCGGCGTCTGATACAGGCTGCCTCCATGGACGGCCAGCGAAGGAAAGAACCCCTGCCGGGCCATGCGGGTGACCGCGTCGAGCGCCACGGTGACGCCCTTGAACGGGTTCAGGTTGCCGAAATAGGCGAAGGCGTCGCGCGCGGCACCGGCGGCGAGATCGCGCGTCGGCGCAGGCTCCACCGCCGGCCGGCTGTTCCCAATCACCTCGATCCGGGCAGGGTCGAGACCCCATGCGACATAACGGTCGCGCAGGAAACGGCTGGGCGCCAGGAAGCGGTCGACCAGCCCGAACATCGCCTTGATGTGCTTCTCGCGCAGCAGGAACTGGTCGGCCGGCCGGTCGGGGAAGCAGCGGTGGCAGGCGTCGGGCGACGCCTTGCTGCACAGGGCGCGCGCGCCACCCTCGCCACGCGGCGGGGTGACCATCTGCCCGTCATTGGCGCAGATCGGGTAGTAGTCGTGCAGAGTGTAGACGATCTTCGCATCCGGGCAGACGCGGCGGATCAGGAACAGCATCTCCACGCCCAGCAACAGCGTGTGATGCACATGCACGATGTCCGGCCGGAAGGCTCGCAGCAGGTTCGACAGGTCGGGGACCAATCCGTGCAGGTCGATCTGGCTCTGATGGAAATGGTCGAAATGGCCTGCCCACAGCAGAACTTCGTCGGCGCTGCGCCCCAAGGTCTGGAATCCGGTGCCGGGGCGCGGCGCCCGGTGGGTGTCATTGGTGCAGGCGAGGAACAGGCACTCCGCCCCGGCCGCCTTCAGGCCGCCGAACAGCTCGTGCGCGAAGATCTCGGTGCCGCCGGGATGCAGGCTCGGGTGGTTGTGCGCGATCAGAAGAACCCGTGGCGGAAGGTCGGCGACCAGCGGACGGGCCGGCTGGCGCGGAGCCGGACGGGCGGCCTGATTGGCCGGAAGCAAAGGAAGGCGGCGGCGGCTCATGGCACGGTTCCCTTCTCCAGAACCAGCAGGTCCTGGAAATTCTCGGCCTCACGCTGGCCGCTCCAATGGCCGCGCATGACGGCGCGGGCAGGACGCAGCCCATACGCGGCGAAGCGACCGAGAAGGAACTCCTCGTCATAGGCGACGGCGGCGTTGGGATGCTCCGGATCGGCCAGCAGTTCCACATCTGGCGCGTCCCGGAAAGGCGGACGGGCGGTGCCCTTGGCGATGCCGGCGCGCGCAGTGGTGTCGGCCAGGAACAAACTGAGGAAGCAGCGCCCGCCCGGCTTCAGCACCCGTGCGATCTCCGCCGCGTAGCGCTCGGTATCGGCGGTGCGCAGGTGGGTGATGACGGAGGTCAGGATGACGAAGTCGTAAACGCCCGCCTTGAAGGGCAGCGTCGCCGTCTCGCCCTCTATCCGGCCATCGGGATTGTAGAGGCCGTTGACGACGTCGAGATGATGGAAGCGGAACTCCGGGTAGGCCTGGGTGATGGTCTCGGCACACCAGCGGATGCCGTCCAACACGATGTCGATGCCGTCATAGGACCCATCCAGATATTGGGTCAGCGGCAGCGCCATGCGGCCGACGCCGCAGCCGATCTCCAACACCTTGTGGTCGGGACGCAGGCCGCCGAGACGGACGAAATGGCGCAGGAACTCCGCCCCGATGGCGCGGAAGTCGCCGTCGCCGATGAAATGCAATTCGGGCGGCGGCACCGGCAGGAAACGGTTGCGCGCGATCTGGGCGCAGAGCCATTCCAGCCGCGGATCGGTCTGACGGCGCAGGACGGCAAGCTGCGGGATCGGCAGAATCGCATTCATCGGGTCACCTGTGCGGTCTTGCGGGTGCCGCCATTGCAGGACGGCGGCAGCTCGTCGTCGGCGTGCCAGTCGAGCGCCATCAGTTCGGCCATGCGATCGGCCCAGCGGCGGCCATGGAGCCAGCGGTTGTATTCGGAGGCGACCCCGCGGGTGTAGCCCTGGTGCCGGCCGATGGACCGGCGCTCCAGATGGTACAGTTCCACCGACGGGGCATAGCGGATGTCCAGCCCCTGCCTGCGGATGCGCAGGCACAGGTCCGAGTCCTCGAAGTCGCCGATGACGTAGTCCTCGCAGAAGCCGCCGACGGCACTGTAGGCGGCGCGCGTGGTCAGCAGACAGGCGCCGGTGACGCCGGGCACCGAGCGCGGCCGGCAGGCAGCGGCGAAGTCGCGCGGCAGGCCCTTGAAGTAATGGTGGTTGTACCAGGCGCCCTGCAGGTCGCGGTCGAAATAGAGCCCGGCATGCTGGAGGCTGTCGTCGTCGAACAGCAGCTTCGGACCCACCGCGCCGATGCCCGGACGTTCCTCCAGCGCTGCGACCAGCTGCGGCAGCCAGCCGGCACGGTCAGGCACCACGTCGGAATTGAGAAACAGCAGGCGGTTGCCGCGAGCCGCCGCGACGCCGGCATTGTTGGCAGCCGAATAGCCGTAATTGGCGCTCTGCACCAGCAGCAGCATCGGCAAGCCATAGAGGCCGTGGAAACCGCGCAGCAGATGCACCACCTCGTCGCGCTGCTCCGGGCTGTCGAGCACGAAGACCAGCTCGGCATCGACCATCGACGGATCGGTGGCGAAACAGGCGATCTGGAAACGCAGGAACTCCAGCGTGCGGTAAAGCGGGATGATGACCGACACCGCGGGCTTGGTCTTGCGCTCGCCATAGACGACCAGTTCCGGCTCGACGCGGCTGGCGAGATGGGCGGCGTGCAGCGAGACGACGGCCGGGCCGATGACGGTCTCCAGCAGCTCCGGCGTGGCGAAGCGCGGCGGCAGGCTGCCCAGCACGGCGGCACGGGCGTCGGCATGGGCGCGCGGGCGCGGCGGCGGGACGAGGCGCAGGGCTCCGCCTGACGCCAGCCGGAGCTCCGCCGTCACCTGGAGCGCCTCCGCTGGTTCGGGAGTGCCCGGCAGATGCAGGACGAAGCCGCTGCTATCGATGCCGGTGCTGCCGTAGAGCTTGGCAACGTCGTCGCGCGGGAAGCGGTTGGCGAAGCGCTCCACCCGGCGCTCGCCGCCGAAGGGGGTGCGCACCACCAGCTCCGCCGCCAGACCATGCGGATCATACAGCCAGCCGGCGAGGAACAGCCCGCCGTCGGCTGTCGGAACCGCGAGGTCGAGCGAGGCGCCGATCGGCCGCTTGGCGTCGGCGGCCTGCCGACGCGGCAACGGGGCCAGTGCCTGCAACTCGCTGACCGCCGAGGCGGCGGACGCGTGGCTGCGGCCACGCTGGGCGAGGCAGGACAGCAGATAATGACGGAGAGCGGCCGGCGTGTCCGGCCGGGCGTTCAGCCGGTCGGTCAGGGTCGGCAGGCCGGCGGGCTCGTCAGGGAAGCGGCGGCAGGCGACGCCGTTGGCGCCCAGCACCACCAGCAGGTTGCCCGGCACGCCCAACCCACGGTCGATCAGCAGGTCGAAGGCGATGCGCCCCTTCCCCGCCGGATCGGGTCCGATGCAGGCGTCGAAGGGCGCCCGTATCACCGCGTTCGGGGACAGCACCACCAGACCGCTGATGGCGCCGAAGCGGCCGGACAGCGCGCCGGCACACAGAAGAAGGTCGCCGCCCGCACTCGCCCGCAGTACCAGCGGCGCCGGTTCCGCCGCACGGTCCAGCACCAACCGGCGACACAGCCCGGCAAAGGCGGCGTCGCAGCGAAGCGCCGGGGTGGAGCAGGCAAAATCGAACAGGAAGCGCAGCACCCGCAGCCGGGCTGCACCGTCCAGGCTGCCCAGCAACCCCGCAGGATCGAGGTCGGCGGCGCCGGTCTCCGTGCGTAGCTCGGCGATCACCCGGTTGTTGGCGATGAAATGGACGGGCATCCGCGGGTCGCGCGGAGCAGCCAGGATCGACAGGACGCGCCGCCCGCCCCAGCCGGTGTCGATGGTCAGCGTGGTGAAGGGGGGACGCACCGGCTCGCCGTCGACGTTCGGCGTGATCGGGCCGATCATCTCGGCCGAACCATCCATCGTCCAGGAGACGAGGAGAAAGCGGCTGCCCAGCGCCAGACGTTGGGCGGGGGCGATCGACACCGAATTCGGCAGGACGGCGATGACGGTCATGGATGGGTTTCCGGCAACGTCGATGGGTTTGAGGAGGGGTTTGAAGGTCGCAGAGGCGGAATTCGGGCAAAGGGGGGCCGGCGGCGGCCTTTACACCACCGGTCCCTCCTTCTCAGGCGTCGCTTGAAGAACGTCGCCCGATCAGTGCCCGGTTAGTGGATGACGAAGAAGTCGTTCGGGTGATTGTGGATGTCCGCAGCCGAGACACCCTTCAGCGTGATGCTATCGCCATGGCCGAGGTCGATCACGGCGTCGCCATGCTGGTCGGTGACGCGGGCGGCCAGATCGGCGGCATCGGTCACTTTCAGACCATTGATGTTGCGGGAGATCTGCAGAACGTCCTCGCCGGCCTTGAAGTCCAGGACCACGTCCTGGCCGCCGCCGCCGGTAAAGATGAAGACGTCGTGGCCGGCTCCGCCGGACAGGATGTCGTCGCCCTTGCCGCCTTCCAGGCGGTCGTTGCCATCGTCGCCGAACAGGGTGTCGTCACCGTCACCGCCGGTCAGGATGTCATTCCCGGTGCCGCCATGCAGGATGTCGTCGCCCTTGCCGCCGTCCAGGATGTCGTCATGGCCGCCCCCGACCAGAATGTCGTCACCCTTGCCGCCGGTCAGCACGTCGTTGCCGTCCCCTCCGGACAGCACGTCGTCGCCATTGCCGCCGTCCAGCACATCGCGACCGGCGCCGCCGATCAGCACATCGTCACCATTCCCCCCCAGGATGATGTCGTCGCCCGAACCGCCATCGATGATGTCGCTGCCGCTGCCCCCTAGCAGCACGTCCGCCGAAGCGCCACCATGGATCACGTCAGCCCCGTTGCCCCCCAACAGAAGGTCGTGCCCATTGCCGCCCAGCAGAGTGTCGTTCCCGTTGCCCCCCAGCGACAGGTCGTTGCCATCTCCGCCAACCAGCAGATCGTCATGATTCGTGCCGACATGCACGTCGTAACTGCCCCCAGGAACCGTAGCCATCGTAGGTGTCTCCTTGCGATGTGATTGGGATTTTTGGGCCTTCTTTCGGCCTCGCTCGAAAGGCCGAGCTCGCCTTTCGGTGTAACCAAATCTATCGAGCGGATAGTGTGATAAAACTCGGGAACATGGAAGAGAAAGTTGAGTCCAAACAGCGAAATCTTACAGAATAACGCATTATCTGTATTTTCAAAATGACAGTTATTTTGATTTATTTCGAATTTCTAAGCAGTTTAGGCTTTGAAAAATGATGGTCTGACCCACATTTTTGGCACTATATGGCCATGGACGGACTCAATTCGCACTCAAAATCCCAAATTGTTAAAAGAAGGTTTTTAAAATCGGGTGATCCATCCAAAGCCACAGAGGATTCGCAGCCGGCAGCGGGACCGCGCGTGCCGGCCTGAGCGGAGCAGTCGTCAGCAAATAAAAATGAAATCAATTTGATCCCCAGCGATCAAAATCACGACAAACTACTCCAGTATGCAAACATCGGCCGAATCGAAGGCAGTGAAATCACATTGCAGCCGCTCCAGCCGTGCAAAAGGGCCGGCGTGGGGGACGCCGGCCCTTTCACGGGGCCGCTTGCCAGGGGATGGAACCCGTGCAACGACCCCAGCCCGCACCGGCCCGAACGGGGGAGGACCGGGGGGATCACGCGTCCGCTCATTTCTCCCGGAAGGCTCTCTGAAGACCGTCGGTCAGCGGCGTCAGGAAATAGTCGATTGCGCGGCGGGCATGCCCGTGGATCATCACCTCGGCCGGCATGCCTGGATGCAACTCGACGTTGGGCAGGGCCTTCAGTTCCGCTACATCCATGCTGACACGGGCCGCGAAGTAATAGGTTCCGGTGCGCTCATCCTCCAGCTGATCGGCGGACAGCGACACCACCTGCCCCGCCACCGGCGGCACGGCGCGCTGGCGGTAGCCGGTCAGCTTCACCATCGCCTTGCTGCCGACTTCGACATTCTGGACGTCGTGGGGCGAGACGCGGGCCTCGACGATCATCGCGTCGTCCTGCGGCACGATGTCGAGGATGCCGGCCCCGGCGGGAATCACGCCGCCGGACGTGAAGAATTTCAGCCCTGTCACCCGCCCGGCCTGCGGTGCGGTGACCGCCTGACGCAGCAGCACGTCGTCGGCGCTGCGCAGCCGTTCCGACAGGTCGGCGACGCTGGCCTGGGCAGCCTGGAGGTCGGTCGACACCTCCGACCTCCGGGTGTTGCCGATGTTGATCATGGTCAGCTCGGCGGCGGCGATGGCCTGTTCCGCCTTGGACTTGTTCGCCATCAGCTCGCCCAGCCGGCCTTCGGAATCAGCGACGTTGCGCTGAAGCTCCAGCAGGCGCGGCTTGCGTTCGTAGCCCTTGGCCAGCAGGCCCTGCACCACCCTCAGTTCATCCTGGGTGTAGCGCAGCCGGTCGGCGGTGGCGACACGCTGCGATTCCAGCGCCACGATCTCGTCGCGCAGTTGGGAGATCTGCCGACGCTGGATGCCCAGCTGCGCCTCGTAGCTGTCGTGGCGCGACCGGAACAGTCCATCCTCCACCGCCATCGCCTCGGCCGCCACCGGATTGTCACGGGCTGCCTTGACCAGTTCGTCGGCGAACAGCGACTTGGGCGCGTCGGACTGCTCGGCGCGCAGCCGGCCCAGCCGGGCCAGTGCCGTCCAGTACTGTCCCTGCAACTGCGCCACGATCGCCTGGCTTTGGGTGGAGTCCATCCGCAGCAGCACCTGACCGGCGCGCACGAGGTCGCCGTCCTTGACGAGCAGGTCGCGCAGGATGCCGCCCTCCAGATGGGAAACGGTCTTGCGGTGGCTCTCAACCATCACCGTGCCGGCGGCGAGTGCTGCGCTGTCCAGGCTGGCGGCAAAGCCCCAGGTCAGGAAGCCGCCAAACCCAGCCAGCACGGCCAGCGCTCCGGCCAGCGCGGTGCCGCGCAGGGACGGCTCGGCCGGAACGGCGTCGATGGGCGCGGTCCAGACGGACTGCGACGACAGAAGGCGCGTATCGCTGCTCATCGCTGTTCTCCGCTGCGGACGAGGCGGGCAACACCGGCAGGGACGCCAGCCGGCTGCACCAGTTTCAGGACGTCGCTTCGGGCGCCGAAATGCTCGACGGCGCCCTCCTTCATCACCACCAGCTTGTCGGCGATGGCAACGATGGAGGGTCGATGGGCGATCATCACCACCGTCGTGCCGTCCGTCTTGGCTTTCTGCACGGCGTTCAGCAGCGCCTGCTCGCCCTCGTGGTCAAGGTTGGAGTTGGGCTCGTCCAGCACCAGCAGGCGGGGACGGCCGAACAGGGCCCGGGCCAGCGCGATGCGCTGCCGCTGGCCGCCCGACAGGGAAAAGGCACTGTCGCCGACCGGCGTATCGTAGCCGAAGGGCAAGCGCCCGATCATTTCATGCACCCCGGCCAGCCGGGCGGCGCGGACGATCTCCGCCGGATTGGCGCTGGCCATGCGGGAGATGTTCTCGCCGATAGTGCCGTCCAGCAGCGCCACCGACTGCGGCACATAGCCGACATATTTGCCGAAGCTCTCACGCTCCCACAGATAGGTGCTGGTGCCGTCCAGATAGATGCCACCGGCCGTCGGCTGCCAGACGCCGACCAGCAGGCGGGCCAGCGTCGATTTGCCGGCACCCGACGGACCGATGACGCCCAGCACCTCGCCCGCCTGAACCGCGAAGGTGACATTGCGCAGCACCGGCCGGTTCAGCCCGGCCGGCACATGGGTGACACGGTCGACGGTCAGCGCCCCTTGCGGCTGCGGCAGCGGCATGGTGGAGCGGGCCGAGGCGCCGTTGTTCAGCAAGTCGCGGATGCGCCGGTGCGCTTCCAGCGCCTTGACCCATTGGCGCCAGCCGTCCACCAATTGCTCGAAGGGATGCAGCAGACGCCCAGTGATCAGGCCGGCGGCCATCATGCTGCCGGGGGTCACCAGATTATCGATCACCAATGTGGCGCCGGCGGCGATCACGCCGACCTGCAAAATCATCCGCAGGGAGCGCGACGCCGCAGCCAGCCCGCGCGACAGGGTGGCGCCGCGGTCGATCATCCCCGCCGATCCGCTCTGCGCCGATTGCCAGCGCCGGGCCAGCGCCGGCAGCATGCCCATCGCCTCGATGGCTTCGGCATGGCGCACGGTGCCGGCGATGTCGGCGAAGACGCGGGCCGAGGCCTCGTTCGCCTGGGCCATCGGCCGCCGGGTCAGCATGTCGGTCAGCACGCCCATCACCAGCAGCACCAACGCCGAGACGATGGCGAGCACGCCATAGACCGGATGCAGCAGGAACAGGATCGCCAGGAAGATCGGCGCCCAGGCCAGTTCCAGCGGGGCGGTCACCGCGCTGCTGGTCATGAAGCTGCGCAGGTCGTTCAGGTCGCGCATGGTCTGCGCCGCATTGCGCGGGCCGCCCGACAGCGCGTCGACGATGGACGCCTCCAGCGCCGGAACGTTGAAGCGGTGGGCAATCACAGCACTGGTCACCAGGAAGGCGCGGGCGCGGATGAAGTCGAGCACGCCATACAGCGCCAGCGCACCAACCGCGATGATCGCCAGCATCGTCAGCGTTTCCAGGCTGCGGCTGCTCATCACCCGGTCATAGACCTGCATGGTGAAGAGCGGCAGCACCAGCATTAGCACATTGACGAACAGGCTGAGAACACCGGCCAGCAGCAGGCCCTGTCCAATCTTCCGGTAGGCTTGGGTCAGCAGGGGCCGATCCACGGAACTCATCTTCGATCCTTCCTGAAGGAGGATTCGCCACCTGATGCGGCGCTGGGAATGAGGGGAAACAGAAAAAGCTGCCGGCGGCGACGGACGCGGGACAGGAAGCCGGCTGGGGGGCGCCGGGTGCGGCAGGCCCGATGAACGGGAGCCGCCTATGAAGGGACGGATCCAGATGCGGGGGGAAGCGTCGGCGGATCCGGCAGGCTTAAGCTATACACCGGAGACATTTTAGAGACGTGTGACAAGTTTTGGGTCGCACCCCTTTCCAGCCTCCGAAAAAGGGGTATGAGAAGGCCGATAAGCCAATGATAGAAAACAGAAAAACTCCACTTCACCGAAGGTCTTAGGCCCTTCGTGGCACAGTGCGCAGCCATCTGGTCAGACGCGGCCGACATCGTGCATGCTGCGCTGCATGAGTTTTTGGCAAGGCGCCGCGATTGCCCCCATCCGGCCCGCCCTGCACTGCCCCCCGCGCTTTCCTTCCACCACGCCGGTCGCCCTGTTCAGGCTGCGGCCCGATCACCGGTTCAAGGAAACCCACTCATGACGACCTCTCAAACCATTCTTGTCACCGGCGGCGCCGGCTATGTCGGCAGCCATTGCGTGGCGGAGCTTCTCGACCGCGGCCACCGGGTCGTGGTGTTCGACAATCTGCGCCAGGGCCATGCCGCCGCCGTGCCGCCCGAGGCGACCTTCGTTCAGGCCGATCTGGCCGACGAGGCGGCGCTGGCCCGCGTGTTCGGGCAATGGCGCTTCGATGCGGTGTTCCATTTCGCGGCCCTGTCGGTGGTTGGCGAATCGATGCGCGACCCGCACGCCTATCTGCATGGCAACACCGTCACCTCGCTGAACCTGATCCGTGCCGCGGTGAAGGCGGGGGTGATGAAGCTGGTCTTCTCCTCCACCGCCAACCTGTTCGGCTCGCCCAAGCGCATTCCGATCGACGAGGACGAGGCGATCGATCCCGGCAGCCCGTATGGCGAATCGAAGTTCATGATCGAGCGCGCCCTGCATTGGGCCGACCGCTGCCATGGCCTGCGTTCCGCCTGCCTGCGCTATTTCAATGCGGCGGGCGCCCATCCCAACGGCAAGCTGGGCGAAGACCACAGCCCTGAGACGCACCTGATCCCGCTGGTGATGGACGCCGCCACCGGCAAGCGTCCTCACATCGAAATCTTCGGCGACGATTACGACACGCGCGACGGCACCTGCATCCGCGACTACATCCATGTCTGCGATCTCGCCGACGCCCATCTGCGGGTGCTCGACGTGCTGGACGAGCGGTCGGTCCGCTACAATCTCGGCAACGGGACCGGTTACAGCGTGCGCGAGGTGATCGCCTCGGTGGAGCGCATCACCGGCCGCAGCGTGCCGGTGAAGGTCGGCCCCCGCCGCCCCGGCGATCTGCCGGTGTTGATCGCCTCGTCGGAACGCATCCGCCGCGATCTCGGCTGGCAGCCGCGCTTCCCCGAACTGGACAGCATCATCGGCAGCGCCTGGGCATGGCGCAGCACGCATCCGCATGGGTTCCGCGGCCTTGCCGCCGCCGCGGAGTGATTTGAGCAGAAAGGACATGGGCAATGAGCGAGCCGGCGGGATCATGGACGCGATGAGCAACCTGAACTGGGACGACGACGACACTCCCGAACCGGGTCCGGACGACCGGTCCGCGAACCATGCGGGCGGCAAGCCGGGCGAGGATCTCGACCTTGCCGACTTCCACGGCATGGCGCGGCTGATCGAGCGGATGCACCGCCGGTACCTCGACGTCGTCCGTGTCGGCCTGTCCAAGCAGGGCGTGGAGGACATCGGCCCGGTGCAGGCGCTGATGGTGATGCTGATCGGCGAGGACGAGCTGTCGGTCCGCGACCTGATGGAGCGCGGCTATTACCTGGGATCCAACGCGTCCTACAGCCTGAAGATCCTGGTCGACGCCGGCTACATCAACCGGGCCGCCAACCAGCGCGACCGCCGCACCGCCCGCCTCCAGCTGACCGACAAGGGGCGGGAGCTGTGGGAGGGGCTGCGGCGGATGGAGCAGGCGCAGGCCGAGGCACTGGTCCGCAACGAGACCGAGGTCCGCGACCTGAAGGCCAGCTATCGCACGCTCCGTCGGCTCGACCGGCTGTGGGGCGACATGGTCCGCTATTCCTGCCTCGATTTCGATTGAAGGTCTTTGTCCGATGCCGCAGCCGGGTGCCACGATGCCACACGCCGCCGCCCACCCCGATATTCCCCACCCAAATGGCCTGTCGTCCAAGGATGTGGAGCGGCTGCTCGTCTCGCCGGACGCGGAAACGCGGATCGAGACGATGAACAAGCTGTTCCATGACCTGGAATCGGGCGCGCTGAGCCCGGCCGAACGGTCGCTGGCGATCGAGGTGGTGCATTGCTTTGCCGGCGATGCCCAGGTGGCGGTGCGCGAAGCGGTGGCTTGGCAGCTGCGCAACAGCCCGCTGCTGACCGAGGATCTGGCCGAGCGGCTGGTGCGCGACGTCGGCCGGGTGGCCTTCCCCATCCTGCGCGATGCCACCGGTCTGACCGACGATCTGCTTCTGGACGTTCTGTCCGATCCCGATTCCGGCAAGCATGTGGCGGTCGCCAGCCGCTCCAGCGTTTCCGCCCGCGTGTCCGGCGCCATAGCCGAACGCGGCAACGTGATCGCGGTGACGGCCTTGCTGCGCAACGATGGCGCCGAGGTCCCGGACAGCGCCATGACCCGCGCGCTCGACCGTTTCGGCCGAGTCCGCATGGTCAGCGAGGCGGCGGCGACCCGTCCCGGCCTGTCTCTGGCGATGGTCGAGCGGGTGGTCGCCTTCGTTTCCGACAGCATGCGCACCACGCTGATGCAGGCACACGGCCTGTCGCGCGAACTGGTCGAGCGGCTGGTCGAGCGCGGGCGTGAGGCGGCGACCATGCGCATGCTGCGCCCGGTGCTGCGCGGCGCCGAGGATATCGATGCGGTGATCCAGTGGCTGCACACCAACCGCCGCCTGACCCCGGTCCTGCTGTTCCGCGCGCTGTGCGCCGGCGACCTGACCCTGTTTGTCGCCGGCATGGCCTTGCGGGCCGGCATCCCGCCCGAGAACGCCCGTAAGCTGGCCTGGGACGATGGCGAACTGGGCATGGCGGCGCTGCTGAAGAAGGCGGCGGTCGCCCCTGGCCTGACCCATCCCTTCCAGATCGCGGTCGGCGTCGCCAAGCGCATGGAGTATGACGGCGACGATACCCGCCGCGAGGATTTCCAGGCGGAGGTCATCAGCGAGCTGTTCACCGCCTGCACCCCGACCAACGACTGGATGGTCGACGATCTGCTGTTGCAGCTGTTCGACCAGAAGTCGGAGGAGGTGATCGACCGCGCGCTCGATCAGGCAGGCCTGCCCTTTTCGCCGGTGCGCACGGTGCAGTAGCCGGGTCAGCCGCCCGCGGTCCCGCCTCCTGCCGTCACGCCGCGGAGGATGTCCGACATGCTGAGGATCGCCTCGGCCACCTCGATGATACGCTTGTTCTGGTTCATCGCCGTCTTGCGGATCAGCTTGTAGGCTTCCTCCTCCGACAGGTTACGGGTGGACATCAGCAGCCCCTTGGCGCGGTCGATCACCTTGCGTTCGTTCAGCGCAGCCTTGGCGGTTTCCAGTTCCAGGCTGACGTCCCGCAGGCGCTGAGACTGCGCCTGCATGACGTCCAGGACCGAACGCATCAGCTTGGGCCGCAGCCCATCGGGGGCGTAGAGGCCGGCGCCCTCCTGGCCGGAAAGCGTCGGATCGGCGTCGACCAGCACCATGGCGACCGGCATCACCGCATCGGGACCGCCGCTGTCCGCCTGTTCGAGGTCGGCGCGGGCCTGGGCGAGCTTCGCTTCGCACAGGCGGCGGAGATCCTCGGTAAGGCGGTCCTCGACCGTCTTCAGCAACTCGATGCGGCGGGTCGCCTGCTCGAACCATGCCTCGGGCGTGATGCCCGTCAAGTCACCGTGGCGCGCATCGTCGCTGAGCGCGACCGCCCGCATGCGCTCCACCTCGGTCACTGCCGGATCAGCCAGAGCGGTGCGGAAAATGGTGGCGTGGACCGGGTCGGCGAACTCCGCGAAGATGCGGAAAGCGCGGTTCTGCGCGTCGATCAGGTGAGCAAGACGCGCGTGCTCCACCCCGTCGAAATGCCCGCGCGAGAAGCCGGCGCTGGCGGTCGCCCGCTCCTGCCCGGCGAATTCCTTGCCCTGGAGCATGTTGAACAGAGCGACGAGCGCACGGGAGATCGCCGGGTCGGCGGCGATGTCCGCCGCCTCGAACACCACGGACAGCAGATGGCTGACGACGTCTGTGAAGGCCTTGACCGAGTCCTGCGGCACCAGCGCCAGCGACGACACCTGCTCGCGCAAGGCCGGCAGACCGTCCAGCGCATGCAACGCCATGGCCACGCGGCGGTAGAACTGCGCACCGGAACTGAGGCGGTCCAACTGCTCGTCCACGAGGTCCAGCCGGTCGCGCAGCACCGCCTCCAACGCCTTGGCGTCGGCCTGCCAGCGGGCGCGGTCGTCGGCGAAGCGGGTACCGCTGGAGCCCAGATAGATGGAGGAAGCACCGCGTTCCTTCTGCAAGGCATGGATCAGGGCACTGAGATCGCGGACCAGGGCGCTGACCGCCAGAAGCTGTTCGACATCGCGGATGCGGCACAGCTTGGCGGTGCGCAGGAACCGCGCGGCGGCGGCACCTGTCCTTTGCTTCGTGGTCTCCCGCTCCGTACCCATGCCGACCGATCCCCTGACGTCGCCCTACCCCTGCGGTTGTGTAAGCAATGGATATGCCAGCGAAAAACAGGGCCCTGGAGACGCAGGACGGCTGCCCGACCGCCGCAAGTCTGCTCAAGAATGCAGCGGCTTCGCCGAAAATTCAGGCAGATGGATGATGCAACGATGTGCAGCGCAACATGGGCGGTTCCGGCGCTGTTGTACCATCGACCGTAAACCGTCCCGGAGTCGCCCCAATGATGACCAAAAACCCCTTCATGAGCGCGTGGTTGTCCTGGGCCAACCGCGCCGCCGGCATGTGGACCACCGCGGCGATGTCGGCGGCCAAACGCAACCAGGCGGCGGCCCAATCGGCGATGATCAAGGCAATGACGACCCCGCCGAAAGCCGGCCGGGGCAACCCCGGCTTGAAACCCAAGCGCAAGTCGAAGCCGACGCGCTGAGTTGCGGAACGATCAAAGGGCAGCGTTGCCGCAGCCATGGCTTGACGGTGCGCGGACGGAGTGGCCAAATCGATCCCCTTCCGTTTCAAGCGCAACCGTTGAGACACGCCCCATGACCTCCGTTCGCATGCCCTCCTCGCGGCCGCCGTCGCGCTGGGCGAACCTGTTCACCAACCAGCCCGTCACCTGCATCGAGGATCTGCGGCAGTTGGCGGAATGGCGCGTGCCACGGATGTTCTACGATTATGCGGACTCCGGCTCCTACACGGAGTCGACCTACCGCGCCAACGAGTCCGACTTCGGCCGGATCAAGCTGCGCCAGCGCGTTGCGGTGGACATGACCAACCGGACGCTGGCCAGCACGATGGTCGGCCAGCCGGTGGCGATGCCGGTGGCGCTGGCCCCGACCGGCCTGACCGGCATGCAGCATGCCGATGGCGAGATCCTGGCCGCCCGCGCCGCCGCCAAGGCCGGCGTCCCCTTCACCCTGTCGACGATGAGCATCTGTTCCATCGAGGACGTGGCGGAGAACACCGACAAGCCCTTCTGGTTCCAGCTCTACGTCATGCGCGACCGTGCCTTCATCGACAAGCTGATCGACCGGGCCAAGGCGGCGCAATGCTCGGCGCTGGTGCTGACGCTGGACCTCCAGATCCTCGGGCAGCGCCACAAGGACATCAAGAACGGGTTGTCCACCCCGCCGAAGCTGACCATCGGCAATATTCTGGACATGGCGACCAAGCCGCGCTGGTCGATCAACATGCTGCGGACCCACCGCCGCACCTTCCGCAACATCGTCGGCCATGCCACCGGGGTCAGCAACCTGTCGTCGCTGTCCTCCTGGACGGCGGAGCAGTTCGACCCGACGCTGAACTGGGACGACGTGCGCCGCATCCGCGACCGCTGGGGCGGCAAGCTGATCCTGAAGGGCATCCTCGACCCGGAGGACGCGGTGATGGCGGCGGACACCGGCGCCGACGCGCTGATCGTCTCCAACCATGGCGGGCGGCAGTTGGACGGCGCGATCTCCTCCATCGCGGCGCTGCCGGCAATCGTCGAGGCGGTCGGCGACCGCATCGAAGTGCTGATGGACGGCGGCATCCGCTCCGGCCAGGACGTGGTGAAGGCTCTGGCGCTGGGCGCCAAGGGCACCTTCATCGGCCGCGCCTTCCTCTACGGGCTGGGGGCCGGCGGCGAGGCCGGCGTGGCCCAGTGCCTGGAGATCATCCGCAAGGAGATGGACGTCACCATGGCGATGTGCGGCCTGCGCGACATCAAGGACGTCACCGCCAACATCCTGGCGGGACAGCCGAACTTCGGGGGATGACCGGGGGGGCGCCTCCGTCCTGGCCGGCGGGATGGAACGGCGTGGAACGGAGTCCGCCGCATGTTCCATCTACCGCCGGCAGAAGGGACCGGCGGCACGGCGGCTCACCGGGCCGGGGTTGAGATTGGGATAGTCCTCGTACTGGTTGACAGTCCAGGGGAAGACGCCCTTCGGCCCCTCGGCCTCAGGCTGGGCAATGACGGCGGCGACCAGTTCCGGACTGGGCGGGCAGCGTTCACGGATGGCGCCGGGCAGGTCGTCGTCGAGTTCGGGGACGGTGACGGCGGGCGGATCCTCCGGGCGGGGCGCCCGCAGCTTTGCCTCCTCCGCCCCCATCTCCTGACTGTCCCGCGAGGGGTTGCGGGCGGTCCCAAGACCGGGGATGAGGCCGAGCCGTTCGGCCAGCCAGCGGACGGTGGCGGGGTCGCCGGAGGTGACCAGCCGCTCGATCTGCTCGGCCACCAGCACCCGCAGCGAGGACAGGCGCAGCTCGGCCTCGCGGTTCAGCGCCTGTCGTTCCCACCAAACCCTGTGACGGAAATCCTTGGAGCCGTAATAGGCCCGCCACAGCGTGGTACGGCTGCACCCCATGGCGCGCGAGACCTGAAGGAAACTGTTACCGCGGGCCAGCATGCCGGCGGCCATGATCCATTGTTCCTCGTGGAACTGCGAACCAGGAACCAGCGAGCCTTCGGACGGGGTCGGCGGCTCTTCGGCCCAGCGGGGGAACTGGTCGTTGGTGAAGCTGCGGCTGTCGAGGGGCATGGCGTGGCTCCGCGGGATGGTGGACCTTCTCGCGGAGAAGTTATAGGATTTTAGTCCGCACTGCGTGCTTTTTTGCTAATTCCAGATCCCCGTGGCCTCTACCGCGTCGGCGTCAGCCTCCCGCAACGCTTGCCTCCCTGCCCTGTTGTACCGGGGCGACGTGCCGCACCGGCACCAATCCGGCGCATCAGGGGGAGTGGTCCATGAGCGAACTCCGTGAGGGCAGCGCCACCGTCACCGCGGAGGCCGAGGCCTTCTATACCGAAAGCCTCAAGCTGCTGACGCAGTCCGGCATTCCGTTCCTGCTGGGCGGGACCTATGCGGTCAGCGCCTATACCGGGATCAACCGGCCGACCAAGGACATCGACGTCTTCTGCTGCGGCGGCGATTTCCCGCGCATCCTCTCCCATTTCCAGGACCATGGTTTCGAAACGGAGATCGAGGACGAACGCTGGATCGGCAAGGTCAAGCATGGCGAGCTGTTCTTCGACGTCATCTTCAATTCCGCCGTCGCCATCAACCCGGTCAATGACCACTGGTTCAAGGAAGAACACCGCGCGGTGATCTGCGGCACCGACGTGCGGCTGGTGGCGCCGACGGAGATGATCTTCTCCAAATCCTTTGTGCAGATGCGCCACAAGTACGACGGGCCGGACGTGGCGCACATGATTCTGAAGCAGCACGACAGGATCGACTGGAAAAGGCTGCTCGCCCATATGGAGCAGTATTGGGAAGTGCTGCTGATCCACCTCCTGAACTTCCGGTTCATCTATCCGACCGAGCGCGACCGCGTGCCCGACTGGCTGGTGGCGGAGCTGCTGGAGCGGATGCAGGAACGCGCCAAGCTGCCGGTCGCCCAGACACGCATCTGCCGCGGGCGGCTGTTCTCGCGCGAGGATTACCTGATCGACGTCACCCAATGGGGCTTTGCCGACGTGGTCGGCGAGGAGGGCACCAAGGAGAAGACTTTGAGGGAGAGTGGGAATGGATGAGCGCAGGCTGACCGTCGCCGCCATCGGCGACATCCATGTCGGCGAGACCACGCAATACCCCTATCGCGAGCTGTTCCAGGAGATCGCCGGCAAGGCCGACGTGCTGGCGCTGTGCGGCGACCTGACCAACCACGGCAAGCCGCGCGAGGCTGAAATCCTGGCCGATGCCCTGCGCTCCATCGGCATCCCGGTGGTCGCGGTGTTCGGCAACCACGATTACGAATGCGGACATCTTGAGGAAATCCAGCATATCCTGACCCAGGCCGGGGTGCGGTTTCTCGACGGAGCGCCGCAGGAGATCGGCGGGGTCGGCTTCGCCGGCGTGAAGGGCTTCGGTGGCGGCTTCGGCAACCGCATGCTCGACAGCTTCGGCGAGCCGGCGATCAAACAGTTCGTCCACGAGGCGGTGAACGAGGCGATGCGGCTGGAAAGCGCCTTGCGGCAGCTCGACACCGAGCGGGTGTTCGTCGTGCTGCACTACGCCCCCATCGCCGCGACGGTGGAGGGGGAGCCGACCGAGATCTTCCCCTTCCTGGGGTCTTCGCGGTTGGCGGAGACCATCGACCGCTTCGATAACGTGCGCGCCGTGGCCCATGGCCATGCGCATCACGGGAGCTATGCCGGGAAAACGCTGCGGGGGACGCCGGTCTACAACGTGGCGCAGACGATCCCCAAGGAGACGGGGCGGCCTTATGCGCTGATCGAGGTTTGAGGGAGAAGGTTGGGATGAGGGGGTTCGGCGCAGCCGAAAAGATCATCGCAATGCGTCCCCCTCACCCTCACCCTCTCCCCGGGGGGGAGAGGGGATGAGAGGTGGGAGAAGGAAGCTTCCTCAGAACACCCAGAGCTGTTCCGGCGGCAGGTGCAGCCAGTGGGTGCCGGCGGACAGCGGACGGCCGAAGGCACGCAGCGTCTGGTCGCCGCAGCGGAACACATGCTCCCACTGGCTGCCGAGATAGACCGAGGTCTCCAGTTGGACCGGAACCCGGTTGTCGCCGTCCCCGTCGCCGGGACCATCCACGACCTCGACCTGCTCCAGGCGGATCACGCCGGTCGCTTCCTCCGACACGCCCTTGCCGGCGCGGTCCTTGCCCCACAGGGCATGGCCGGACAGCTCGATGCGGGCATAGCCGCCGCGCTTGTCCTGCACGCGGCTCTTGATCTGGTTGTTGACGCCCATGAACTCCGACGCGAACAGGTTGACCGGCTCGGTGTAGAGCTGTTCGGGCGTGCCGGCCTGGACGATGCGGCCGCCGTCGAGCAGGACGATGCGGTCGGCGATCGCCATCGCCTCGATCTGGTCGTGGGTGACGAAGACGGCGGTCAGGTTCATCCGCTTGATCAGCGTGCGGATCCAGATGCGGGCCTCCTCGCGCAGCTTGGCGTCGAGGTTCGACAGCGGCTCGTCGAGCAGGATGACCGGCGGGTTGTAGACCAGCGCGCGGGCAAGGGCCACGCGCTGCTGCTGGCCGCCCGACATCTGGTGCGGATAGCGGTCGCCGAGATGGCCGAGACCGACGCCGTCCAGCACCGCGGCGACGCGCTGCTGAATCTCGGCCTTCGAGACGTTGCGCAGGCGCAGGCCGTAGGCGACGTTCTCGAACACCGTCTTGTGCGGCCACAGCGCGTAGGACTGGAAGACCAGCCCGAGGCCGCGCTTCTCCGACGGCACGTTGAGGCCGGCGGCGGCGTCGAACACCGGCTGGTCGCCGATGGAGATGACGCCCTTCTTCGGCTCCTCCAGCCCGGCGATGGAGCGCAGCAGCGTGGTCTTGCCGCTGCCCGACCGGCCGAGCAGGGCGACGATCTCGCCCTGGGCGAAGGTGGCGGTGATGCCCTTCAGGATCTCGTTGCTGCCGTAGGACAGGTGCAGGTCGTCGATGATGAGCTTAGCCATGGGAGCGTTTCCCGAAGAGCGACATCAGCAGCAGGCCGCCGCCGATCATCGCGATGTTGACGGTGGAGAGCGCGGTCACGAGGTCGACGGCGCCGGTGCCCCACAGCGAGACCAGCAGCGAGCCGATCACCTCGGTGCCGGGGGCCAGCAGATAGACGCCCGTGGAGTATTCGCGCATGAAGGTGACGAAGATCAGCAGCCAGCTGGAGAACAGCCCGACCTTGACCAGCGGGATCGTCAGGTCGCGCGACACCCGGCCGGGGCTGGCGCCGACGATGCGGCCGGCCTCCTCCAGTTCGGGGCCGATCTGCAGCAGGGCGCCGCTGACCAGACGCATGCCGTAGGCGAGCCAGACCAGCGTGTAGGCGACCCAGATGGCGATCATGGTCTGGCGCAGCGGCGACAGGAAGGGCGTGAACAGGAAGACCCAGAAGATCGCCAGACCGGCCACCAGACCCGGCATGGCGCGCGGCAGCAGGACCAGATAGTCCATCAGCTTGGTCCAGCCCGACTGCCAGCGGTGGGCGGCGAGGTTCAGCATGGTGTAGACACCGACCGACAGCGCCCCGCCGACCGAGGCGATCAGCAGCGTGTTGACGATGCCGCGGGTCAGGTTGGGGAACTCCATCAGCTCGCGGAAATGCGCCAGCGTCAGCACGTCCAGCAGGTTGACGCCCTCGCCCCAGCTCGACACGAAGGCGCGCAGCACCAGACCGCTGATCGGCACCACCACGGTGAACAGCAGCCACGCGGCGATCATCGCCGCGGCCGGCCAGCGCCAGACGCCGATGGACACCGGCTTCTGCGCCGCGGCCTTGCCCTTGACCGAGACATAACGGTTGGCGGCACGCAGCAGGAAGCGCTGGAGCGCCACCAGCGGCAGGGCGATGCAGATGATCGCCACCACCACCACCGCCATCAGCTGGTAGGACGGCGTGCCCAGCTTGTTGGTCAGCTTGTAGAGGTAGGTCGCCAGCACCAGGATGCCTTCGGGGTCGCCGAGAACCAGCGGCAGGCCGAACAGCTCGAATCCCAGGAAGAAGACCAGCACGGCGGCGTAGAGGATGTTCGGCATCACCATCGGCAGGCTGACTGTCAGCGCCGTGCGCAGCGGGCCGGCGCCGGTCATCCGTGCGGCCTCCTCGACGTCGGAACCCAGGCTGCGGAGCGCCGACGAGGTGTAGAGGAAGACATGCGGGACGTGGGTCAGGCCGGCGATGACGATCAGCGTCGTCTTGGAATAGAGATACCAGGGGACAAAGCCGAAGACGCCCTTGAACCACAGCGTGACGAAGCCCGCCGGGCCGAGGCTGACCACGAAGCCGAAGGCCAGCACCACCGACGACACGAACATCGGCACCAGGATCACCGGCTCGATCCAGCGGCGGCCCGGCAGGTCGGTACGGGTCATCAGGAAGGCCAGCAGAGCGCCGACCGGCACGGCGATGAGGGTCATGCCCAGCGCGATGACGGCCGAGTTGTAGAGGGCGTCGAAGAAATCCTCGTCGTCCAGAACGAACTCGTAGGCATCGAGCGTGAAGGAGATCTTGGGCTGGAAGAACGGGCCGTCGAGGAAGCTCTGGTAGACGACCAGGCCGATCGGGGCCAGCACGGCAATCGCCATGGCGACGATCACCGCGATGCGCGTCGCGCGGTTCATGGGGGGATTCCTTGATTCGGCGGCTTTGGCGCCCTCCCCGGGGGATTCCCCCTCTCCCCCCCGGGGAGAGGGTCGGGGTGAGGGGGAGGCTTGGGGTGGATTTCGGGGGATGCGGGGCGGCTTTTACTTGAAGATCATCGCCATGCGTCCCCCTCACCCTAACCCTCTCCCCGCCTTTCGGCGAAGCTTCGCTTCGCCTGTCGGCAACGCGAGCTTTGCTCGCGTTGGGGGGAGAGGGGACTAAGCACGGGCTTGAGAGCAGCAGTTACTTCCCCTGGAGGGACTTCTGCCAATCCTTCAGGAACTTCAGGCGCTTCACCTGATCGAGGTAGGTCAGCAGTTCCGGGCCGACATGGATCGGGCGCAGCGTGCTTTCCGGAACGCCGGCAGTCGGGTTGGCGCTCGCCAGATCGGTGCGGATCGAGCCCATGTAACGGGCCTGCATCGCCTGCTGGCCCTGCTTCGACAACAGATAGTCAAGGAACAGCTTGGCGGCGTTCGGGTGCTTGGCGCCCTTCGGGATGAAGGCGATGCGCGACATCACGATGGTGTAGTCGGACGGCAGCACGACGCCCAGCGACTCCGGATCCTTGTGCTGGCGCTCGAAGACGTAGGAGCCGATCATGTTGTAACCGATGGTGTGCTCGCCCGAGGTCAGCCGCTCGATCATCGCGCCCGACGAGGTGTAGAGCTTCACCCCGGTCTGGCCCATCGCCTTGACCAGATCCCAGGTGTTCTTGTTCGCCTGGACGTCCTGGGTGATGTAGAGGAAGCCGACGCCGCTGCGCTCCGGATCGTAGGACGTGACCTTGCCCTTGTAGGCGTCCGGCTTCTCGGCAAGCAGCTTGGCGAGGTCGGCGTGGGTCTTCGGCACGTCGGCGGCGGGAACGACGCGCTTGTTGTAGGCGAAGACGATGGGCTCGGCGGTGGTGCCGAAGGCCTCGTTCTTGTAATTGGCCCAGTCGGGGATACTCTTCGATTCGGGCGAGCTGTAGGACTGGGCGTAGCCGTCATTGACCAGCTTCATCTGCAGGTCCATCGCCGACGACCACATCAGGTCGGTGGTGCCGGTGTTGGCCGCCGCCTCGCTGATGAAGCGGTTGTACATCTCGGTGGAGTTCTGGTCGGCGTATTCCAGCTTGATCTTGGGATAGAGCGCCTCGAACCCCTTCAGCAGTTCCGACACGGCGGCCGCGTCGGTGGCGGAATAGATGCTGAGCGCGCCTTCCTGGTTCGCCGCCTCGATGATCTTGGCATAGGCGGGATCGTAGCCGGCGGGGACCGACTGCGCCTGGGCGGTGCCGGCGGTGAAGGCCGGAATGCTGATCGTCAGGGCGGTCGCGACCAGAAGGGCCAGTTTGGTGCGCATCTCTTCCTCTCCTGCGGTTGGTTTCCACGGCGCCGTTGCGGGCCGGGTTGGTTGGGCTTACAAGCAACTTTGCCGTGACTATAGGCAATCAACCTGTCGCCAATCTGTCGCGGATGAAAATTGTTTGTTGAACGGAACAGGCGCGATCGGATGATGGCCCACTCGGATGATAGGCGGCTCCCTTGCGCATCCTGATCGTGGAGGATGATGCCGCCCTGGCGCGCGGGGTGACCGGGGCGCTGAAGCTTGCCGGCTATGCCGTCGACCATGTCGCATCGGGCGAGGACGCGGTGCGGCTGGAGCGGGCGGAGCCTTATGGGCTGGTGGTGCTGGATCTGGGACTGCCCGACCTGTCCGGATTCGAGGTTCTGACCCGCATCCGCCGCCGCGGCTCCACCGTGCCGGTGATGATCCTGACCGCACGGGAAGCGGTGGCAGACCGGGTCAAGGGGCTGGACCTGGGCGCCGACGACTATCTCCTGAAGCCCTTCGACCCGGCGGAGTTCGAGGCGCGGGTGCGCGCTCTGATGCGGCGCGGCCAGGGCACGCCGGTCCCCGAGCTGGTGTGCGGCACCCTGCGTTACGATCGCTCCACCGCGACGGTGACGCTGAACGGCCGGGTGCTGGACTTGCGCAAGCGCGAGCTGGCGGTGCTGGACGGGCTGATCACCCGCGCCGGCAAGGTGGTGCCGAAGGACCGGCTGGCCGGCGAAGTGTTCGGTTTCGACGAGCCGGTGGCGCCCAACGCCATCGAGCTGTATGTCGCCCGACTGCGCAAGAAGCTGGAGCCCGACGGGCCGCAGATCCGCACCATCCGCGGGCTGGGCTATCTGATGGAAGGCGCCTGATGGCGGCATTCACCGGCGGCCGGCGCGAGCGGGTGCCGTCGCTGCGGCGCCGGCTGCTGACCCGTCTGCTGGTGCCGCTGGGGGCGCTGGCGGTGGGGCTGGGGGTCGGCGGGTCGGCGCTGATCCATGGCTTCGTGCAGTCCACCCATGACCGGCTGCTCGCCGGTTCGACGCTGGCCATCGCCGAGCGACTGGCGGTGGGCGATGGCGACGGCGAGGTGACGGTCGACCTGCCCGCCGTCGCCTTCGGCATGCTGGAGAGCCAGGCGCGCGACAACATCTATTACAACGTCGCCCATGAGGGCGGGGTGATCACCGGCTATCTCGACCTGCCGGTGCCGGACATCGCGACGATGCCGACCAACGTCACGGTGTTCCGCGACGCCGCCTATCACGGCCATCCGGTCCGGGTGGCGGCACAGGTCCGCCGGCTCTACGGCGTGCCGCAGCCGGTGCTGGTCCAGGTGGCGGAGACGACCGAGGGGCGGCGCGCGCTGGAGGTCAACCTGCTGCTGTGGCTGACCTTGCTGGAGGTGGCGCTGGTCGGCGGCAGCGGGCTGCTGGTGTGGGGCGCGGTCGGGCGTGGATTGGCGCCGCTCGGCCGGATGCGGCGGGTGATCGACGCCCGCTCGGCACGCGGCAGCATGGCGCTGGTGCCGCTGCCGCTGGCGGTGGTGCCGGCGGAGGTGCTGCCGCTGGTGGTCGCCATCAACGGACTGCTGGCGCGGCTCGACCAGTCCATCGGCACCATGCGGCGCTTCACCGCCGACGCCTCGCACCAGTTGCGCACGCCGCTGGCCGTGCTGCGCACCCATCTGGCGCTGCTGCGCCGCTACGGCACCGACAGCGCAGAGGGACGGGCGGCGCTGGACGATGTGGAAGGCGCGGTGAAACGGCTGGAGCGGCTGCTAGTCCAACTGCTGGCGCTGGCCCGTGCCGACGAGGACGCGCCCGCAGGGCCCACGGCCCCGGAGGTGACCGACCTGTTGCAAGTGGCGATGGAGATCGCCGCGGAGCAGGTGCCGACGGCGCTGGCCCAGGACATCGAGGTGCGCTTCGAGGGTCCGGAAGATGGACCGGCGTTGCGGGTTGCCGGGAACCCGGTGCTGGTCGGGGAACTGCTGGGCAACCTGCTGGACAACGCCATCCGCTACAACCGGCCGGGCGGCACGGTGACGGTGCGGGTCGGACAGACTCCGGAGGCCGGACCGGTGATGGAGGTGGAGGACGACGGCCCCGGCATCCCGGCGGCCGAGCGGGAACGCGTGTTCGAGCGCTTCTATCGTCTCGACCGTCCGGGCGAGCCGCCCCGCACCGGGAGCGGGCTGGGGCTCGCCATCGTCCGCGCCCTGGCCGACCGGCTGGGGGCGTCTGTGCGGCTGGATACCGGGCAGGACAACCGGGGACTGAAGGTAACCGTGACTTTGCGGCCAGCGGAAAGCGATGCCGTTTCAACAGCTTCCAACCTCGGCGGCCATGGGGCGTAACTCCCCTCTCCCCCACTGACCGCTGCCTCGACCGCGTGCCCAACCTCTGCCATGACAATTTTGTTAACCTGAACTGCGCGGAAATAACGCAGCCATCCATTGCCAGTTCGCACTCGCGGAATTATGTCACCGCTCCGCGCAGCCTGTGCCGGCAAGGTGTTGGAAATGAATACAGTCCGAACAACGGACGATTATTTTTCCTCATCTCCGGATGGCTCACGGAAGAAAGAAACGGCTTCCGGCGTCTATTGCACGGAAGACCGCAGAATAAGGGTCTGGCCGCCCATGGCAGGGCGGCCTCAAGAGGTTAGGGAAAGGGTCAGTCACTATGCTTTGCAACATCGTCACCGTCGCCTCGCTGGGCGTCCTTCTGCTGTCGGGTATCGGCTTCACTGTCACCAAGCCGCCGAAGCAGGACCGCCTGCACCAGACCGACATGCCGCGCCGCATGGCGGATGAGAACATCATGGGTTGATGCCTACCGCTTCCGCCACTTGCGCGGGAGCATTGGTTTATTGCCCCCCAAGGGCTTTCAGTGGTTCTTCGATCCGCCCGACCCCAGCCGCACAATCCTTGTTGCGCGCTCGGCAAATAGATTCCGCCTTTGTGTTCCAACCGCCCGCCCTCTCCCCGAGTGGGGGAGAGGGGATGTCTGGACACCGGGGTGTGTCACGCCCCAAGAACCTTATCCACCGTGATCGGCAGATCGCAGATGCGCTTGCCGGTCGCGTGGTGGATGGCGTTGGCGATGGCGGCAGGGACGCCGACGATGCCGATCTCGCCGACTCCCTTGGCGCCCAGCGGGTTGACGACCTCGTCATGCTCCTCGACGAAGATGACCTCGATGTCCCGCACGTCCGCGTTGACCGGGATGTGATACTCGCCGAAGTCATGGTTCATGAAGCGGCCAAGGCGCTGGTCGGTCATGGTTTCCTCCTCCAGCGCCATGCCGATCCCCCAGACCACCGCTCCCAGAACCTGGCTGCGCGCCGTCTTGGGGTTGATGATGCGGCCGGCCGCCACCGCGCTGACCACGCGGGTCACCTGCACGGTGCCGAGATCCTCGTCCACCCGTACCTCCGCGAAAACGGCGGAGTGGGTGCCGAGCGCATGCTGCATCTGCGACTTGTAATCGGGAATCGAGCGCGCCTCGTCCTCCAGCACCAGCAGGTCGCTGGCGCGCATCACCTCGGTGATCGACATGCGCCAGGACGGATCCGCCTTGGCGATCAGGAAGCCGTCGGCAAAGGTCAGGTCGTCGGCCTTCAGCCCCTTCAGCGGGCCGTCGTTGAGGCCGGCCGCCAGCTTGGCGAGCGTCTCGCGCAGCCGGTCGCAGACCGCCTTCACGGCGGAGCCGACCGACGACACCGTCCATGACCCGCCTTGCAGCGGCGCCATCGGCAGGTTGGTGTCGCCGAGTTGGAAGGACACCTTCTCAATCGGCAGGCCCAGGATGTCGGCGGCGATCTGGGTCATCGCCGTGTAGGTGCCGGGGCCGATGTCGGCGGTGGCGCTGCCCACCGTCAGCGTGCCGTCGATGCCGAGCTTGGCCGACGCCACCGCCTGCCCCTGCATGGCGTCCCAGACGCCGGCCGCCATGCCCCAGCCGATCAGTTGGCGACCCTCGCGCATCGACCGCGGGGCGGGGTTGCGCCGGTGCCAGCCGAAGCGTTCCGCGCCCTGCCGGAAAGCGGCGCGCAGCTCCTTGCTGGAGAAGGGCTTGCCGGTGTTGGGATCGACCTCGGTGTAGTTCTTCAGGCGCAGTTCCAGCGGATCCATGCCCAGCCTGGCCGCCAGTTCATCCATGGCGATCTCCAGCGCCGGGACCCCGGTGGCCGCACCGGGCGCACGCTGGTCGAGCGGGGTGTGGGTATCCATGCGCGCCAGCTTGTAGTCCAACCGGACATTGTCGCACTTGTATTGCTGGCCCGACCAGTTGACGACGATTTCGACGTAGTTTTCCGTCTGCGAGGTTTCCTGTACCGCCTCGTGGATGATGGCGGTGAGGGTGCCGTCCGTCTTCGCACCCAGCGCGACACGCTGGAGTGTTTCCGGGCGGTGGCCGAAGCTGAACATCTGGGGGCGGGTCAGCTCCACCCGGACCGAGCGCTTCAGCGCTGTGGCCGCCAGCACCGCCATGAACAGCTGGTGCTGCGGTCGCAGACCCGAACCGAAGGCGCCGCCGACGAAGGGCGAGATCACCCGCACCGCGTCCTTCGGCAGGTTGAAAACGTTGCAGACATAGGTCTGGGTGTTGATCGGACCCTGCGTCTTGTCGTGGATGGTCAGCGTGCCGTCATCATGGTGGATGACGGTGGAGGCGTGCATCTCCATCGGGTTGTGATGCTCGACCGCCTGGGTGAAGCGCAGATCGATGCTGACCTCCGCCTCGGCAAGCGCCTTGTCGGCGTCGCCGCGCGGTTTGGGCGGGGGCTGGAAGCCCCCCTTGTCCTTGCCGGGGGTGAAGGCATCGGCACTGGCCGCATGCAGGTCGGTCCGGTGCTCGTCCGCCTCGTAGGTCACATGGATCAGGCGGGCGGCGTAGCGCGCCAGCTCGAAGCTCTCCGCCACCACCAGGGCGATGGGCTGGAGCGCATGGTGGATCGTCGCATCGTAGAGCGGGCGGAAAGGCGAGCCCTTGGGCGCGTCGTCGTCCTTCCACTTGCGGTCGAACCAGGGCAGGCTCGGCCGGTTCTCGTGGGTGAAGACCTGGAACACGCCGGGAAGCGCCAGCGCCTTCGCGGTGTCGATGGCGAGGATGCGGCCACGGGCGATGGCGCTGGAGACGATATAGCCGTGGGCGAGGCCGGGCGTGTTGAACTCCGCCGCGTATTTGGCGCCGCCGGTCACCTTCAGCCGGCCGTCGACGCGGCTGACGGGCTTGCCGATCTGCGAACCGGGACGGTCGAGCGGAGCGGGGATGGTCGGTTTGGCGATCATGGATGCTCCACTCCGGCGGCTTCGGCCAGCGCCCGGACGATGGCGCGCTCGGCAAGTCCGATCTTGAAGGCGTTGTGGGACTGGCCCCTGGCGCCGCGCAGCAGGACGCGCGCGGCCTCGTGGAAGCTTTCCAGCGATGCGGGCTTGCCGGCCAGCTCGGCTTCGGCCGCCGGGTCGCGCCAGGGCTTGTGGGCGACGCCGCCGAGTGCCAGCCTTGCGGTTTGGATCGTCTGACCCTCCATCTTGAGGGCGGCGGCCACCGACACCAGCGCGAAGGCGTAGGAGGCGCGGTCGCGGACCTTCAGGTAGGTCGAATGGTCGGCGAAGCCCTCGGCCGGCAGGTCGATGGCGGTGATCAGCTCGTCGGCGGCGAGAGTGCTGTCGATGTGCGGGGTGTCGCCGGGCAGGCGATGGAACTCGGAGAAGGGGATGGTCCGCTCGCCCTTCGGCCCGCTGACGCGAACCACGGCCTCCAGTGCCGCCAGCGCCACGCACATGTCCGACGGGTGGACTGCAATGCAGTGGTCGCTCGCGCCCAGGATGGCGTGGATGCGGTTGACCCCGGTCAGGGCACCACAGCCGGTCCCAGGCTCCCGTTTGTTGCAGGGGGTGCCGGTGTCGTAGAAGTAATAGCAGCGCGTGCGTTGCAGCAGGTTGCCGCCGTTGGTCGCCATGTTGCGCAGCTGCGCCGACGCCCCGGCCAGGATCGCCTTCGATAGCATCGGATAGCGCGCCAGCACCCGATCGTCATAAGCGGTGTCGGAATTGCGGGAGAGCGCGCCAAGCCGCAGACCGCCACCGTCGATCTCCTCGATGCGGTCGAGGCCGAGGCGGGAGATGTCGACCAGACGGTCCGGCCGCATCACGTCGGCCTTCATGAGGTCGAGCAGGTTGGTGCCGCCGGCGACGAACTTCACCGCCGCGTCGGTCGTCGTGCCGGACTGGCCGGCCACGCCGCCGATGGCGGCATCGACACTGTCGGGACGGTGGTAGGAAAAGGCTCTCATGGCGTGCCCCCGTCCTTCCGCGAGTCCATCACCTGCCGGATGGCGGCGACGATGTTGGGATAGGCTCCGCAGCGGCACAGATTCCCGCTCATCAATTCGCGGATGTCGTCGTCGCTGCCGGCATGGCCTTCCTCCAGCAGTCCGGCCGCCGAGCAGATCTGACCAGGGGTGCAATAGCCGCACTGGAAGGCGTCATGCTCGATAAAGGCCTCCTGCAACGGGTGGAGCGCATCGCCGCTGGCAAGGCCCTCGATGGTGGTGACGCTCCGTCCTTCCACCATCACCGCCAGGGTCAGGCAGGAGTTGATGCGGCGACCGTCCACCAGAACGGTGCAGGCGCCGCACTGGCCGTGGTCGCAGCCCTTCTTGGTGCCGGTCAGGTCGAGATGCAGGCGCAACGCGTCGAGCAGGCTGGTCCAGGGGGCGACGCGCAAGGTCTTCCGGCTCCCGTTGATGGTCAGCGTCACGTCCATCGCGTCGGGAGGAGGCGCCGGCTGTTTGTGGGCGTGGCCCTGGAAAGCTGGACCTGTTGGCTGGGACATAACCGCTCCGACTGCTGGCAGGTGGGTTCCGCGAAGGGATTGCGGGGGTAACAGCCACCCTTTCGCTGCGTTCCATCGGCGGAGACGATGTCAAACGGCAATTGCGGTCCCATCTGGTGCGGAAGAGCCCATCTGATCGTGGAGCCCCCTGCCATGAAGCTTTCCGGTTCCTGCCGCTGCGGCGCCGTCCGCTTCACGCTGAACTCGCCGACGCCAGTGCCCTACATGCGCTGCTACTGCACCATCTGCCGCAAGAGCGCCGGCGGCGGCGGATACGCCATCAATCTGGGTGGCGATGCCGACACGCTGGAAGTCGAGGGGCGCGAGGCGGTGGCGATGTGGCGGGCGCCGATCGAGGACCCCGACCATCCCGGCCAGACCCACCCCGGCCCGTCGCACCGGCATTTCTGCAAACACTGCGGCACGGCACTGTGGGCGGAGGATCCGGCTTGGCCGGAACTGGTCCATCCCTTCGCCTCGGCCATCGACACGCCGCTGCCGACGCCGCCGGAACTTGTCCACATCATGCTCGACTTCAAGGCGCCGTGGGTGGAGGTGCCCGACGGGCCGAACGACGTGCACTTCGCCCGCTATCCGGAAGAATCGTTGGAGGATTGGCATCGGCGGCACGGACTGCTCGACCGTTAGCGACCGGTCTGCGCGATGGGACGGTTGCTGCCATGGCTGACCCTGCTGATCCTGTTGGCGCTGGCGGGAGCAGCGGCAGGGGTCTGGGCCGGACTGATCGTCGTGCCGCGGCACTTCGACCCCTGGGCACGGCTTGATCTGCGGGCGGAACCGGACTGGCTGACCGGCTTCAGGCTGTCGCGGCTGACCCGCGATCCCGAGGAGTGCCGCGGGGCGCTGGGCGAGACAGGGTTGCGCTTCACCCCGCTGCCCGACCGCCCGTCGGACGAGAACTGCGCGCTCAGTGGCGTGGTGCGGGTGACGCGCTCCGACGTTTCCTTCAGCAGCGGCTTCATCGCCACCTGCGGACTGGCCGCTGCCTGGACCCTGTTCGAGGCGAACGCCCTGCAACCGGCGGCGCAGCGCCATTTCGGGCAGAGGGTGGCACGGGTCGAGCATCTCGGCACCTATGCCTGCCGCAATGTCTATGGCCGGGCGGACGGGCAGCGCAGCGAACATGCGACCGCCAACGCCATCGACCTCGCCGCCTTCGTGCTGGCCGACGGGACGCGGATCGGCGTGCTGAACGACTGGAATGCGAAGCGCGGCAGCGACAGAGCTGGCGAGCGGAAGGCGGCCTTCCTGCGCGACGTGCGCGACGGCGCCTGCCGCTTCTTCGATGTTGTGCTGGGACCGGACTACAACGAGGCGCACAGGAACCATTTCCACATGGACATGGGAGCCTTCCGCAGCTGCCGCTAGACCCTGCCGATTCGGACTATGTCCGCTGGGTGCGACATGGGTTCTACGAAAGAAAGGGTTACGACGCTCCAGCTTTGGCACCACTCTCATAGTAAAAGAGGGAGGAGGCCGATGCTGACTTTGCTCTATCGCAGCGATGCGGTGTCCCTGCTGCCGTTTTCGGCACTGGCGGACATTTGCGTACGAAGCTCTGCAAACAATCGGCGTTTGGGCGTAACCGGTTTCCTTATCGAACATGAGGGTACCTTCCTTCAGGTATTGGAAGGGGAACCTGACGCCGTTAATGGATTGTTCGACCGCATTTCCCATGACGAGCGACACTGCAACATGGCTGTGCTGGGCCGCTGGGAGCGGCCTGGACGATCCTTCGGTTTCTGGGCGATGAATTTCGGCCCGCTGGACGACCCATCCTTCTGGCAGGGGGAGTTCGCGGACTTGCGCGACGGCGCGGCCTTCCGGTGCAAGAGCGGCGATGCCGAGACCGCCTTGGCGGTGCTGTGCCGCGCCTATGTCTTCGCCGGAACGGTCGCGGGGACAGACCCGGTGATCGGTGGTTTCATCCTGGGCTATCCACCGGCGACGACGCGGCCGATGAGCGTCTGAAAGGCCAAGCATCTGAGGGGGCAAGCTCCTGATGTGATTGGGTGGTTTCAATTGACTGCTTGACGGAACGGCGCGTGCTCGTGCCATCGTCGCCCTCGCCCGGTTTCCCCATAGCCGGCCGTCGAGGAGAACCCCGTCGATGACCGCCTTGCGGCGTTTGTCCGCCCCTGCCTTGGTCCTGGCCCTGCTGGCGGCGCTGGTCGCCGCGAAGCCCTGGCTGCACGGCCATCTGGAGCCGATTTTCGGTCCGATGCTGAGCGGTGGCTTCGACATCGCCGTCGCGTCGGCGGCGTGGTTGGTCGCCGCCTGGGGCGGGGCGCGGCTGGTCGATCTGCTGGCGGCCGGTAACGGCGGCCTCGGCCATGACGGCACGCCGCGGCCACCGCGCATCCCGCGGCTGCTGGCCGACCTGCTGCGCTTCTTCGTCTATGGCGTCGCCGTGCTGGCGATCCTGGCCTTCGTGCTGGAACAGCCGGTGACCGGGCTGCTGGCGACCTCCGGCGTCGCCATCGCCGTGCTGGGCTTCGCTCTGCGCAACATGATCGCCGACATCTTCGCCGGCATCGCGCTGAACATCGAACATCCCTATCGGCTGGGCGACTGGCTGGAGCTGTCGCCCGGCGTGGCGGGACGGGTGGACGAGATCAACTGGCGGGCCACCCGGCTGATCGCCAGCGACGGCACCGCCATCGTCGTGCCGAACGGCATCGTCGCCGGCAGCCGCTTCGTCAACTACAGCCGTCCCAACCCGGCTTTCCGCGCCACCGTGCCGATCCTGCTGGACCAGGACGTGCCGGTGGAGCGGGCCAAGCGCATCCTGCTGTCGGCCATGCTGTGCGCGGACGGCGTGCTGCCCACCCCCCGGCCCGACGTGCTCGTCGACGCGGTGACGCCCAACGGCATCTCCTATGTGGCGCGCTTCTGGGCCGACGACGGCGCCCGGCTGTCGCAGGTGCGCGATGCCGTGCTGACCGCGGTGCTGGGTAACCTCGCCCGTGCCGGGATCGAGCCGGCACGGCCCAAGCAGGAAGTGCGCCGGCGCCAGCCGGCATTGCCCGACACCGACACGTTGCGCCGTGGCCTGCTGCGCCAGACCGACCTGTTCGACGCCTTCGACGATGACGAGGTGGATGCGCTGGCCCTGGCGATGCGGCAGATCCATGTGCCGGCCGGCTCCGCCGCCGTCCGCCAGGGCGATGCGGGAGAGTCGCTGTTCGTCATCGCCGAAGGCGTGTTCGATGTGCAGATCGCCGCACCGGCCGAGGCGGGGGACGGGCAGCGGCCGGGTGTGCTGCACCTGACGCGGCTGCGGCCGGGCGACCTGTTCGGCGAGATGTCGCTGCTGACCGGGCAGCCCCGCAGCGCCTCTGTCGTCGCCTGCACCGACGCGGTGGTGTTCGAGCTGGCCCGCAGCCACCTGGACCCGGTGCTGCGCCGCCGGCCGGAACTGGCGGAACGGCTGGCGGAACTGATGGCCGAGCGCCAGAGCCGCAACACCGCCGAAACCGCCCGCCAGCAGGGTGCCGCCCCGTCGCCGCCGGTGGAACCGCAGGCGCTGCTGACCCGGCTGCGCGGATTCTTCGGGCTCTGAGCAGAGCCCTGCACAGGGAACCTTGAGCCCTGCCAAGCGTTGGTCCAGGCGGGTAATGGCGGTGCAGTTTGGCCCTTTTTGCGGGTCGAGCGCGCTCCTTCGTCCTGAACCAACGAGGAGGCTCGACAGCCGATGTGCGGACTGAGTGGTGAGATTCGTTTCAAATCCGGCGAGGCGGCGAGCACGGCCGCCGTCCAGGCCATGTGCGAAAAGCTCGCGCCGCGCGGGCCGGACGGCCATGGCCTGTTCGCCCACGGGCGCATCGCCTTCGGCCATCGCCGGCTGAAGATCATCGACCTCAGCGAGGCATCGCAGCAGCCGATGGTCGATTCCGCCCTGGGCCTCGCCATCGTCTTCAACGGCTGCATCTACAACCACCGGGAGTTGCGCGAGGAGCTGGCCGGGCTCGGCTACAGCTTCTTCTCCGACGGCGACACCGAGGTGCTGATCAAGGCCTATCACGCCTGGGGGCCGGAGTTCGTCACGCACATGAACGGCATGTTCGCCTTCGCCATCCATGAGCGCGACAGCGGCCGGGTGGTGCTGGGCCGCGACCGGCTGGGCATCAAGCCGCTGTATCTGGCCGATATTCCGGGGGGCCTGCGCTTCGCCTCCTCCCTGCCGGCGCTGGTCGCCTCCGGTGGCATCGACACCGACGTCGATCCGGTGGCGCTGCACCATTACATGAGCTTCCACGCCGTCGTCCCGGCGCCCCACACCATCCTGAAGGGCGTGCGGAAGCTGCCGCCCGCCACCGTTCTGGTGGTCGAGCCGGACGGTACGCGGCGTGAGCATACCTACTGGTCGCTGACCTTCGGTCCGCAGGCCGGCGACGAGGGGCGCGACTTCGCCGAGTGGCGCGAACTGGTGCTGGAGACGCTGACCCGCGCGGTGCGCCGCCGGCTGGTCGCGGATGTGCCGGTCGGCGTTCTGCTGTCGGGCGGGCTGGACAGTTCGCTGATCACCGCGCTGCTGGCCGAGAACGGACAGAGCGGGCTGAAGACCTTCTCCATCGGCTTCGAGACGGTGGGTGACGAGCGCGGCGACGAGTTCCAGTATTCCGACATCGTCGCCAGGCATTTCGGCACCGACCACCACCGCATCTTCGTCGACAGCGCCCGCGCCCTGCCGGAGCTGACCGACTGCGTGCGTGCGATGTCGGAACCGATGGTCAGCCACGACAACATCGGCTTCTTCCTGCTGTCGCAGGAGGTGGCGAAGCAGGTGAAGGTGGTGCAGTCGGGCCAGGGCGCCGACGAGGTGTTCGGCGGCTATCACTGGTATCCGCCGCTGCTGGAGAGCCGCGACGCCGTCGGCGACTACGCCCGCGTCTTCTTCGACCGCGACCATGCGGAGATGGCCGAGGCGCTCGATCCGAGATTCATCGGCGAGGACCATTCCCGCCGCTGGCTGGAGCAGCGCTTCGCCATGCCGGGCGCCGGGCGGCCGGTGGACAAGGCGCTGCGGCTCGACACCACGGTGATGCTGGTCGACGATCCGGTGAAGCGGGTCGACAACATGACCATGGCCGCCGGGCTGGAAGCGCGCGTGCCCTTCCTCGACCATGAGCTGGTGGAACTGGCCGCCCGCATCCCGGCGGAGATGAAGCTGCCGGACGGCGGCAAATATGTGCTGAAGGAAGCGGCGCGGCGGGTGGTGCCGGCGGCGGTGATCGACCGGCCGAAGGGCTATTTCCCGGTGCCGGCGCTGAAATACCTGCGCGGCCCCTTCCTGGAGCGGGTGCGCGACGTGCTGAACGCCCCGTCGGCGCGCCAGCGCGGGCTGTTCCGCCGCGACCATCTCGACCGGCTGCTGGCCGATCCGGAACGCCACATCACGCCGCTCAGGGGATCGAAGCTGTGGCAGGTGGCCCTGCTGGAATTCTGGTTCCAGGAACAGGGCCTGTAAGCAGGCCACTCAAAACGACCGATGCTCCGCCGGCACATCCGGATGCGCGACCGATCCGCGTTCCCGGATGTTGCCAATGCGTGGAGCCGCATCCGACGAGCAGGCCGACCATCAGGGGGATCCCATGAGCTACGCCCGCGTGAAACCGCACCGGCTGGAACGCGCCGCCAGCGCCACCCTGCGCCACACCCGCCGCTACACCGGCCGGCCGCCGGCGGGGGAGACCGGGGCCGACGCGCCGCGCGCCGACGTGGTTGTGGATTGCGGCTGGGGACGGCTGATCTTCGCCCACACCTTCGACGATCTCGACCGCATGATCGAGACGCTGCGGCAGGAGGCGCCGGGCACCCGCGACATCGTCTTCTATCTGCAGGACCCGCATGTCGCCCTGTCGCGGGCGCCGCAGGAGCTGTTCCTCGACCCCTCCCACACCTTCCGCCTGTGGCTGACCGACTACCGGCCGTCGCGGCGCCGGCCCAAGGGCTACAGCGTCCGCCGGCTGCGCACGCGCGAGGATGCCGAGGGGGTGCAGCGCATCTATGCCCGGCGGCGGATGGTGCCGGTCTCCGCCTCCTTCCTGGTGGCCTCGCGCAACAGCCGGGTGCTGACCCATTTCGTCGCCTGCGACGATGCCACCGGCGAGATCATCGGCTCGGTCACGGCGGTGGACCATGCCCATGCCTATGGCGATCCGGAGAATGGCAGCTCGCTCTGGTGCCTGGCGGTCGATCCGCAGGCCTCGTTTCCGGGGATCGGCGAGACGCTGGTCCGCACCGTGGCGGAGCATGTGCAGGCGCGCGGCCGCGCCTTCCTCGATTTGTCGGTCCTGCACGACAACGAGAACGCCATCGCGCTCTATGAGAAGCTGAATTTCCGCCGGATCCCGGCCTTCGCCCTGAAGACCAGGAACCCGATCAACGAGCGGCTGTTCACCGGCCCGCAGCCGGGCGAGCAGTTGAACCCCTATGCCACCATCATCGTCAACGAGGCGCGGCGGCGCGGCATCGGCGTCGATGTGCTTGATGCCGAGGCCGGCTATTTCGCCCTGACCTGGGGCGGGCGCAGCGTGGTCTGCCGCGAATCCCTCAGCGAGCTGACCAGCGCCGTCGCCATGAGCCGCTGCGACGACAAGGCGGTGACGCGGCGCGTTCTGGAGCGGGCCAGCCTGAAGGTCCCGGCCCAGATGATTGCCGGCGAGGCGGAGGAGAATGCGGCGTTCCTGGCGACCCATGGCCGCATCGTGGTCAAGCCGGCGCGCGGCGAGCAGGGGCGCGGCATCACGGTGGACGTGCGCGACGCCGGGACGATGGAGCGCGCCGTCGCATCGGCCCGCCAACATTGCGACACGGTGCTGCTGGAGCAGTTTTATGAGGGGCAGGATCTGCGGATCATCGTCATCGACAAGAAGGTGGTGGCCGCCGCGGTGCGCCGCCCGGCCGAGGTGACCGGCGACGGCAGCCACAGCGTGCGCGAACTGATCGAGGCGCAGAGCCGCCGCCGCGCCGCCGCCACCGGCGGGGAAAGCCATATTCCGCTGGACGCGGAGACCGACCGCTGCCTCGCCGCCGCCGGGAAGAGTTTGGACGACGTGCTGGCGGCGGGCGAGGTGCTGCCGGTGCGCAAGACGGCGAACCTGCACACCGGCGGGACGATCCACGATGTGACCGACAGCCTGCACCCGGAACTGGTGGAGGTGGCGACGGTGGCCGCCCGGGCGCTGGACATCCCGGTGGTGGGCTTCGACCTGCTGGTGGAGTCGCCCGACCGGCCCGGCCATGTCTTCATCGAGGCGAACGAGCGGCCGGGCCTTGCCAACCACGAACCGCAGCCGACGGCGGAACGTTTCGTCGATCTGCTGTTTCCGCAGACGCGGGGGGTGCTTTAGCGAATTCGCCCTCTCTCCCCCGCTCTCGCGCAAACTCTGTTTGCGCTGACGCGACAGGCGGACCCTTGGTCCGCCGAAAGCGGGGAGAGGGAGGGGCCCCACGAAGTGGGGAGGGTGAGGGGGATGCACCGCGTGTGCTTCACAAGAATCCACGCCACGCGTCCCCCTCACCCTAACCCTCTCCCCGGGGGGGAGAGGGGATCCTCAGCAAGGCGGGAGAAGTTTCAGCAGGAGGAAGATCCAACCATGGCCGTGCCGCTGCCCATCGACATGGGCTATGTCACCGACATCCTCTACCGGCTGCTGACCACGCCCAGCCCGACCGGATACACCACGGACGTGGTGCGGCTGTGCTGTGCCGAGCTGGAGCGGATGGGAATCCCCTATGAACTGACGCGGCGCGGCGCCATCCGCGCCGACCTCAAGGGGGTGCGCTCCACTCCCGACCGGGCGCTGGTCGCCCATGTCGACACGCTGGGCGCCCAGGTGAAGATGTTGAAGGACAATGGCCGGATGGAACTGGTGCCCATCGGCCACTGGTCGTCCCGCTTCGCCGAAGGGGGGCGCTGCACCGTGCTGACCGACCGCGGCCCCTGGCGCGGCACCATCCTGCCGCTGAAGGCGTCGGGCCACACCTTCAACAAGGAGGTCGACAGTCAGCCGGTCACGTGGCAGCAGGTGGAGCTGCGCGTCGACGCCCCGGTCGCCAACCGGCGGGATCTTGAGGAGCGCGGTTTCAACATCGGCGACATCGTCGCCATCGATCCGCAGCCGGAATTCCTGGAGAACGGCTACATCGTCTCGCGCCATCTCGACGACAAGGCGGGGGTGGCGGTGATGCTGGGCGCGGCGAAGGCTGTGGTCGATGCCGGGGCGGCCCTGCCGGTGGACTGCCACCTGCTGTTCACGATCTCCGAAGAGGTCGGATCCGGCGCGTCATCCATCCTGCACCAGGACGTGGCGGAGATGGTGACCATCGACAACGGCACCACCGCCCCCGGCCAGAACAGCAGCGAATATGGCGTCACCATCGCCATGGCCGACAGCACCGGTCCCTTCGACTTGGCGCTGACCCATTCGCTGATCGCGCTGTGCCAGGCGCAGAACATCCCACACCAGCGTGACGTCTTCCGTTATTACCGCTGCGACAGCGCCTCGGCCATCGAGGCCGGCAACGACATCCGCACGGCGCTGGTCTGCTTCGGCATCGACGCCTCGCACGGCTACGAGCGCATCCACGCCGACGCGCTGGAGAGTCTTGTGCGGCTGCTCGTGCTGTACCTGCAGAGCCCGCCGCGGGATTGAGGGGAACGACCTTTCAGCAGCCCGCCCCGTCCCGCCGCACCTCCTCGAGCACGCGGCGCAGCTCGCCGGGGTGCAGCGGCTTGTGCAGGAAGGCACAGCCGCGGCGCTGGCCTTCCAACAGGGATTCTGGCGCGGTCTCGCCGGTCAGCACCACCGCCGGAATGTCGGCCTTGAACAGCTTGCGCACGCGGTCGATGACGTCGAAGCCGGACACCTTCCCCGGCAGGCGCAGGTCGGTCAGAATGGCGTCGGGCGGTCCCTCCAGCCCATCGACAGCAGCGAACACCTCGCGCATGTTGGAGGCCGAGACGAAGGCGCAGCCCCAGCTTTCCAGGGTCAGCAGCAGACCGGACAGCACCATGCTGTCGTCGTCCACCACAAGGATGCGCATGCCGTCCAGCGGCACCCCTTCGGTGCCATGTTCGGACGCCGACGCCGCGGCGGGCGCATCGGCCGGCACGTCCTCCCCCTCCAGGCGGTCGACGGTGACGGCGAAGACGGAGCCACGGCCCGAGCGCGACTGAACGTCGACCGGGGCGTGCAGCAGGACCGACAGGCGCCGCACGATGGCAAGCCCGAGGCCGAGCCCGCGCGTGGGGTCGCGGGCGGGATTGGTCAGCTGGTGGAACTCGTCGAAGATGACGTCCAGCTTGTCCTGGGGAACGCCGAAGCCGGTGTCCCACACCTCGATGCGCCATTGACCGTCGCGCTTGCGCAAGCCGAGCAGGATGCCGCCGCGCTGGGTGTAGCGGATGGCGTTGGCCAGCAGGTTGCGGATGATGCGGCCTAGCAGGACGGGGTCGCTGCGGGTGACCGCCCGGCAGGGCAGATGGACGCGCAGGCGCAGGCCCTTCTCTTCCGCCTGCGGGCGGAATTCCTCGGCCAGCGATTGCAGCAGCGAGTCGAGCGACACCGCCTGCATGTCGGCCTCCACCGTGCCGGCATCCAGGGTGGAAATATCCAGCAGGGCGTTCAGCAACTGCTCGCCCGCCGTCATCGCATTCGCCAGCATGCCGGCGGTGCGGGTGGCCCGCGCGTTGCCCTCCACCTGGGTGGTCAGCGCGTCGAGGAACAGGCGCATCGCCTGGAAGGGCTGGCGCAGGTCGTGGCTGGCCGAGGCCAGGAAACGCGACCGCGCCGCGGTGGTGCGCGCCACCTCCGCCCGCATGGTCTCCGCCAGTTGCGCAATCGCACCATCCAGTGTCGCGGTGGCCAGCACCCCGACAACGCGGCCGTCGACCAGCAGCGGCGCAGCACGCAGGCTCAGCGGCGGGTCGGCCGGCAGAGTGAGCAGAATGCTGTCGGGGGGCGTGGCCGGGCTCTGCGCGCCGCCATCACGGTAGAGCGGCCCCAATGCCTCGGCCACCGCGGTCCAGACGCCAGGCAGCAGGGTCGGACCGCTCTCGTCACGCGTGGCGGCGCGCGGGCGGTTCAACAGGGTGGCCAGGGACTCGTTGCAGCGGACGGCCGCCATTTCCGGCCCGCCGACCACCAGCATGGTCGGCACTGTTCCAGCGGCACAGACACGCCGCGCGTTCTCAAGGCACTCGCGATAGCGCAGATCGGTCGGGGACATGGGGGTGGCCGAAGATCGGTGCATCGCGTCTGAATCTCTTGCGTCGGTGTCTCTGGAGATCGGGGGCTCACGGACGGGCTGGAGGCTGATCGCCATTGGAATCGGCACCGGCACCGGTCGGTCCATCGGACAGTTTCAAAAAGCCCGCAGAGAATAAACGGACAAGACGGCTTCCGAAATCACACGATGGCTCTACTCCCCTCCTATGCGGAAGGTGCAGGACGCGGCGAGCGGATCAGATGATCCTCCACGAAGTATTTACGGCGCAGAAGCGCCATCAATCTGATCTTGAGGACATCCATCGTCTGCCCCTTTCCGACGAAGTCGTCAGCACCCGCTGTCAGGCTTATCATCAGCTGCTCCTCGTCATCCTGACTGGTCAGGATGACGATTTGGAAAAACAGGCCGCGCTGGCGGCGGAACCGGTCGAACCGCTCGCAAAGCTGGGTGCCGCTGGTCCCCGGCATCACAAGGTCGAGGATGACGCAGTCCAATCCATCACCAGCCAGCGCCGCCACCGCCTCGTCGGCGTTGCGGGCGGCTATGACGGTGCAGCCCTCCTGCTCAAGTTCGGCACGCAGGAACTCGCGGTAGGTCGCGCTGTCATCGACGATCAGTATGCGGGCACGACTGAAGATCTCCGGCGCCGTCGGCGGGGCGCTGCGCCGCTCCATCAGCCCGCAGGCGGATTCGACCACCGCTTTGGGATCGGATGGGTCGCTCTCCCCCTTGCCACGGCCAAGCACGATGACGGCGGCGTCGGTGCGGGCGCGCAGTTCGGCCAAGCCGGTGGGGCCGGCAAGCTCCCCCTCGACGATCAGCAGATCCTGCGGAGTTCCGGCGATCTCCGCCAAAGCGGGCTCGACGCCGTCGACGCAGATGGTCTCCACGCCGCGTTCCTCCAGCAGCAGCTTCAGCAGAAGCCCCTGCGTCTGGGAACCCATGACAACCAGAGTGCGGAGTCCGTTCATGACGCCATCTTATCGTCGGAGGTCAGTTGCAGCAGCCGTCCGGCCACCCGGTCGAGCGGCAGTTCCTCCACCGCACCGCCCAGCCGCACCGCGGTGCCGGGCATGCTGTGGATAACCGCCGTGGAGGCGTGCTCCGCTATGGTGTAGGCACCGGCCCTGTGCATGTCGGCCAGCCCCCTGGCGCCATCCTCTCCCATGCCGGTCAGCAGCACGCCGATGCCGGATGCGCCGTAGGCGCGCGCCATCGACTGGAACAGCACCTCGCCCGACGGGCGCTGGCCGCACACCATCGGGTCCGCCGACAGGCGTATCGTGGCGCCGTCCACCAGCAGGTGCCGGTCGCCCGGCGCAACATAGACCGTGCCCGGTCGCGGCGTCAGCCCAGCCTCCCCCAATTGCACAGGCAGAGGGGAGACGGTGCCGAGCCAGCTGGCGAAACCGGCCATGAAAGGCGCGCCCATATGCTGGACCACGAAGACCGGCAGCGGGAAGTCGGCCGGCATGTCCTTCAGGATCTTCGCCAGCGCCGCCGGGCCGCCGGTGGAGGCGACGAGGCCCACCCCGCGGAAGCGCCGCCCCCGCCCGTCGGCCGCCACCGCCGCCGTCGGCAACCGGCTGTCCTGAGACGGCGCATCCGCCGAAACTCCTGCGGAAACACTGGAGGCAGGGCGTGAGCCGCGGGCAGCGATGCGGTGGCGGATCACCTTCACCTGGCTCATGATGACAAGCTGGGTGCAGAGATGGTGCGCGACCGTCTGGTAGTCGGCACGAGCCATGCTCCCGGGCTTCTCCACCACCGCCAGCGCACCGGCCTGCAGCGCCCGCATCGGGATGTCGAGGTCGCGCACGTCCGACGCCACCACCACGATCGGCAACGGGTTCTGCCGCATGATGCGGCTGGTCACCTCGAAGCCGTCGATGCCCGGCAGCCGGATGTCGAGCGACACCACATCGGGGGCGGTGCGGTCGATCATGCGCAACGCCTGCTCGCCGCTGGAGGCGATGCCCGCCACCTCCAACCGCGGGTCGGCGCTGATGACGTGGCTCAGGAGTTGCTGGATTACGGGGCTGTCCTCGACCACCAGCACGCGGATGCGCCTGGAACCGGTGGTGGGGGTGCCGCTGTTGCCCGTCGCGCTCACAGCAGCCGCCGGATGCCGGCCAGAAGCTCGTTCTGGTCGAAGCGGGTCTTGACGATGTAGGCGTCGGCGCCCAGGCGCAGGCCACGCTCGCGGTCCTCGTCGCTGGCGCGCGAGGTGACGAGGATCACCGGGATCTCGGCAAGCCGCTTGTCCGCCTTCACCGCCTGCAACAGGGCGAAGCCGTCCATCCGGGGCATTTCGACGTCGCTGATGATCAGGCCAACCTCCATCCCTTCCGACAGGCGCTCCAGGGCTTCGCGCCCGTCCACGCAGAGCGTCACCCGATAACCATGGGCTTCGAGAATGCTCTTTTCCAGCGTGCGGGTGGTGATGCTGTCATCGACAACCAGGATATGCGCCCGGTCAGGGGTAACCTCTTCCGCCGGGCGTGCCGGGGCCGGCAGGGTGCTGCCGGGCAGCGGCATCAGGCCGGGAATGTTGAGCACCAGCGCCGGACCGCCATCGTCCATCAGCACGGTGCCGAGATAGCGGCCGGCGTCCAGCCCGGTCTCCTCCGCCGCGGTCACCACCGTCTCGCGGGTGGCGATGAAGCGGTCGACCGCCAGCGCCAGCCGCCGGTCCGCCGCCCGCACCACAACCAGCGACAGACCACGCTCGGCCGACGGCACCACCGGCGCTTCCATGCCCAGCAGGGCAGCCAAGGAAGTAACAGCGATCTCCTCCTCCCCGATGCGGATCATCGGCGTGCCGACGCCGGAGAACAACGTCTCCGCCGCCGCGGTGCGCAGACGGACCACGTCGGCGGACGGGATCGCCAGGATCTGGTCCTGCACCGCGACGAAGACCAGCCGCTGACTGAGCAGGCTCAGCGGCACCTCGATGATGACGGCGGTGCCGCCGCCGGGGCGGTCGGCGATGGTCAGGTTGCCCTGCAGCCGTTCCACCTCCCGCCGCGCGATGGCGAGGCCCATGCCGCGTCCGGCCAGCTCTGTGGTGTGGGAGGCCGTGGAGAAGCCGGGGTGGAACAGGAACTCGGTCAGCCGCTCCAGCGGCAGCTCGTCGGTCGAAGACAGCTCGTCGGCATCGATCAGGCCGCGTTCGGCCGCCTTACGCAGGATGGCGGCACGGTCCAGTCCACGACCGTCATCCTCGATGCGCAGGCGCAGGCGCGCGCCCTCCACCGACGCGGCAATGGTGACGCGCGCCGCCGGCCGCTTGCCCAGCGCCAGCCGCTCGGCCGGCGTTTCGATGCCGTGGCTGATGGCGTTGCGGGCGATGTGCAGGATCGGATCCTTCAGCCGTTGCAGGACGGCGCGGTCGGCCTCCACCTCCAGGCCGCGGACGTCGACCTCGACCTCCTTGCCCTCGGTCCGGCTGATGTCACGGACCATGCGGCCGAGGCCGCTCAGCTGGTTTTCCGCCGGCAGCATGCGCAGGCGCCGCATGTCCTGCTGGAAGCCGCCGCCCCAGCGCCGCATCGACCACAGGAGCCGGTCGTGGCTGCGGTGCGCGGTGTCGAGCGCGCCACCGAGAGCGCGGAAGCGTCGCTCGAAAGCCATCAGGGCAGGCAGCGCGCCGCGGCCGTCCAGCGCGTCCGCAGCGGCCCCACGGCCGATCTGCACCCGCAGATGCCGCCATGCCCGGTCGAGCGCCCGCCATTCCTGACGCATGGCGCGGAGCTGCTCGCCAAGCCCGGCCTGGGCCTCCACCTCCGGCAACAGGGCCGACGCGGTTTCCGACAGGCGCTCCAGCCCTTGTGCCGCGATGCGGACCAGGGCGGCGGTGTCGGCCTCTGTAGCGCCATCACGCTGGCGCGCGGGCCGACGCTCGGGGTTGCGGGTGGGGACTGCCGAAATGGCGGCGGGGATCGGCCCGCCGATGCGGCCGGCGGCCAGTGCGTCGAGGTCGGCGAGCACGCCGGCCGTCTCCACCTCGCCGCCGCCCTGGAGAGACCAGCCGACCAGATCCTCGATGGCGTCGAGCGAACGGCGGACCACGCCGACGGTGACGGGGTCCAGCGCGATCCCGCCCTTCTGCACGGCGATGAAGGCCGCCTCCAGCCGGTGGGAGATCGCCTCCACCTCCGGCAGGTCGACGGCGCGGGCGGCGCCCTTCAGGCTGTGGGCACGCCGGTGGATGTCGACGAGGTCCGGCGCGTCGCCCGTCGCCTCCGCCTCGCGCAGCGCGGTGCGAATCGCGGCGAGATGCTCCTTGTGCTCCAGGTCGAAGGCGGCGAGCAGACGCTGGCGGATGTCCATCAGAGGCTCCGCATCACACCCGATAGTTCCGCACCGCCTCGACCAGCCCCTGGCCGAGATTGTTCAGATTGGCGGCCGCCCCCTCCAGCTGGCGGGTGCCGGCCGCCGTCTGGCTGCTGGCCTCGCGGATGTTCTGAAGCGCCTGGATCACCTGCTCCAGACCGATCTGCTGCTGGTTGGTGCCGGCGACGATCTGCTGGAAGGCCAGAACGCTCTCCTGGATGTTCTCCGCCATGGTGCGGATGGTCGATTGGGTGGCGTCGGTCTGGCGCTTGCCGGCGGCGACGCGCTTCACCGCCTCCTCCGTCAGCATGACCGAGGCGTTGATGCCGTGCTGGATCTCCGACAGGTTGGAGCGGACCTGGGCGGTCGCCTCCTTCGACTGGTCGGCGAGGCTCTTGATCTCGCCGGCGACGATGGAGAAGGTGCGGCCATGCTCGCCGGCCGCCGCCGCCTCGATGGCGGCGTTCAGCGCCAGCAGGTGGCAGCGCTCGGCGATGTCGTTCACCGTCACGATGATCTCGCCGATCGCCTGCGTGCGTTCCGACAGCATGACGATGTTCTCGGCCACCGCCTCGGCCTGTTCGCGGATGGCGTCCATCGCCTGGATGGTGTCGTCCACCGCCTTCATGCCGGAATGGCTGGAGGCCGCCACCGTCTGGGCGCCGTGCGAGACGTCCTGGGCGCGGCGGTTGATCTGGGCGCCGGATTCGGTGATCTCCGACAGGGTCGCCGTGGTCTGCTCCACCGCCGCCAGCTGTTCGGCGACGCTGGCCGACTGCTGCTGGGTCGAGGCGCGGATCTGGGCGGTGGCGGCGTGCACGCTCTCGGCCGTCTCCCGCGTGGTGCGGGCCATCGACTTCAGCCGCCCGGCCATCTCGTTCAGATGCTGGCCCAGGATGGCCAGCTCGTCCTTGCCGGCGATCACGATCTCCTGCGTCAGGTCACCGTGGCCGATCTTGGTGACGAAGTCGATGGCACGGCCGAGGCGGCGGGTGATGGAGCTGCCGATCAGATAGGCGACCGCCACCGCGATCAGGAAGACGACGACCAGCGCAATGATCGAGGACTGGATGGCGGAATTGTAGATCGCCCGGATATCGTCGCGGCCGGCGGCTGTCAGATGGTCGATGGCGGTCTGGGCGGCATCGATGCGCTGCTCCATCACCTTGCGCAGCTCGTCCACCCGCTGGCGGCGTTGCAGCGCGTCGGCGATCTGGTTGCGCTCCAGCAGGGTGTAGATCGTCCGCGCCTCGTCCCCCACCGCGCCGATGGCGCGGTTCATCTCGTTCACCGCGGTGTCCAGCTCCACCCAGCCCTTGCGGCGGCTGTCGGTCACGCTGTTGGTCGAACGTTCGGCGACCATCCCTCGCAGCTTGCCCAGCGTCTCGCGCAGCTTGGCGCCGACCTCGTCATATCGGGTGCGCAGCGGCGCCATGATGGTGGGGATGTCGGCGACCCGCCCTTCGGCATTGGCGACCGACACCGCGTTCAGCGCCGTTTCGCGCGTGCTGCGCAGCTCCGCCTGATAATTGCCGACCGCCGTCACCATGTCGGCCGCCTCGGTGTCGTAGGTCGAAACCGCGATGATGACCGACAGCGCGTCGGAGAAGCGCGACATCTGGTAGAGCGCCAGCAGCGCGGTCAGGACGCAGACCACGCCGAAACCCAGGACCAGCTTATGGGCGACTTTCATGTTCATTCTTCTGCTCCGGTCCCGGACGGCTCTTGAGTTGGATCGGCTCTTCAGAGGGATGGGTCGTTCTTCAGGTCTTCACGACGTCGAGCAGCGCCGTCATGTCGATGACCGCCATGCGCTCAGCGGTAATCGCCCGGATCAGCGGCCCGGCCTCCACCGGGGCGGATGCGCGTGGCACCATGATGTCGGCCACCCGCTCCACCTCGCGCAGGCGCAAGGCGGCCGGACGGCCGGTGCCGGTGCGCAGCACGATGGCGTAGCCGGTCTGGTCGGCCTCGGCGCTGCCGGCGGCCCCCCGGGCGGACGTCCCGCTGCACAGCCGGTCGAGGTCGAACAGCCGCATCACCCGGCCGGCGACGGCGATCACCCCCAGGACGGCGGGCGGCGCGCCCGGCACGCGGGCCAGCCGCGGCATCGGCACGATATGGCCGAGATGGCGCAACTCCAGCCCATAAAGGGTCTCCACCCCGCGCGCAATCAGCATGGACGTGCCGATGCCGGCCTCGTCGTCGGGCTGCGGAGTTTCCGCCAGCTCCTCGGCCCGGCGGGCAAGCACGGCGTCGGCCCAGGGGCCACGGCCGGCGAAGATCGCCTCGAGATCGGCGGTGCGGCGCGCCAATTTCTCGCGCACCGCATCCCAGTCGATGGATGCGCGGGCGGCGGCGCGGTCCGGCGACGCGCTATCGAGTGCGGCGATGAGCGGTGCGGCTCCAGGGCCGGCGCCGGCAAGCGTCTCGTCCATCAGCCCTCCTCACCGGTCAGCCAGAGGTCCAACATGCCGCGCAGCTCCTGAACGGTCAGGCCGCCGCCCTCGGTCACCGCTTCGTCGTCGGGACGGCTCTCCAGCGCCTCGCGCGCATTGCGGAAATGGCGCTGGGCCGGAACCAGCCGGCCGCGGCGCCAATAGGCCAGCGCCAGATGGTAGTCAGCCAGGACGAAGCGCGGGTCGAGATACAAGGCCCGCTTGAAGGCCGCCACCGGATCGCCGACGCCGAGCTCCTCCTCCACCAGCCCCAGATGATAGTGGGCGGCCGGGTCGAGCCGCTGCGCCTCCACCCGCGCCAGACAGGCTTCCAGCACGGAGGAGCGCTCGTTGGTCTCAGGCGCATCCGGCGGGGTGGGTTCGACGGACGAAGACGCCAGTACGGTCCTGCGGGAGCGCGGGGCGGAGACCGGTCCGGCGGCATCGGTTGCGAGCTTCGCCGCAGACCTTCCGGCCCGACGCGGCGCGATCGTGGCGACCGGCGCGGCCGGTGCCGGAACGGCGGTGGCGCTGCGGATCGGCGCAGCCGTGGTCGTCGTTTCGGCCTGTTTGCGGTAGAGCGTCGCGCCCGGGACCGAGACCGGGATGAACAGCTCGTTCATCTGCGGCCCTGCCTCGGCATGGCCGACCACCAGCCAGCCACCCTCGGCCAGCGCCTTGTGCAGGTCGCCCAGCAGCCGGTGCCGCGTCGCCTCGTCGAAATAGATCATGACGTTGCGGCACAGGATGATGTCGAAATGCCCGATCCCATGCGGATAGGAGGGGATCGCCCCATCCACGAGGTTGAAGGGCATGAAGCTGGTCCATTGCCGGTATTTCGGCTTCACCGACCACAGCCTGTCCCGGCGGTCGAAACAGGCCTCCAGCGTTTCCGGCGACAGGCCGCGCACCGCCCAGTCGCCATAGGCGCCGCGCCGTGCCTGCTCCAGGAAGGCGCCGTTGATGTCGGTGCCGACGATATGGACCTGCCAGCCTTCCAACTGGGCGGCGAAATGTTGCTTCAGCAGGATTTCGATGGTGTAGGCCTCCGGCCCGATCGAACAGCCGGCGCTCCAGATCCGCAGCAGGCGGCTCGACTGGTTGCGGCGCAGGCATTCGGGAATGGCGACGGCGCGCAACGCGTCGAACTGTTCGACATAGCGGAAGAAGAAGGTCTCCCCCACCGCCAGCTCGTTGATCAGTCCCTGGTATTCCGGACCGCCCGGCCCCTCCGCCTCCAGCGCCGCCAGATAGCCGGCGACCGTGGCGATGGGACCGAAGGGCAGCCGGCGGTTGATGCGTTCGGCGAAGGCGGCGTCCTTGTCGGCGTAATAGGCGAGACCGGTGGCGTCGATCACCATCGCCTTCAGGCGCGGGAAATGCGGGTCGCGGCGGATCGACTCGATCGTTGCGGAAGGGTTGGGCATCATACGCCCCCCTCCCCGGCGGCTGTCGCGTCCCGAGGAGAGGCATCGAGGGGATCGGCAGGCTCCTGCCACTGCGCCAGCCGCCGTTCGGCCACCGTGCGGAAGGCGTCGAGCAGCCGGCCCTCCGCCTCGCTCAAAAGCCGGTCGGGGTCGATCAGGGTCACGCCGCCGCCGCGGCCGGTCACCCGGTCCGGAAAGGCGCCGACGGCGCAGCCGTTGAAGCTCAGAGACGGGTCGGACGGCGTGCGCTCCCGCGGATCGACCGCCGTTTCGCCATGGACCTGATCGGCCAGCAGCGCCGCCGGCCGGCCCTGCCATGTGACAAGGAGAAGCGGCGAATAGAGGCCCGGCACCATTCCGCCGGCCCCGAGATCGAGCAGGACATCCAGGCGCAGGACCGGCACCACCTCTCCCTGATAGCGGAACACCCCCTCCACGGGCAGCGGCGCCGTCGGCAGCCGCTCCAGCCGCGGCAACGGCAAGAAACGCCGCACGGTTTCCACCGGCAGTGCCAGAGCCTGCCCGGCGACCGAAAACACGACGCAGCGGAAGGGCGACAGCATCGACGTGCTTGGGGTGTTTCTGGGCGTGGGGAGTGGTGACATCCGTCCGTCGATGGTCAGGAATCCGACCGGGACCATGCCCGATCCCAACAGGAATGCGAATTACGCCAAAGGTTTACGCCATAGGACCTATGCCGTGGTGCTGCAAATCCCTTCCCTTTGACGGGCGATCCGGCCGGGCTACTCTTTGGCCGCAACGATAAGACTTTACCCGAGGGAGAAACGACACGATGCCCGGCCGCCATTTCGAGGATTTCCGCATCGGCGAGGTGTTCGATTCGGAAGGAGCGACCCTGACCGAGAGCCAGATCATGGATTTCGCCCTGCGCTTCGACCCGCAGCCCTTCCACATCGACGCGGTGGCGGCGGCGGACGGGCCGTTCCAGGGGCTGATCGCCAGCGGCTTCCACACGCTGTCGCTGACCTTCCGGCTGTTCCGCGACACCGGGCTGATCACCGGCACCAGCCTGGGCGGGTCCGGCATGGACGAGTTGCGCTGGTTGCGGCCGGTGCGGCCCGGTGACACCATCCGCGTCCGGGTGGAGGTGGTGGAGACGATCCCGTCGCGCCGCGGCGGCCGCGGCACGGTGCGGCTGGCCTACACCACGCTGAACCAGCGCGGCGAACCGGTGATGACCTGCATCATGAACCACATCGTCGCCGGACGCGGCGGCGCGGAGCCGACGATCGCAGTGTGAGGCGATAACCGTGTGACGGGCGATGGTCGATGACGGGGCCATTTGAAGGACGGGCGGCGTCGGATATGATGCCGCCATACAGTTGCGAGGCTTTCCCCGAATGCTGCCGAACGCCACCGTGGTAGAGACCCAGATGGGCCGGTTCCTGCTGTTCGATGCGGTCGACGGCATCACCCGTCACCTGCGCCGCGACGGCCAGTGGGAGCCGGTGACCCTGATGGTCGCCAAGGCGCTGGTCCAGATCGGGGACGGTGCCGGCCACGACCGGGGCTGCCAGGCCGGCGGCACCATCGTGGACGGTGGCGCCAATGTCGGCGCCTTCACCATTCCGACGGCGCTCACCTTCCACGACAGCCACCGTGTGGTCAGCTTCGAGGTGCAGCGGCCGCTCTACCACCTGCTCTGCGGATCCGTGGCGCTGAATGGGCTCGACAATGTCCTGGTCCAGAATCTGGCGCTGGGCGAGCGGATGGACATGATCGAGATCCCCATCCCCGATTATGCCAACGACCGCAACCTGGGCGCGCTCAGCCTTGATCCCGAGGTGCGGCGCGCCCGGCGCGACGCGGGGCTCGGCTGCGACACCGACGCGCCGGGGGTGCGGATGGGGCAGGCCAGCATGGTGCGGCTGGACGATTTCAGCATCACCGACCTTTGCCTGCTGAAACTGGACGTCGAAGGAATGGAACTGCCGGTTCTGAAGGGGGCGACGGAGACGCTGAAGCGTTGCGCCTATCCGCCCGTCCTGTTCGAGCTGTGGGATGCCGATTCCATGCCGGGAATCCGTGCCCCGCAGGAGGCGCTGCTGTCCTATCTGCACGGGCTGGGCTACGAACTGCTGATCTGCGGCGAAATGGCCATCGCCCAGCATCTGAACCGGCGGTCCTATCTGAGGCTGCGGATGGAGGCCGACGGCCTGCGCCAGACTTTCGAACAGGCGGAGCGCTGAAGCGGCCCCCGCCTCACGCCCGTGCAGCCAGGGTGCGGATCGCCAGCGCGGCGGCGGAGGCGCGGTTTTCGACACCCAGCTTGGTGAAGACCTGCTCCAGATGCTTGTTCACCGTGCGGGGGCTGATGCCCAGGATCTCGCCGATGTCGCGGTTGGGCTTGCCGTTGGCAATCCACAGCAGAACCTCCGCCTCGCGCGCGGTCAGGCCCAACGCGTCGCGCAGTATGCCCTCCTGACGGCCGGCGGTCGGCTCGCTGAGGCGGAACAGATATTCGTCGGGATTGGCAGGGCTGAGATAGGTGAACTCCAGCCGCCGCACACCGTCCCCATCAGGCAGCTCAAGCGTGAAGTTCTCCCCCGCCCCGCCGGGGGCTGAGGTCCGGCGCAGCCCCGCCAGACCGGCGGCCAGCGCGGCTGCCGCTTCCGGGTCCAGGCCGGCCAGCAGCCGTTCCGCCTGCGGGGTGCACCACAGCAGCCGGCCCGTCCCGTCCGTCGCCAGCAGGAAACGGCCGGTGGCGTCCAGCGCCGCACGGGCGGCGTAGGCGACGCGGGCGTTGGTCAGATGGACGCGGATGCGGGCGATCAGCTCGTCCACCACGATCGGCTTGGTGACGTAATCGACGCCGCCGGCCTCCAGCCCCTTCACCACATGTTCAGTGTCGCTGAGGCCGGTCATGAAGATGACGGGAATATGCGACAGGTGGGGAACCTGCTTCAGCCGCCGGCAGGTCTCGAAGCCGTCGAGGCCGGGCATCACCGCGTCCATCAGGATCAGGTCCGGCGTGATCTGGCCGACGAGGTCAAGGGCACTCTCGCCGTCGACAGCGACCAGCACGGTCAGGTCGGCCTGTTCGATGGCCTCCGTCAGGAATCCCAGCGTGTCGGGGGTGTCGTCCACCACCAGGATCATGTCGCGGCGCTTCATCCCGTCACGGCCCCGTCTTCTGTCCGATTCTCATGCTGCTGCCTCGCATTCCGCTGCGCCGCCGCCTCTTCCACCGCACGCATATACCCCTTCAGATCGAAGGCGCGCACCAGCGTTCGCAGCCGTTCGACAAATGGCAGGGTGGCGGCGTCCTCCGTCTCGATCTCGCGCAGCTTGGCTTCGATTCCGCGAATATAGCCGATCCGCCCAAGCTGGCGCAGGTCGTCGAGATGACGCAGCGCCGCCTCAGGCAGATCTGATGCCGGCTGTCCGGCAGGCATGGGAAGTTGATCGGACGGCCCTGTGACCAGGGCAAGCGCTTCCGCCGGCTTTTCCTGTTTTTCCGGGGCATGGATCCATTCCAGCCCGGTCAGCGCCTGCAACCGGTCGAGCAGCGCATGGATCTCGATCGGCTTGGCGACAAAGGCGTCGTGCGGCGCCCGGCCGTCGCCCGGGCCCTGCGCCTCGTAGGCATTGGCGGAGACCATGATGATGCGGATGCGGTCGGCGAACTGGCGCCGCAGCTCCTCCGCCACGTCCCAACCGCTCTCGCCGGGCATGGAGATGTCGAGCATAGCGACGTCGGGCTTGCATTGCGCAGCCAGCTCCAGGCAGGCGGTGGCGTCAGACGCGGTGAACAGCACGAATCCCAGCGGGCGCAGGATGTCGGTCATCAGCGCCAGATGGTCGCGGTCGTCGTCGGCCAGCAGGATGGTGATCTGCGGCCCGGCATAGCCGGTGATGGCCCGGCGCTCCACCTGCTCGCCCGGCCGGTGCATCGCCTCCGACAGCAGCAGGCGGACGGTGAAGACGCTGCCCTCCCCCGCCTTGCTGCGCAGCGCGATGTCGCCGCCCATGATGCGGGTCAGCACCCGCGTGATGGTCAGGCCCAGACCGGTGCCGGCCACCGCCCGCACCGCCGCTCCACGCCCGCGCTCGAACGGTTCGAAGACGCGGTCGAGGTCTTCCTCGCGGATGCCGATGCCGCTGTCGGCGATCTCGAACTCGGCGATCTGGCTGCGGTAGCGGACGGTCAGGGCGACATGGCCGGTCTCGGTGTATTTCACCGCGTTGGACAGCAGGTTGATCAGGATCTGGCGCAGGATCTTGCTGTCGGTGTGGACCCAGGCCGGCAGGTGCGGAACGCGGGTGTAGCGGAACTCCAGCCCCTTGGCGGCGGCCTGGATGCGGAACATGTCGGCCAGCTGGTCGAGGAAATCGATCAGCTGCACCTTGTCGCGGCTGAGCCGGCGCAGACCCGATTCGATCTTCGAGATGTCGAGCAGCCCGTCGATCAGGTTCGACAGATGCTCGGCACTGCGGCGGATGACGCGGACGGCGTCCTGCGGGCGCTGGGTGCTGTTGCTCTCCAGAAGCTGGGCATAACCGGATATGGCGTTCAAGGGTGCGCGGATTTCGTGGCTGACGCCGATGATGTAGCGGCTCTTGGCGGCGTTGGCGGCCTCCGCCACCTCCTTGGCCTTCTGCAATGCTGCGTCGGTGCGTTCGTGGGCGGCGATCTCGTCCATCAGCATGGCGGTCTGGCGGGCGGTCTCCTCCTCCGCCTTGCGGCGGCTCTCATGGGCCAGCACCAGCAGCCAGGCGGCGACACCGGACAGGATGAACAGGCAGACGAAGACGGAGACCAGCGCGGTATGGATCGCCGCCCGCTCCGCCGCGTCGGCATTGGCGTACTGGAAGTCGATGACCACCAGCACCCCGCCCAGCACCAGCGAGAACAGCGTCATCACCCCGATGAAATGGCCGGTGCGGGTGTGGACCCCGGCGGCAATCCGCTTGGGCAGCACCCGTTGCAGGCTGTGGGCGATCTGGTCGGCGAAGCGGCTGTCCTTCTTGCAGAGGTCGTGGCAGCGCGCCTCCAGCGTGCAGCAGAGCGAGCAGATCGGCGCGTCATAGGCCGGGCAGAAGGCCATGTCCGGCCGCTCGAACTGGTTCTCGCAGATCGAACAGCGGACGGTCGCGCCATCGCCGGGCAGCTTGTCCGACTTGCGGGCGAGGTAATAGCGGCCCCCGGTCCTCCAGGCGATCAGCGGGGCGGCGGCGAAGGCCACCACCAGCCCGATGAAGGGGGCCAGCGCCTGCGCCACCGGCCCGAGAAGCCCGAAGAAGGCGGTGGTGGAGCACAGCACCGACAGGCCCATGGCGCCGGTGCCGACCGGGTTGATGTCGTAGAGATGGGCGCGCTTGAACTCGATCCCGGGCGGGCTGAAACCCAGCGGCTTGTTGACGGCCAGATCGGCGGCGACCGCGCCCAGCCAGCCCACCGCGACGTTGGCGTAGAGCCCGAGGATGCTCTCGATCACGCCGAGAATGCCGATCTCCATCAGCAGCAGGGCGAGCAGCACGTTGAACACCAGCCAGACGACACGGCCGGGATGGCTGCGGGTCAGGCGGGAGAAGAAGTTCGACCATGCGATGGAGCCGGCATAGGCGTTGGTGACGTTGATCTTCATCTGGCAGACGACGACGAAGATGCCGGTCAATGCCAGCGCCACGGCGGGGGAGCCGAACACGTCGAGAAAGGCGACGTGGTACATGGTGTTGGGCTGTACCGCATCCTCCACCGGCAGCCCGTGCTTGATGGCGAGGAAGGCCAGCAGCGATCCGGCCGCCAGCTTCAGGCTGCCGATCAGCACCCAGCCGGGCCCGCCGGCCAGCAGCGCCGTCCACCAGCGCAGGCGCCCGATGCGGGCCTGCGAGGGCAGGAAGCGCAGATAGTCGACCTGCTCGCCGATCTGCGGCAGGAGCGACAGCAGCACCGAGGCGGCCATGCCGAAGGGCAGCAGCGACAGCCCGCCATCCGGAGCGTAGACGCCGGGAAGCGAGGTCCATTGCGCCAGCGTTTCGCGGTCGAGCAGGAAAAAATAGGCGAAGGGCACGCATTGCAGCAGGATCCACACCGGCTGCGTTGCCCATTGCATGCGGCTGATGAAACGGATGCCATAGACGGCGATGGGGATGACCGCCAGAGAACTGATGACGTGGGCGACCGACGCCGGAATCCCCAGCACCATGGTCAGCCCGGCCGACATGATGCTGGCCTCGATCGAGAACAGGATGAAGGTGAAGGAGGCGTAGACCAGCGAGGTGATGGTGGAACCGAGATAGCCGAATCCGGCGCCGCGGGCCAGCAGGTCGATGTCCACCCCGGCCTTGGCCGCATGGTAGGTGATCGGCAGGCCAACCAGGATGCTGAGCAGCGCCACCGCCAGGATGGCGGCCATGGCGTTCTCGAAGCCGTAGGTCAGGGTGACGGCGGCGCCGATCGCCTCGCAGGCCAGGAAGGAGATGGCGCCGAGTGCCGTGTTGGCGACGCGCCACGCGCTCCAGCGCCGCGCCCGTTCCGCGGTGTAGCGGAGCGCGTAGTCCTCCAGCGTCTGGTCGGCGGCGAGCTGGTTGTATTGCCGGCGTTCACGGACGATCCGTTGCCTCGCGCTCATACCTGTCAGCCATTCCCGCCCGTTGCCAGTCCCCATCGCATCGTCGGGAGTTTCCCCGTGGTTGGCAAGCCGCAAGCGCGTTGACAGCGCCGGGGCCGGCCTCTAGCTCTCGGGTCGTACGAACCGGAAAACTGCTGAAAGCCCAAGCATGACCGTCGAGCTTGTCGTCTGTGAAACCTGCCGCCGTCCGGAGGATCCGCCCGAAGCCGTCAGGCCGGGGGCGGAACTGGTGGCGCTGATGGAGCGGGCGTTGGCAGAAACCCCCGATCTTGCGGCGCAGGTGCGGCTGCGTCCGATGCGCTGCCTGATGAGCTGCCGCCGGCCCTGCGCCGTAGCGGTGCGCTCCGCCGCCCGGATGAGCTATGTGCTGGGCGACTTGGCCCCGGACGAGATGACGGTGGAGACGCTGACCGCCTATCTGCGTGCCTATGCCGCCACCGAGGACGGAATCGTTCCGTTCAAGCAATGGCCCCAGGGTGTCAAGGGCCGTTTCATATCCCGACTGCCGCCGCTGGAGGAATGCGGTACCTAAGTCCTTCACCCGGCCCTGAAGGATGGATTTGACAGACGAAGGTGGCGTGCCAATTATTGTTGGTCAGACCAACAGAGTTCGCCCCTTGCGGGCGAGGAGGAACGCCCGATGAAGGTCGACCCCGAGGTCCTGAACTGCGCCACCGGCCTGCTGCACATGGCACGAGAGGCTGAGCGCTCCAATGGCTGGGAAGCCGGTGACCTCCTGCGCACCACGCTGCGCCTGCTGGTGGTCGCCGGCGCCGACGGCCACGGCTGGAACGCCGACGACCTGTCGGAGGAAGTCCGCGATCTGGTGGAAGCCGTGCGGACGACGAACGGGGTGGCAGAGCTGGTGGTGCATTGAGCGGGCACTTTACCCCTCAAGCCCCTATCACCCCTCCGAAACTTCCGGGTTCAGCTGGATCAGCACCTTGTCGATGCGGCGGCCATCCATGTCGACGACCTCGAAGCGGATGCCGTTCCAGTGGAAATGCTCCGCCGCGGTCGGCACATGGCCGAACTGGTCGAGCAGGAATCCGGCGATGGTGTGGAAATCGCCCTCCCCCTTCATGTTCTTGACGCCGACCAGCGCCTCGACCTCCTCGACCGGGGTCATGCCGTCAACCAGCCAGCTGCCGTCTTCGCGCTGGACGGCTGCGGCGTCACCTTCCTGGGTGCTGTCGGGCAGTTCGCCGGCGATGGCCTCCAGGATGTCGGTCATGGTGACCAGACCCTCGACGCTGCCGTACTCGTCGACCACCACCGCCATGTGGACGCTGGCCTGCTTGAACAGGTCGAGCAGGCGGAAGACCGGCGTGCCGTCATGGACGACCAGCGGCTGGACCATCGCCGACCGCAGGTCGAAGGCGACTCCCTTCAGCGACTGGTCGAGAAGTGCCTTGGTCGAGACGATGCCCTGCACCTCGTCAACGTCGCCGCGGCAGACCGGGAAGCGGGAATAGCCGCTTTCGCAGATCTCGCGGGCGACCGTTTCGGGGTTGTCGTCGATGTCGAGCCAGATCAGGTCGGGGCGCGGCGTCATGATCGACCGCACCGTGCGGTCGGACAGGTGCATCACCCCCTCGATCATCTGGCGTTCGGCCGGCTCGAAGACACCGCTCTGGGTGCCTTCGGCGATCAGGGTCTTGACCTCCTCCTCCGTCACCGTCTGCTCGCGCGAGGTGGGCAGACGCAGCAGCTTCAGCACCGCGTCGCTCGACACCCCGAGCAGCCAGACCACCGGTGCCGACAGGCGCGACACCGTCCGCATCGGGGCCGCGACCAGAGAAGCGATCCGCTCCGACGAGATCAGGGCCACCCGCTTGGGCACCAGCTCGCCGATGATCAGCGAGAAATAGGTGATGGCGGCGACCACCAGCGCGAAGGCGACGGTATGGCCATAAGGGGCGATCCAGGCGACCTGTTCGTCCAGCACGCCGCCCAGCCGTTCAGCCAGGGTGGAGCCGCCATAGGCGCCGGCGATGATGCCGGTCAGACTGATGCCGACCTGCACGGTGGACAGGAAGCGGCTCGGGTCTTCCGACAGTTCCAGCGCGGCGCGGGCGCCGGCGCCACCCTTTTCCTCGGCCATCTGCTGAAGCCGGGCGCGGCGCGCCGACACCAGCGCCATCTCCGACATCGCGAAGAAGGCGTTGAGCAGGATCAGCAGGACGATGACCAACAGTTCCCAAATCATGGCTTTTTGCCCTTTGGGGGCGCTCCCTCAACCGATCAATTGTTGCGCCACGGCGATCGCCGCCTGCCCGAGACCGAGCAGGACGGCGGCGACGATGGCGATGGCAAGAAGGCCGGCGACAAGGCCGGCCGAGACGAAGACGCCGTCGGATTCCATCAGCCCCAGCGCTATCAGCGCGATGGCGAAGGCAGGGGGCTGGTTTCCGAAGACGATGGGAAGGGCCAGGATGCCGGCCAGAACCACCACCGCCAGCCCCAGCAGCCGTTCGGCGGTGGGGCCGGCCAGCGCCGGCAGACGCGGCCGCAGGTGACGCTCCACCCGCTCCGCCCACGGCTTGGCCCGGCGGATCACGCCCAGAAAGGCCTTGCGGTCGAAGCTGGCCGCCAGCGTGCGGCGGGGCAGCCAGGGGCTGTGCCGGCCCGCCGCCATCTGGGCGCCGAGCAGGATCATCGGCACGCCGGTGGCGGTCGACAGGCCGGGAACCGGCAACACGTTGGGAATCGACAGGATCAGCAGCAGCGCGCCGAAGGCACGGTCGCCCAGCGCATCCATGATCTCGCCAAGCGAGATTTTTGAGGGGATCTCGCCAAGCGAGATTTTTGAGGGGATCTCGCCCGCCTGGATGCCGGCCGAGACAGAACCGTCCGGGGTGGGATCGCCGCGCGTCAGGAAGTCGTCCAACAGGTCGGAAACGCGCGCACGGGACCGGTCCGCACCGGAATCGCGTGCGTCATACGACCTGGGGGACGACCCGGAAGGTCGGTCTTTGCTCACGGCTCTCCCCGATGCCGGAAACGGGATCGGAGCGGGCCGGGCGAAGGATGGCAGGAACCCATGGACCTTTCGCGTCGCGGCGGCAGTGATCTCCCTTCTACAGGAAGGACGGCGAAAGCGCCAGCACGGGTTGCGGTGCGCAAAAAGGGCGCGGACCGCCCACCCGGGCTATTGCCGTTTCTGGATGACGAAGGTCAGGCGCTTCATCAGGTCGGCCTTCGACACCGGCTTCACCAGATAGCCGGAGATGCCGTAAGCGATGGCACGCTTGACCACATCGGCCTCCCGGTGACCGGTCAGCACCAGAACCGGCAGCTCCGACAGCGGGTTGCCGGTTGCGGTGCGTAGCGCGTGCAGCAGGTCCAGCCCACTCATGCGTGGCATTTCCAGGTCGCAGATCACCACGTCCACCTCCTCGCCGCTCTTGCGCAGGATGTCGAGCGCCTGGATGCCGTCCGCCGCCTCGAACACGGTGCGGAGCCCGATGTCGTGCAGCAGCCGGTAAATCAGTTTGCGGGTAAAATCGTCATCCTCGACGAGAAGCACACCAAGATCGTGAATTGTCCGGACCTGGCGGGTCCGGTTGCCTGCCTCCACCACCATGACGCTCTCCGATCCGCGAGTGTTCCACGGCCGCTATCCGCATTGCCGATCGACACAGTTTTCTTATTGTATTGTTGCGCAGTCGTTAACGGAATCGCCATGACGCCGTGAAAGGCACCACTCTATTGGCTGTTTCTCCTGGCCGGATAATGGCAATCGGTCGCGCAACGGCCTATTCTTGACCTTCGCGCGCCCTCCCCGAACCGATCAGGATCCGCCCTTGTCCGCGCCGCCCGCCCTCCCCGCGCCGCCTTTCGGCAATTCGCCCGACATGGCGATGCTCGCCGCCGTGGTCGAGGCCAGCGGTGCCGGCATCTTCGTGGCCGACGCCACCCGGCCCGATCACCCCATCGTCTATTGCAACCGCGCCTTCCTGGACATGATCGGCTATGAGGCCGGCGAGGTGATCGGGCGGAACGGCGATTTCCTGCACGGTCCGGGAACCGATCCGGAGACCGCGGCGGCCATCCGCGGCGCCATGGCTGAGGCGCGCCCCCTGTCGGTGGAAGTGCTGAATTACCGCAAGGACGGCGGCGCCTTCTGGAATGCGCTCACCCTGCGGCCGGTGCCGGGGCCTGGGAAGGGTTCCGATGGACACGCGCGCTGGATTGCCGGGTCCTGCGCCGACGTGACCCACAGCCACCGTTCGCAGGAGGAACTGCGCGCCGCCGAGGAGCAGCTGACCCGGCTCGCCGCCGAGACCTTCGCCCTGGCCGAGAAGCTGGACGGCGCGCGCGAGGATGCCGAGGCCGCCCGCGTCGCGGCGGAGAACGCCAGCAGCGCCAAGTCGCGTTTCCTGGCGATGATGAGCCACGAACTGCGCACACCGATGACCGCGGTGATCGGCATGGGCGACCTGCTGATGGGCACCGGGCTGAACGACCAGCAGAAGGCCTTTGTCAAGACGCTGCGGTCGTCGGCCGACACGCTGATGACCATCCTGAACGATGTTCTGGATTTCTCGAAGATCGAAGCGGGACAGCTGTCGCTTGAGGAGATCGACTTCTCCCTTCCCCGGCTGGTCGAGGATGTGGTTCAGCTTTTCCTGGTGCGGGCGGCAGCCAAGGGACTGAGCCTGTCGGCCTCCATCGCCGAGGACACGCCGCGCCACATCCGCGGCGACCCGACTCGGCTGCGGCAGGTGCTGTTCAATCTGGTGTCCAACGCCATCAAGTTCACCGACCGCGGTGTCATCGAAATCGCCGTGTGGTCTCCGGATCCGCCGGCCGACCAGCCATCCGCCTCCGCACCGTCCAGCGCGCCGGTCACCCTGCGGTTCGAGGTACAGGACAACGGCATCGGCATGACGACGGAACAGCGCGCCCGCCTGTTCGACGCGTTCGTCCAGGCCGACGCGTCGACCAACCGCAAATATGGCGGCACCGGCCTGGGGCTGGCGATCTGCAAGCGGCTGGTCGAGGCGATGGGCGGCGAGATCACCGTCACCAGCAGCCCCGGCCGCGGCTCCACCTTCCGCTTTTCGATCCGCAGCCGGCTGGCCGAGGCGCCGCCGGTCGGCGAGCTCAGCGCCCGGCCCTTGCCGGGCAGCGTGGCCGAGTTGCCGGAACCGACACGGGTGCCGCTGCGGCTGTTGCTGGCCGAGGATAACGACATCAACCGCATGTTGGTTGTCGCCATGATGACCCGCATCGGCCACCGGATCGATGCGGTGGCCGACGGGCGGGCAGCGCTGGACGCACTGGCGGCAGCGGACTATGACGCGCTGATCCTGGACATGGAAATGCCTGTGCTGGACGGGCGGTCGACCGCCCGGGCGATCCGCCGGATGAACGGGCCGGTGGCGCGCATCCCCATCGTCGGACTGTCGGCCGACGCCCTGCCGGAACATCGCGACGGCCATATGGCGGCCGGACTCGACGCCTATCTGACGAAGCCGATCGACTGGGACCAGCTGAATGCCGTGCTGGTCGATCTGGCGACCCGGCCACTGGACGGGCGCGTCGTGCCGATGCCCAGCCGCCCGGCGACCGAGGACGGCCAATTCTCGGCGCTGCCGCTGGTCGACCGGGTAAAGCTGGCCGAACTGCGCCTGGCCCTGGGCGGAGAGGCGCTGGACGGCATGCTCCAGTTGCTGCCGGAAACCGCGTTGCGTGAACTGACGGCCATCCGCTCCGCCCTGCAGGCCGGGCGGCCGAAGGAGCTGAAGCAGGCGGCCCACACGCTGGCAGGGCTCGCCGCCAATTTCGGCACGCCGCGCATGGCCGCCATCGCACGCGCCATCAACGACAGCACGACCGACACCGAAAAGGTCGCGGCGCTTCTGCCCCTGCTGGAAACCGCCGTAGCCGCCACCAGCAGCCTGGTACGCGAACCGGCGGGATATGATGATTGAGGGGGCTTGGCCAGACGCGCGGTTGAGCGGTGCAAGGCCGATCTGCTAGAGACTGCCTTTTGCCAGAGACTTGGGCACCATGAAGAAAGCAGCGCCGAAGCGACGCGGCGGGTCGCCGCGCGTCACCCATCCCGACCAGTTCGATCTGCTCGACGTGCCCGAGCCGACGGCGGTCATGATCACCTATTCGGGCCGCACCGTCGATCTGGAGCGGCCGGATTTCGGCCCCTTCGACATCGAGGACATCGCCCGGCCGCTGGCCTACCAGTGCCGGTTCGTCGGCAACACCCAGCGCTTCTTCAGCGTTGCCCAGCATTGCGTCCTGGCCAGCCGGCTGGCGCCGGAGGGCTATGCCTACGACGCGCTGATGCATGACTGCGAAGAGGCATTTACCGGGGACTGGCCGACGCCGTGGAAGGTGCGGATCGGCCGCGACGCCATCCGGCAGGCAGTCGAGCCGATCAAGAGCGCCCTCGCCCAGCGCTTCGGCTTCCGCCATCCGGAGCCCAAGGCGGTCAAGCTGGCCGATCAGCGGGCGCTGGCGACCGAGTTGCGCGATCTCTGTGCGCCGCACCGCGTCAACTGGCGCGACCTGCCGGACCCTGACGAGGCCGCAATCGTGCCGCTCGGCCCCGAGGAGGCACTGGCCGACTTTCTGGAAAACTATCGGCGGCTGAAGCCGGCCTGAGGTTATCGGGCCGGTTTCGGTCAACCGGTCTCAGGCGTGGCCGCCCTGCTCCGCCCGGCGGCCACGGCCGCGCTTGGGCGCCGGCGCCCCACCGGCCGCACCGCTCGATTGTGCGCTGCCGTCGGCCTGCTGTTCGGCACAGCGCTCTGCCAGTTCACGGATGGCGGCGCGGATCTGCGGATCGCGGATGCTCTGGAAGTAACGCGCCAGCATCAGCGCCTCGCGCGATTGCAGGGTGTTCTCCTGCTCCTCACCGCCACCGACCGCCGGCGCCTCGCCACCCTCCACCGCAGGCTGACGGTTCTCCAACCCTTCAAAGAAGACGGAGACGGGGACACGGAAGAACTGGCCCAGCTTGAACAGGCGGCTGGAGGACACTCGGTTGAATCCGCGCTCGTACTTCTGCAATTGCTGGAAGGTCAGCCCCAGGGCCGAGGCGACGTCGCTCTGGCTCAGGCCGGCGAGCATGCGCAGCTCCCGCAGGCGCTGGCCCACGAACACATCGACCTCGTTGAGGCCTTCCTTCTTTTCGCGGCCACGCCGTTTCATGGCTCTTTCCCTTCGATCCTGTACTGGTCCCGGCAGCCGATTCTTCCCGCCGCCATCCGGAACGCCGGTCAGGCCCTTTACGCCGTACAGCATCGCCTTTGGCGCAGGAGCTTAAGAACACCCCGCCGGGAAGACGAATCGGCCGGTTTCGGGCATGGAATGCAACTCAGCTATGACCGCGACCCACCGATGTCAACCTTGGCTGGACCAGCTACCTCTTTTGGACAGTGGTTCATTCGCGGGAACCGGCCTGTTGGTCATAGAGGCGCACTCTTTTCGCGCATCGGGTGGTATTGCTTTACCCATGGTCGCGCGACTGGTGCGCTTCCGCCTCGGCGGCGGATTGCCCGCGTCATTGTGACCCATGGTTGCGAAAGCCGCTGCAATGCCACCGTCGCAGGGCTGCAACATTTGCGGGGCACTAGGCATATTTTGCCGGTTACCCGGCAAAAACTGCCGCCGATTAACCCTCTCTTCATCAAGACGACGCAGCATGCCTCAACGTAGGCAAGACCGGCGCGGAACTTGCAGAAACCGTCTCGCATTCGCGAACGGAGACTGTGTGGAGAGCATGCCGGGAAGACTTCCGATCGGGGACCGCGCGTGAACAACCTGCTGCAGACCTTGCGCAATCTCGGACCCGCCCGCCTTGCGGCGATCGGCGGCGTCGGACTTTTGCTGATCGGATTCTTCGTCTACCTGACCACCCGGCTGTCGACGCCGGAGATGGAGCTGCTTTACGCCGACCTCCAGCAGACGGAGGCGGCGGCCATCGCCAAGAAGCTGGACGAGGCGAAGGTCCCCTACTCCGTCGACAAGTCGGGCACCAAGATCATGGTCCCGGCCGATCAGGTCGGGCCGATGCGCATGCGCATGGCCGCCCAGGGACTGCCGTCCGGCGGTTCGGTCGGCTATGAGCTGTTCGACAAGGGCGAAGGCTTCGGCGCCACCAGCTTCATGCAGAACATCAACCACCTGCGCGCGCTGGAAGGCGAGATGGCGCGCACGGTGCAGACACTCAACGGCGTCCAGCAGGCCCGTGTCCATCTGGTGCTGCCCAAGCGCGAGCTGTTCGCCCGCCAGCAGAACCCGGCAACCGCCAGCGTCTTCCTGAAGCTGCGCCCCGGCGCCCAGCTGAGCCGCGAGAACATCCAGGCGATCCAGCAGCTGATCGCCGCCTCGGTTCCCAACCTCGACCCCAACCGCATCTCCATCGTCGACGACAAGGGCAAGCTGCTGGCCCGCGGCACCGGCAGCGACACCGCCGAAGCTATGCTGGCCAATGCAGAGGAAAAGAAGCAGGCCTACGAGAGCCGGCTGGCCCGCACCATCGAGGATCTGCTGGGCCGCACGCTGGGCTACGGGAAGGTCCGGGCGGAGGTGTCGGCCGACCTTGATTTTGACCGCATCACGACCCAGTCGGAAATCTTCGATCCGGAAAGCCAGGTCGTCCGCTCGACCCAGACGGTGACCGAGTCGAACGAGAGCAGCGACCGCGACCCGCTGGCTCCGGTTTCAGTGGATCAGAACCTGCCGACTGCGCAGGCGAGCAGCAGCGCCAGCCCGTTGTCGTCGAACAAGTCGAACCGCAACGAAGAGACGATCAACTACGAGATCACCAAGACCACCAAGTCGCACGTGCGCGAGGCAGGGCAGGTCCGCCGCCTGTCGGTCGCCGTGTTGGTGGATGGCACCTACCAGCTCTCCAAGGATGCCCCCCCGGCCTATCAGCCGCGCAGCGAGCAGGAGGTCGAGAGCATCAAGGCGCTGGTGCGCTCCGCCGTCGGGCTGGACGCCGTGCGCGGCGACACGCTGGAAGTGGTGAACATGCGCTTCTGGTCGCCCGAGGACGACATCCAGAAGCCCGACGAGCTGTTCATGGGCATGACCAAGGACGATCTGTTCCGCATCGCGGAGATGGTGGTCCTGGGCATCGTCGCCGTCCTCATAATCCTGCTGGTCATCCGCCCGCTGATCTCCCGCGCCTTCGAGAAGGCGGAGATGCAGGAGGAGGACGAGATGGACCGCCTGCTGACCGACCAGGCCGGCATGCCGGCCGCCCTGGCCGCCCCGACCGGCGCGCTGGCCCAGGATCTGGCGCTGGAAGCGGCACAGGCCGACGAGGAGCTGGAGCAGATGATCGACATCAACCGGGTGGAAGGCCGCGTCCGCGCCTCCTCCCTGCGCAAGGTCGGCGAAATCGTCGACAAGCACCCGGAAGAGGCTGTCTCGATCCTGCGCAACTGGCTGTATCAGGAGAGCTGAGCGATGCCGGCCTCCGTTTCAATTCCGTCTGAAGGAGGATCGCGGCGATGAGCGTGCGCAAATTCCTCTTCGACGAGTCCTTCGACGTGGACGCGGTTCCCCGCATGACCCATGTGGAGGACGACGACCTGCTGCCCGAGGACGAGCTGTCGGCCCATCCCGACCCCGAACCGGAACCGGAGCTGCCGCCGGAACCGACCTTCGGCGAGGAGGAACTGGCCGCCGCCCGCGCCCAGGCCTATGAGGAGGGTCTGACGGCCGGCAAATCCGAAGGGACCGCGGCCGGCTACGGCAAGGGGTTCACCGACGGCATGGCCGCCGGCCAGAACACCGGGTACGAGCGCGGCAAGATGGAGATCGAGGCGACGGTGAACAACCGCATCGCCAATGCGCTCTCCCAGATTGCCGACGGCGTGGCGCATCTGCTTGCGGCACACGAGGCGGGCAACGCCGCGCGCAGCGAACAGCCGGTCCATCTGGCCCTGGCGATCGTCCGCAAGCTGATGCCGGAATGGGCACGGCGTGGCGGAATGGTCGAGGTGGAAGGGATGGTCCGCGCCTGCCTGACCGACCTGATCGACGAGCCTCGGCTGGTCATTCGGGTGGCGGAGGACACGATGGATCTGGTGCGCGGCCATCTCGACGAGACGGTCGGGTCGCGTGGCTTCGGCGCCAGACTGATGGTGATCGGCGATCCGTCGATCGCCCCCGGCAGCTGCCGCATCGAATGGGCCGAAGGCGGCATGGAGCGGGACACCGCCCAGTTGCTGGCTGAAATTGAACGCCGCGCGGCGCACATGCTGGAGGCTCCGGCCCCCGTCTAAGGGGTGTCCGGAATGAAGGAGGTCCGAGACCGACATGCCGAGCGACAATTTTTCGCTGAACGATCTGCACGGTGGCGATGGCGACGAATATGCCAGCCCCGGAATCACCAAGGATCTGGAGGCGGTGTACGATATTCCCGTCCAGATCTCCGCGGTGCTGGGCAAATCGACCATGCAGGTGGCGCAGCTGCTGAAGCTGGGCCGCGGCGCCGTGGTGGAGCTGGACCGCAAGGTCGGCGAGGCCATCGACATCTACGTCAACAACCGCCTGGTCGCCCGCGGCGAGGTGGTGGTGGTGGAAGACCGGCTGGGCGTGACCATGACGGAAATCATCAAGTCGGACCGCGGCTGATGGCGGTTTCGTCCGATACCGGCGCAGCACGCGCCAAGTCGGCTCCCGGCGGCGGCACCCGTGCCGCAGCGCAGGGCGAGCCGGCCTCTGCCCCCACCGGCGCGACGGCGCCTGGGCGGAGCGTGCGGCTGCGCGGCGGGCTGGACGTGGCGACGCTGGTCGGGCTGGCGGCGGCGGCCGGGGTGATCCTGATCGCCATCACCACCGGCGGATCGGCCCGCGCCTTCCTCGATCCGCCGTCACTGCTGATCGTGCTGGGCGGGACGCTGGCGGTCACCACCGCCTCCTTCTCGCTGGGTGACGTGGCGGTGGCGTGGAAGAACGCGGCGGCGGTGCTGGTCCACCAGACGCTCGACCCCAAGGGCGTGGCGCGGCAGGTCCTGCTGCTGGCCGAAGCAGCCCGCCGGGCCGGGCCGGAAACCCTGCGCAACGTCCTGCCGGAACTGCGCGGCGAGCCCTTCCTGTACCGCAGCGTCACCCTGATCACCGAGGGGCTGCCACCCGACGCCATCGAGCGGATGCTGACCGGCGAGGTCGAGGCGACCGTCGGCGGCCACGGCAAGAGCGCCGGCGTGCTGCGCCGCGCCTCGGAAGTGGCGCCGGCCATGGGCCTGATCGGCACGCTGGTCGGGCTGGTGCAGATGCTGGGCAGCCTGAGCGACCCGTCGGCCATCGGCCCGGCGATGGCGCTGGCGCTGCTGACGACCTTCTACGGGGCCGTGCTCGGCAACGTCGTCCTGTCTCCGCTCGCCGCCAAGGTGGAGCGGGCGGCGGAGGAGGACGCGCTGGTCAAGACCCTCTATACCATTGGCGCCGTGTCCATCGCGCGCCAGGAGAATCCGCGGCGTCTGGAGATGCTCCTGAACGCCGTCCTGCCGCCTGGAAAGCGGATCCAGTATTTCGACCGGGAAGCCCCGAGAGTGGGAGCGTAAGGCTATGCGTCTGCTGATCGTTGGAACGTTGGAAGGCTACATCACCGCCGCCGGCAAGATCGCCATGAAGCGGGGGGCCAAGGTGTCGCACACCGACAGCATCGAAGGGGCGCTGACCGCCTTGCGTGCCGCCGCGGGTGCCGATCTGGTGATGATCGACGTCAAGCTGGACATCGCGACCTTCATCGACAGCCTGAAGTCGGAGCGGATCACCATCCCGGTGGTCGCCTGCGGCATCGGCACCGATGCGGCCGCCGCCGTGCGCGCCATCCGCGCCGGCGCCAAGGAATATCTGCCGCTGCCGCCCAATGCCGAGCTGATCGCCGCGGTGCTGGAGGCGGTGGCGGAGGAAAGCCATTCGATCGTGTGCAGCGACCCGGCGATGCTGGCGACGCTGCGGCTGGCCGAGCAGGTGGCGCCCAGCGACGCGTCGGTGATGATCACCGGCGAAAGCGGCACCGGCAAGGAGCTGATGGCCCGTTTCATCCACCGCAAGAGCCGGCGGGCCAACGAGCCCTTCGTCGCGGTGAACTGCGCCGCCATCCCGGAAAACCTGCTGGAATCGGAACTGTTCGGCCACGAGAAGGGCGCCTTCACCGGTGCCGTCGCCCGGCGGCTGGGCAAGTTCGAGGAGGCCAACAACGGCACCCTGCTGCTGGACGAGCTGTCGGAGATGCACCCCCGGCTCCAGGCCAAGCTGCTGCGCGCCATCCAGGAGAAGGAGATCGACCGCATCGGCTCCAGCCAGCCGGTGAAGGTCAATGTCCGCCTGATCGCCACCTCCAACCGCAACCTGGAGGCGGAGGTGCGCGCCGGCAACTTCCGCGAGGATTTGTATTTCCGCCTGAACGTGTTCAGCGTGGCGATCCCGTCCCTGCGCGAACGCCCGGCCGACATCCCGATGATCGCCGAGCATTTCCTGAAGAAATACGCGGAAGCCAACGGTCTGGGCGACAAACGCCTGACCGAGGACGCGATGCTGATGCTCCAGTCCCATCACTGGCGCGGCAACGTGCGCGAGCTGGAAAACACCATGCACCGCGCCGTCCTGCTGTCGCGCGGGGAAGAGGTCGGGCCGGAAGCCATCATGCTGACCAGCAAGATGCTGGCCCCGGAAGGCAGCGCCCAGGCCTCCATTCCCACCGACTCGCCGGTCGCCAACCCGTTCGCCGGTCCCGGCGGCACGGTGCCGGCAGCCGCTCCGGCGCAGCCGGCTGGTCCCCTGGTGGTGCCGCCGCAGGGCGGCCTGCCGAATGGCTATGGGTCGACCGGCTATGGTCCGCCCAAGGGCGGCAAGCCCGGCCCCTATGGCATGCCCGCCAACGGCGGTGCGGCAGCCGCTGCCGCGGCGGCTTCCGCCAACACCAGCAGCGCCGCCGGCCTCGCGGCGCTGATCGGTCGCACGGTGGCCGACGTCGAGCGCGACCTGATCCTGGAGACGCTGACCCATTGCCTGGGCAACCGCACCCACGCCGCCAACATCCTGGGCATCTCGATCCGCACGCTGCGCAACAAGCTGAAGCAGTATGGCGACGAAGGCCGCAGCGTGCCCGCCCCGGGCAACGATGAACGGGCGACGGCCTGACGCCGCCTCGCGGTCCTGGGTCTGAGCGGCGGGAGCATTCATGGCACTGACGGAGCAGAATAGCGGCGGAGGCGGGGGCGGCGGTCCCGGCAACATGGCCGCCTTCGGCGAGATGTGGACGGTCGCCAAGTCGTCGCTGAAGCGCGGCGACGTGGCGATGGCGATCGGCATCCTGATCGTCGTCGTCGGCCTGATCATGCCGCTGCCCAGCGTCATGCTCGATATGATGCTGGGGCTGAACATCACCGTCTCCATCCTGATCCTGATGGTGGTGCTGTTCATCGAGAAGCCGCTTCAGCTGTCCTCATATCCGACGATCCTGCTGATCACCACGCTGCTGCGCCTGTCGCTGAACATGGCCTCCACGCGCCTGATCCTGACGCAGGGGCATGAGGGAACGTCGGCCGCCGGCCATGTGATCGAGGCCTTCGCCAGTCTCGTCATGGGCGGCGATTTCGTCATCGGCGTGATCATCTACGCCATCCTGACGATCGTGAACTTCAAGGTCATCACCGCCGGTTCGGGCCGCATCGCCGAAGTGGCGGCGCGCTTCACCCTGGACGCCATGCCCGGCAAGCAGATGGCCATCGACGCCGACCTGTCGGCCGGCATGATCGACGAAGGCACGGCGCGGGCACGGCGCAAGGAGCTGGAAGACGAGAGCGCCTTCTTCGGCTCGATGGACGGTGCATCGAAGTTCGTGAAGGGCGACGCTGTCGCCGGCCTGATGATCATGTTCATCAACATCATCGGCGGCGTGACCATCGCGGTTCTCCGCCACGACATGCCGGTGATGACGGCGCTGGACACCTTCACCAAGCTGACCATCGGTGACGGCCTCGTCTCCCAGATCCCGGCGTTGGTGATTTCGATCTCCGCCGGCTTCCTGGTGTCGAAAGCCGGCATGGGCGGCTCCACCGACAAGGCGGTGGTGGGGCAGCTGACCGGCCACAGCCAGGCGCTGGCCCTGTCGGCCGGCGCCATCGGCGTTCTGGCCCTGCTGCCGGGCATGCCGATTCTGACGCTGGCTCCGGTCATCGGCGCCGTGGGGTTCGCCGCCTGGTACATGCCGCGCCTGCGCGCCAAGAAGGAGGCGGAAGAGGCCGCGGCGGCAGAGGAAGCGGCGGCAGCCGGCGGCGCACCGGGCGGCATGCCGGGTGCCGGGCCCGCGCCGGACGAGCCGATCGCCACCGCGCTGGCCATCGACCTGATCCGGCTGGAGCTGGGCTATGGCCTGCTGTCACTGATCAACCAGCCCCAGGCGGGCAGCCACCGGCTGACCGACCAGATCAAGGGCCTGCGCCGGCAGATCGCCGGCGAGGTCGGCTTCGTCATGCCGGCGGTGCGCATCCAGGACAACCTTCAGCTTCCGCCCAACACCTACATCATCCGCGTCAAGGAGATCGAGGCCGGACGCGGCGACATCCGGCCGAACATGCTGCTGGTGATGGACCCGCGCGGCGACGCCATGAGCCTGCCCGGCGAACAGACGGTGGAGCCGACCTTTGGCCTGCCCGCCATCTGGATAGAGCCGGGATACCGCGAGGAGGCTCTGTTCAAAGGCTACACCGTGGTCGATCCGTCGACCGTGGTGACCACCCACCTGACCGAGCTGATCAAGGACAACATGCCGGAGCTGCTGTCCTTCACCGAGACGCAGAAGCTGTTGGACGAAACCGACAAGGAACATCAGAAGCTGATCGCCGATGTGGTGCCTGGACAGATCACTGTGGGCGGATTGCAACGGGTGTTGCAGAATCTCCTTGCCGAACGGGTCTCTATCCGGGATCTTCCCACGATATTGGAAGGGGTATCCGAAGCGACCAGCCAGACCCGCAGCATCACCCAGATCACCGAGCATGTGCGTTCCCGCCTTGCCCGGCAGATCTGCGACGCGAACACGAACGAGATGGGCTTCATCCCGCTCGTCACCCTGTCGCCCGAATGGGAGCAGGGCTTCGCGGAATCGCTGGTGGGCGACGGCGACGACCGGCAGCTGACGATGGCCCCGTCCCGCCTGCAGCAGTTCATCACCTCCGTCCGTCAAACCTTCGAGCGACATGCCATGATGGGCGAGAGCCCCGTTCTGTTGACCAGTCCGCTGATCCGTCCGTTCGTCCGCTCGATTGTCGAGCGGTTCCGGCCGGCGACCGTGGTCATGTCCCAGAACGAGATCCACCCGAAGGCACGCATCAAGACCCTGGGGCAGATCTGATGGTGCGTGCCGTTCCCATCCCCTTAGCTGACGGAAGGCGCTGCCGATGCGGCTGAAGTCCTTCCACGCCAAGACCATGTCCGACGCCATGCGGATGGTGCGCCAGTCGCTGGGCGACGACGCCATCATCGTCGCCACGCGCGAGGAGGAAGGCGGCGGCGTGCGTGTCACGGCGGCGGTGGAAGAGGACGACCTACCGCCGGCGCCGTCCTCCGGCGGTTCGCGGGGCGGCCGGGGCAAGGCGCCGGTCAAGCCGATCGAACCCGAAATCGACGTCGGCGAGATGGTGGCCGACGCCCTGCAACGCCACGGCGTGCCGGCGGCGCTTGCCGAACAGCTGATCGATGCGGCATCGGGGCTGGACACCGAGGATCCGCGGCTGGCTCTGGGCTCGGCGCTCGATTCCTTCTTCACCTTCAACCCGCTGCCCGATGGCCGCGCGCCGGTGAAGCCGCTGGCGCTGGTCGGCCCGCCGGGTTCGGGCAAGACCCTGGTGGCGGCCAAGCTGGCAGCGCGGGCCGTCTTCAGGAAATGCTCGGTCGGCGTCATCACCACCGACACGGTGCGGGCGGGCGGCGTCGATCAGCTGGCCGCCTTCACCCGGCTGATGAAGCTGAAGCTGGCGACGGTCGAAGACCCTGATGCGCTGGCCGGCGCGTTCGAGGTGCATCGCCGCACCGATCTCGTTCTGGTCGACACCGCCGGACGCAATCCGTTCGACGCAGACGACATGCAGGATCTGCGTGCAATGCTGTCCGCAGGCGAGGTGGAGCCGGTGCTGGTGCTGCCCGCCGGGCTCGACGCGCTGGAAGCCGCCGACATGGCGATGGCCTTCAAGGCGGTGGGCGTCCGGCGCATGCTGGTGACCCGGCTGGACATGGTCCGCCGGCTGGGCAGCGTGCTGGCGATCGCCGCGCGGGCCCGGCTGTCCTTCTGCGACGCCAGCATCTCCTCCAAGGTGGCCGAGGGGTTGACCGCCCTGAACCCGCTGGCGCTTGCCCGTATGATGATCCCGGCCGAGGAGAAGGCTCCCGCCGCCAAGGAATCGGCGCCGCGCCGCACCGCCCGCACTGCGGACTGGGACGAGGATGACGACGGCGACGACCACGGGGACGACAGGGGCCAGCCGGATCGCGAGCCGAGCCATCCCCCCGAGCGCAAGCCGAACTTCGGACGGGGCTATGAGCCCGAGGACGAGGATCCGGAGATCGAGCCGGCACCGCCCCCACCACCACCGCGCAGGGCCGCCGCGGCCGCCAAGCCGACCAAACCCGCGACCGCAAAACCCGCAACCAAGGCCAAAGCCGCCAGTTCCCCCTCGTCGAGGACCCTGCCATGACCGATCCGGTGTTCCCGGCCGCCCTCAAGAACGTTCGCCCGCTGCGCGGCGCCAACGTCATCGCCGTGGCCAGCGGGAAGGGCGGCGTCGGCAAGACGTGGTTCTCCATCACGCTGAGCCACGCCTTGACCAAGGCGGGCATGAACACGCTGCTGTTCGACGGCGATCTCGGGCTCGCCAATGTCGACATCCAGCTCGGCTTCTCGCCCAAGAACGACCTGGGCGCCGTCATCAACGGCGAGGTGACGCTGGCCAAGGCGGCACAGCGCTTCCCCGACACCGGCTTCGACATCATCGCCGGCCGTTCGGGCTCGGGCACGCTGGCGCAGCTGCCGAGCCAGCGCCTGTCCGGCCTGCGCAACGATCTGCTGGAACTGGCGAAGAGCTATGACCGGGTGGTGATGGACATGGGCGCCGGCGTCGACCGCACGGTGCGCACCCTGTCCGGCCCAGCCGGCACCACGCTGGTGGTGACGACGGACGAGCCGACCTCGCTGACCGACGCCTATGCCTTCATCAAGCTGACGCACGCCACCAATCCGTCGGCCGACCTGAGGATCGTGGTGAACATGGCGCAGAGCGTGAAGGACGGCGAACGGACCTACGGCACCATCCTGAAGGCCTGCCAGAACTTCCTGAAATACAAGCCGGCGCTGGCGGGCATCATCCGCCGCGACCTGAAGGTGCGCGACGCCATCCGCAACCAGACCCCGCTGCTGACCCGTTCGCCCGCCAGCGACGCGGCCCGTGACGTCGAGGCGATCGTGCAGCGGCTGCTGGCCAGCGCCAAGTAACGGGCGGGGATGGGCAGGCATGGGCGGGGCCATCCCACCATCGGTCACGCCGGCCGCCGCAACCGCCGCGGCAGCCCCCGCCACGCCTGCACCCGTCACGGCCGAGGCCACGGTCGTCCAGCTTCCCGAACGGCTGCCGGAGGTGACCCGCCCGGTGGTGCTGACAGGGACCGTCGCCGGCCAGACGCCGGAGGGGCTGACAAGGGTGCGCACCGCGGCGGGCGAACTGCTGCTCGACAGCACGGCTGATCTGCCTGCCGACAAGCCGGTCACCGTGCAGATCACGCCGGGAAGCCAAGCTTCGGCCAGTCCCCCTACCACCGCGCTTCCTGGCAAGCCGACGGCGCTGATCCTGCTGCAATCCCCGGGCAGTCCGGCCACGCCATCCACCGGCTCCACCACGCAGACCACGCCTGCGGGCAGCGGTGCCACGCCCGCCGTCCTGCTGCCCACCCCCACACCAGCCGCGACGCCAACCAACCTGCCGCCGCTGCTGCCGGGCACCGTGGTGCCGGCACTGGTGCTCGCCGGCGGGTCCGGCGCCAAGCTGCCGACATCCGCCGCCCCCCTTTCGCAGAGTGCGCCTGCGGCACCCGCCACAGGCACACCGGACGGAACAGCAAGGCCGGGGTCTTCCACCACCGGGTCACCGACAACGCCGACCGGCGGTTCGCCGACGCCCACCCCGACCATGGGTGGCGGCAGCGCTACTTTCGGCACGCCGGTGCAACTGGGCGGCGACGCGGCCCATCCCGGCGCAGAGACGCCGACGGGTCCCGGTTCAGCGGCCCCCGCACCAGCGGATGAGACCGCCGGCAATCCCGAGCCGCCCGAACTGCCGCGCGGCGCCACAGTCGCCCTGAAGATCCTGACCGTCACCCCGCCACCGCAGCAGCCACGCCCACCCGGCGACCCCGGGACCGGCGGGCGCAACGGTCAGGCGGGGAACCAGCAGAGCCAACCACAGTCCGGCGGGCAGCCCGGCGGACAACCCGCCACCCTGCCCGACGAGGCGGCGGTGCCGCCCGACACCCCCGTCCTGCGCGGCACGGTGGCCGGCAGCACGCCGCAGGGGCAGCCGATCCTGGCGACCAAACAGGGCATGCTGGCGCTTAATGTCCCCGCAAGCCTGCCGCAGGGGGCAAAAGTGACGGCGGCGCTGGCCGACCTCGCCCGCGCCACCCAGGCGGCGGCCCCCACCCTGCCCGGGCCGCCGGGTCCGCTGGACGGACGCGACTGGCCGGCGATGCGGCAACTGATGGCAACGCTGGCAGTGGCCGATCCGGCGCTCGCCAAATCGATGCTGGCGACGATGCCGCAGCCGAACCGCAAACTGACTGCGGCGCTGGGCTTCTTCCTGTCGGCGATGCGTGGGGGCGACGCCCAGGGCTGGCTGGGCGACGATACGGCCTCCGCCCTCGACAAGGCCGGGCGCCGCGATCTGCTGGAGCGTCTGGAAAAGGACTTCGACGGCCTGCGCCGCGAGGCGGCCGAGCCGCTGCCCGGCGACTGGCGCAGCTACACCATCCCGCTGATGGACGCCAATGGGCCGAAGCCGATCAAGCTGCACGTCCATCCGCTGAAGGAGGACGAGGAGAATGGCGGCAAGGAGCGGTCAAAGCCCGGCAGCCGCTTCGTCATCGACCTCGACCTCAGCCGCTTCGGGCCGATGCAATTGGACGGTCTGGTGCGGCCCAACCATTTCGACCTGATCCTGCGCAGCCACGCCGCCCTGCCGCCGGACCTGCGGGTGGAACTGATCCAGGTCTTCGCCGACAGCGTCCGCGCCGTCGGCTACACCGGCGGCCTGTCCTTCCAGTCGGGCGCCCGCAGCTGGGTGAAGCTGACCCGAGCCGGTCAGGCCGGGCTGGGGATGTCGGCATGAGGCGGGAGCGGCTGTCCACCCGCCCCTCCCCCGATGCCCGCCATGATTTCCTGGTGGAGTTGAACGGACAGCCGCTGCCGGGGGTAAGGCTGACCTTGCGGCTGGTGCCCGACCTGCTGGTGCCCGAGCCGGCGTCGGTCGTGGCCTATCTGGCGGAGTTCGCCGGCTTTGGTGGCACCGGCGGCTCTGCCGGTGGGCTGGAGGCGCTGGCCGTCGCCATCCTCGACGACCTCAACAACGAGTTGGTCCCGCGCTGGGTCGAGGTGGCGGTGGAGAGCGACGTACCCCTGCCCCACCGCGTGGTGATCGAGGACCGGCAGCCAACCTGGGACAATCCACGGCTGCTGGGGCGTCTGCGGCTGCTCTGACAAGGGTCAGTCGTCCTCGTAGAGACCCTGCTCCGCCGTCCGGTGGCAGGCCTCGCAGTTGCTCTTGGCGCCGACCGTCCTGCGACTCCAGATCGAGGGGGCGAAGTCATGCTTGCGCAGCCACCAGCGCTGTTCGGTGATGCGGATCAGACGGCCGTCACCACTTCCGGCGCTCTGCGTCAGATAGCTGCGGATGGCCGCGGCGGTGTCGGCGGGCAGGCTGGCATTCTCGCCGAAATGGTCCTGAAGCCCGTCCATGATGCGGCTCCAGGACGCCGCCGGCAGCAGGCCCGGCTGAAAGGCCATGTGACACTCGCCGCATTCCTTCTGCGTGGCGGCGTGGGTAACGGGACGCACCCGCTCGAACTCGCTGGCGATTGCCGTTCCGGCGCTCAGGGCCAGCAGGACGAAGGCTGCAGCGCCGGTCAGCGCGCGGAAATTCGGATTGGATGTCATCGGCTGCTCGCTATTGGTTCGACAGGAAGGTGATGAAATCGCCCTTCTCCCGCGCAGTGCAGGCGCGGCCGAGCACGTTGACGCAGTCGCGCTCGAACCGCTTTTCGACCTCGGCGGGATCGGTGAAGCGCTTGGGGTTGGCGGACACCGCCATCGGCAGGATGTCGCGGCCAGTCTTGTAATGGCGGCCGGTCCCGGCCGGATCGCGGGTGTGGCAGCTGGCACAGGCGGGCGTGTCGGCCACCTTGCCTCCAGCATGCGGCCCGAGATAGAGCGCACGTCCGCGGTCCACCGAGAAGCCGGTGAAGTCGGGCGATTTCGCCTGGGCGGCATAGCCATCGAGGATGCGCGCACGTTCCTGATCGCCGGACTCCGCCAGCGCGACGCCGGTGCCGAACGCCACCGCGGCGGCGAGAAGAAGGACCGTTTTCATGGGATCACCCGGTTGGTCGGGGTTGAGCGCCACGCCGTCAGGCGCAACGCAAGGCCGGGCGGCAACCGCTTCAGGCCATGCAGCGCGAACACCAGGGCGATGTGCGCCAGGATCAGCGGGAGGGAGGCCTCGCCGATCTCCTTGTGCAGATGCTCGACCGTGACGAGAAAATCGGCGACGGCACCGGTCGCCGCCGCCAGCCCGACACCGCTCAGAAGGACAGCGGCCATCCAGGCGGTCAGCGGGCTGCGTTCCGCCCGGGCCTTGGCGTCACCGGCGAACAGCCGCCGGAGCCATCCCGCCACCGCTCCGGCGGAGGGGCGCGGCAGTCGCAACGGGCTTCCCGCCGGAGCCAGCAGGCCGGCCCCCACGCGCAGAAGGATGGCGGCGAGGGCGGCATAGCCGGAGAAGACATGCATGCCGTAGGTGTCCTCGTCGCCGGTCAGATAGGCGACGATGAAGGCGCCCGAGACCGTGGCGTGGAAGGCCAGCAGCGCGGTCATCTCGGCGGCACTTGGCTTGCGGGCGGACATGGTGGTCTCCGTTTTCCGATGAGGTCAGTCGTCGTTGCCGGTGGTCAGCAGCGCGACGATGCCCGCGGTGCCGTCCGCCCTGGCCTGATAGGCGGCGGCGAGAGCGCCGACGACCAGGGCGGCGAGCAGGGTATGGAGGATCATCCTCTTCAGCATGGCGGGGCTCCGCTCAGTCGTCGTCGCGGTCGCCGTGACGGCCCTTCTCGTGGCCGTTCTCACGACCGTGGCGGCCTTCCTGCATCCGCATGGCGTCGCGGCCGAAGGCGGCGCCGTCCTGGCGGATGATCTGGCCAGCCTGGATCGCCCCCTGGCGGACCCCGCCGACCACAGTGATCTGGTCGCCGGACTGGATGCCGTCGGGAAGGAACCCACGGCTGGCGACGTCGATGCGGTCACGGCCGTCGGTCAGAACGAACCAATTCGCCGCCACCTTCTCCACGGTGCCGCTCACAGTGCCGCCGCCAGCCTTCATCACCTCGGCGATGGACTGCGGGCTGGTCGGCTGGAGGGCCGCGGCGCGATGGTGGTCGCCGGCCAGGGCGCTGCCGGTCGCGAGCGTGGCGGCGAGCAGGGTGGCGGCAACGAGAGTGGGAAGGGTAACGGCTTTCAACACGGCATCACCTGTGGTGTGGAGGGAGCGCCGAAGCGCCCGATGGACCACACTCTGCCCCACCCGCCCTGAGCCGAGCCTGAACGGGCCGTTCATCCGCCGTTCAGACTGCGATGACCGACAGCAGGGATGTCCGATGGCAGGAAAGACGCATTCAGCGGCGGTTCAGGGATGCGACGATATGCTGGTTCGATTGCGCGCTCCCGTCGCGCGATGCTGTCCAAGGCAAAGAGGTCGATCATGAGAACCGGTCCCGCATTGCTCCTTATTGCCCTGCTCGTCGCGGCAGGATCGGGTGCGCGTGCCGGCGACGACCATGAGCGCGCCCGCGCCGCACTGCGCGAAGGGCGCATCCAGCCGCTGGAACGGATCATCCAAAACGCGAAGCAGCGGTTCGGCGGCGATGTGCTCGACGTCGATCTGGAGGATGAGGAGGACGGCTTCCGCTATGAGTTGAAACTGATCGCTCCCGACGGCCGGATCCTGAAGCTGGATTACGACGCCGCCACCGGGGAGTTGCTGCGGATCAAGGACCGCCATCGTTTCCATGGCGGGAACCCGGGCGGTAGTCGTGGCGAAGGGAGGTGACGCCATGCGCGTGCTGGTCGTCGAAGACACGCCGGATCTGGCCCGGCAACTGAAACAGCGGCTGGAGGGCGAAGGCTATGCGGTGGATGCCGCCGCCGACGGCGAGGAAGGCCGTTTCCTCGGCGAGACCGAGCCCTATGACGCGGTGATCCTTGATCTCGGGCTGCCGAAGGTTGACGGGCTGACCGTGCTGCGGTCCTGGCGGCGGGCGGGCATGGCCGTGCCGGTGCTGATCCTGACGGCGCGCGATGCCTGGAACGAGAAGGTGCAGGGCATCGATGCCGGCGCCGACGATTATCTGGCCAAGCCCTTCAGCATGGAGGAGTTGCTGGCCCGCGTCCGCGCGCTGATCCGCCGCGCCAAGGGCCATGCCAGCGCCGAGATCGCCTGCGGCGAGGTGGTGCTCGACACCCGGACCGGGCGGGTCACGGTGGGTGGCGAACCGGTGGAGCTGACCGCCTTTGAATACAGGGTGCTGTCCTACCTGATGCACCGCAAGGGGCAGGTGGTGTCCCGCACCGAACTGACCGAGCATGTCTATGCCCAGGATTTCGACCGCGATTCCAACACCATCGAGGTCTTTGTCGGCCGTCTGCGCCGCAAGCTGGGGGTGGAGGTCATCAAGACGGTGCGCGGGCTGGGCTATCGCGCGGACGAGCCCTGAGGCCATGTCGGGGAGCCGGTCATGAGATGGACGGAATCGCTGCGCTTCCGCCTGCTGGCCGGTGCCGCGGTGTGGGTGGCGCTGGCGCTGATGCTGGCGGGATGGATCATCGCCGACCTGTTCCAGACCCATGTCCGCCAGCGCTTCGAGGCGGAGCTGACCAACCATCTGGAACAGCTGGCGGCGGTGCTGGAGATCGACGCCGACGGCAAGCCGGCGCTGCGCCAGCCCTTGAGCGATCCGCGCTTCCGCCGGCCGCTGTCAGGCCTCTATTGGCAGGTGGGGGAGAGTGCGGCCACGCCGCTGCGCTCGCGCTCGCTGTGGGACAGCGTCCTGGTGCTGCCCAACGACCGGGTGGAGAATGGCGGGCTGCACCGGCATGACGCCACCGGACCGGCCAACCAGTCGCTGATCGCGCTTGAGCGCTTCGTCCTGCTGCCGGAGCGGGCGGAGCCGGTGCGCATCGCCGTAGCCGCCGACCGGGCCGAGCTTGCCGGCGTCACCCGCGCCTTCAATACCACGCTCGCCCTGTCGCTGGCCGTGCTGGCCGCCGCCCTGATCGTCGCGGCGCTGATCCAGGTGCAGATCGGGCTGATCCCGCTCTCCCGCCTGCGCGGCGAACTGACCGAGGTGCGGGCCGGCCGGAAAAAGCGCTTCGACGTGGTGATGCCGACCGAGATCCGGCCGCTGGTGGAGGATTTGAACGCCCTGCTTGCCCATGCCGAAGAGGTCGTCGGCCGCGGCCGCCTGCAGGCCGGCAATCTGGCCCATGCGCTGAAGACCAACCTCGCGGTGCTGGCGAACGAGGCCGGCATGCTGGACGAACGCAACGCGCGCACGGTGGGCGCGGCGATGGTCCGGCAGGTGGAGCTGATGCGCCGGCATGTCGACCACCACATGGCCCGCGCCCGCGCCGCCGCCGCCCGCAGCGTGCCGGGCATCAGCACGCCGGTGCCGGACTGTGTCGCGGCGCTGGCGCGGGTGATGCGCAAGCTGCATGCGCAGGCGGGGCTGGACATCACCGTCGATACCCCGGCCGGCCTGCTGTTCGCCGGCGAGCGGGAGGATCTGGACGAGATGCTGGGCAACCTGCTGGACAACGCCTGCAAATGGGCGCGCGGCCGGGTCGACGTTACCTGCCGCGCGGAAGGTGGCGGCATGCTGAGCATCACGCTCGACGACGATGGTCCCGGCCTGCCCGACGACTGCCGCGAGGCGGCGCTGGAGCCGGGCGTCCGCCTGGACGAAAGCACGCCGGGAACCGGGCTCGGCCTTGCGGTGGTGCGGGATGTGGCACGGCTCTATGGGGGCGATGTCAGGCTGGACGCCTCACCGCTGGGCGGGTTGCGGTCGGTGCTGCGATTGCCTGCGTTGGGGATGTGACGACGACCATGGACAGCCTGAGCACGATGCGCCGGCCCCCATCATATCGGCCGCCATCATGCCGTCAGCCAGCGCGCGATGTCCTCGGCCTTCGGCAGGCCGCCGGCATGGACGAGCTTGCCATCCACCAGCAGACCCGGCGTCGACAGCACGCCATAGCCGGCGATGGCCGCATAGTCGGTGATCTTGTCAATATGGACTGGCACGCCGAGGCGGTCGGCCTCGGCCCGGACCAAATCCGCAGTCGTCTGGCACCGCTTGCAGCCGGGGCCGAGCACTTTCACGTCCTTCATCGCGTCCTCCAGCGGTCAAGCGAACAAGGCATTGAACAGAAAGCCCACGGCAAGAATGCCGAGCGCCACGACCCCGGTGAACAGAGCGATAAGGCGAACGGTCAGCACCTTGCGCAGAATAATCATCTCCGGCAGCGACAGGGCGATGACCGACATCATGAAGGCCAGCACCGTGCCGATTGCCGCTCCCTTGCCGATCAGCGCCTCCACCACCGGAATTATGCCGGCGGCATTTGAATACATCGGGATTCCCAGAAGGACGGCCGCCGGGACCGACCACCAGGCATTCCGGCCCATGATGGCTGCCAGCAGGTCAGCCGGGGCATAGCCGTGGATCAGGGCCCCGACGGCGACCCCGGCGACGATCCAAATCCAAACCCGACCGACGATGTCCCGCACGGCTTCCACTCCGGCGCGGACGCGGTCGATGAGGGAGGGCGTCTCTTCCAGCGGAACAGCCCCGCCTCCGCGCACGGCCAGCACCCAGGGCTCCAGCCAGCCTTCCAGATGCAGGCGGCCAATCACCCAGCCGGAGACGATGGCGACCGCCAGCCCAAAGCTAAGATAGGCCAGCGCCACCCGCCAACCGACCAGTACGAACAACAAGCTGAGTGCCACCTCGTTGACCATCGGCGCCGCAATCAGGAAAGAGAAGGTCACGCCCAGCGGCACGCCGGCCGACACGAAACCGATGAACAGCGGCACGGCGGAGCAGGAACAGAAGGGCGTCACGATCCCCAGGACGGCGGCGGCGATGTTGCCGATCCCCTCCCGCCTGCCAGCGAGCAGCGCCCGCGTCCGCTCCGGCGAGAAGAAGCTTCGGACAACACCCATGGCGAAAACCACGAGCGTCAACAGCATCAACACCTTCGGCACGTCGTAAATGAAAAAGCGAATGGATTCGACGGCGGCACTGTCGGGAGCCAGCGGCAGAAGTGAAGCCACCCAGCCGGACAGGGCAACAAGCTGGCTATAAAGCGCCGCCCAGGCTACCAGGGCTGCCAGGGTGGCCGCGAACCACAGGCCCGCGTTCGGGCGTCGGGGATTCGCCGGCGATGCAGTGGTCATGGCCGTCATCCGCCATAATGCATGAGCGTATTCTAATGCCTGCGCCATGCTGCCGGCAATTGCTGGGCGGTAGGGCATGCTGTCACAGGCAGGCAAGGTCTTGCGCCGCAAGCATTGCGGCCATGCACCGGCCCCACGCTGGCGCGCCACCGAATCGTTTTACTACAAGGCATTGTCATGCTTATCAGACGTATTCCAGGTTTCAGGCCGCGCCCACGCAGCCTCTGCGACAAGCTGGCGCGGGCACCACTCCATAAGAGTGGCCTAATATTATGGCGGGGGTGCTGATTTCCGACGGGAGGTTCCGATGAAACGCTTCCTCATGACCGCGCTGTGCGCGGGGCTGCTGATTGCAGGCTCCGCTCTTGCCCAAACCGGGACGGGTTCCGGCATGGGACAGGGTATGGGTCAGGGCATGGGTCAGGGCATGGGTCAGGGCATGGGTCAGGGTATGGGTGGCGGCACCGGTGCAATGCACCAGCAGATGTTCGACCAGCTCGATACCGACAAGGACGGCGTCATCAGCAGGAATGAGTTCGTCGATGCACCGCGTGGCGGTCCCGGTTCGATGACCGACATCGCAAAGTCGCGCCGCGGCGCCCGTTTCGACCAGTTCGACAAGAACAAGGACGGCAAGCTGACGCCTGAGGAATGGGGCGCCTGGACGCCGGCCAAGACCAAGTGAACGCACCCAACCAGGAGCAATCAAGAAATCACACAGGCTGGAACCGGGCCAATGCCCCTCCGATACCATTTCCACCGTCTCGGAAATGGCCGTCGAGGGGCATTGGCGTCACCCGCCCAGCTTCACCCGCCACCCATCCTTCACGCTCTGTATGCCGTCCCTCCTGCGGCAAACTGTCCGGCGGCAGCTTCGGGAACGGATGTGGTTTGCCTTTCGCTCTGATATATTAGTATAATAATCTTACGATCCACCCGGTGAGGCCGAGCCATGACCGCGGACCCATTGGAGACGGCGCTGCTCCTGCGCGTGGCGATGGTCCTGGGGCTGCTGCTTCTCGGTTTTTTCTAACCTCTTCCACAGGGATGCCTGACCATGGCGACCGACCTCAAGCGAGAGAATTTCTCCGCCACCATCGACGGCAAGCCGGTGGATTTGTTCACTCTGCGCAATGGGCGCGGCATGGTGGTGCGCATCACCAATTACGGCGCCAAGATCGAGCAGATCCTGGTCCCCGACCGCTACGGCGCGCTGGGCGACGTGGTGCAGGGCTATGACGGGATCGAGGGCGTGATGGGCGGTCAGGCGTCCATGGGGTCCTTCATCGGGCGCTATTGCGGGCGCATCCCCGACGGGCGCTTCACGCTGGACGGCGTCGCCCATCAGGCCGCGGTCAACAGCCCGCCCAACACCCTGCATGGTGGCCAGCGCGGCTCGCGCTTCCGCGTCTTCGACGCCCGGCAGCTCGATGAGAGCAACCTGGAGTTGACCTATGTCTTCCAGGATGGCGAGGAGGGCTTTTCCGGTACCCTGCCGCTGCGGCTGGTCTATACGGTCGGCGACGACAATACCCTGACCATCGCCTGGGCTGCGGTGGCGGCCGACAGGACCACCATCGCCAACTTCACCGACCACACCTTCTTCAACCTGTCGGGCGATCCGGGATCATCGATCCTCGACCATGTCGCCACCATCCATGCCGGCCGTTATCTGGCGCTCGGCGAGACGGCGGTGCCGACCGGCGAGATGGTGGATGTCACCGGCACGCCGCATGATTTCCGCACCCCGGCGGCGCTGGGCGCCCGCATCGAGGCCGATGACCCCATGCTGGCGCTCGGCAAGGGGTACGACCTGCATTACGTGATCGACAAGCCGGCGAGCGGCGGGGCGCCGGCCCTCCACGCCCGCTTCGTGCATCCCGCCAGTGGCCGGACGCTGGAGGTGCTGTCGACCGAACCGGGCCTGCAACTCTACACCGGCAATGCCCTGGAGGGAAAAACCCCGCGGGACGTCGGCAAGGGCGGCACGCTCTACACCAAGCACAGCGCCTTCTGCGCCGAACCGTCGAAATTCCCCAACGCCGTCAACATTCCCTCCTTCCCCTCGACGGTGCTGCGTCCCGGCCAATGGTATGCCGGGTCCATCGTCTACCGGTTCGGGGTCGCCTGAGGCGGCGTACCGCCGCACGCCCCCATTCTTTTCGGAGTCCCTATCGTCATGAACAGTGCCAAACCGATCCGCCGCTACCGGCAGACGAAGATCGTCGCCACGCTGGGTCCGTCCTCCTCCACGCCCGAGATGATCCGCCGGCTTTTTGAAGCCGGTGTCGATGTCTTCCGCCTGAATTTCAGCCACGGCAGCCACCAGGACCATGGCGAGCGCGTCCGCGCCATCCGCGCGCTGGAGGAGGAATCCGGCCGTCCCATCGCCATCATGGCCGATCTCCAGGGGCCGAAGCTGCGGCTCGGCCGCTTCGCCGACGGACCGGTGACGCTGACGCCCGGCCAGTCCTTCTGCCTCGACCTGCTGGCGGAGCCCGGTGACGCCCGCCGCGTCGGCATGCCCCATCCGGAGATCTTCGCCGCCCTGGTGCCGGATGCCGAACTGCTGCTGGACGACGGCAAGGTCCGGCTGCGGGTGACCGCCTGCGGCGCCGACTTCGCCGAGACGGTGGTGGTGTCGGGAACGAAGCTGTCCGACCGCAAGGGGGTCAATGTTCCCGGCGTGGTGCTGCCGCTGTCGCCGCTGACCGCCAAGGATCGCGCCGACCTGGATTTCGCCCTCGACCAGGGGGTGGACTGGGTGGCGCTGAGCTTCGTCCAGCGGCCGGAGGACGTGGCCGAGGCGCGCAAGCTGATCGCCGGCCGCGCCGCCCTGCTGTCGAAGCTGGAAAAGCCGCAGGCGATCCAGCATCTCGACCGCATCGTCGAGCTGTCGGACGGCGTCATGGTGGCGCGCGGCGACCTCGGCGTGGAGATGCCGCCGGAGGACGTGCCCTCGATCCAGAAGCGCATCATCCGCGCCGCCCGTTTGGCCGGCAAGCCGGTGATCGTCGCCACCCAGATGCTGGAATCGATGATCTCCGCCCCCGCCCCGACGCGGGCCGAGGCGTCGGACGTCGCCACCGCGGTGTTCGACGGCGCCGATGCCGTGATGCTGTCGGCGGAGACCGCATCCGGCGACTATCCGGTCGAGGCGGTGTCGATCATGGACCGCATCGCCCGCCGGGTGGAAGGCGATCCGCTCTATCGCGGATTGATGGACGCGCAGCATGCCGATCCGGAACAGACGGAATCGGACGCCATCACCGCGGCCGCCCGGCAGGTCGCCCATACGGTAAAGGCGGCGGCCATCGCCACCTACACCACCAGCGGCTCCACCACGCTGCGGGCGGCACGCGAACGGCCGGAGGTGCCGATCCTGTGCCTGACCGAACAGGCAGCCATCGCCCGCCGGCTTGTGCTGGCCTACGGCGTCCATGCCGTGTTGACGGAGGATGTGCAGAACTTCTCCGACATGGTGCACAAGGCGGCACGGCTGGCCTATGTGCATGGACTGGCCGAAGAAGGACAGCGGCTGGTCATCACCGCCGGCGTGCCGTTCGGCATGCCGGGATCGACCAATATCCTACGGATCGCCTGGGTCGAAGCACCGAGCCGCCCGGAGCACGAACGCGAAGCCCGCGCCCGTCAGCCGATGCATTTGGCCGACGCCTGAGCGCATCCCGACGGTCATATTCTCCGCCGACCGCCAAGCTTCCGTTTTGAATAAGCGGGAGCTTGGCGGAGTAACAGGGACACGATGACTCGGCCTTGCGTCCTATCGACTTCTATGCCCTTGACACCGGCAAAATAAAGATAGCTTTTTAGCTAACTGCCGAACGTTGCCCGGCACGCGTCTGTGCGGGAGATGAATGCCCCACGACAGGACTCGGGGTTTCCCCGTCTTGAAGTCAAGCCGGCGGCACGGACAATCAGGAAGACCGGCGGCCATCAGGTGCTTTCAGGAGAGTCGTGGATGTCGATCGAACTGGCCGGACTATGCTTCACGTCGGCGTCCGGCCTGCCGTTCTCCCACGACCATTGGCTGGTGGCGCTGTCTTATGCCGTCGCCGCATTCGCCTCCTACGCCGCACTGGACATGGCGGAGCGGATGCACCGCACCGGCGGCGCCGCACGCACGATGTGGCAGGCTTGTGCCGCGGCGGCCCTGGGCGGCGGCATCTGGGCGATGCATTTCATCGGCATGCTGGCGCTGACCATCGACACGCCGATCGCCTACGATCCGGTGAAGACGCTGCTGTCGCTGGTCACCTCTGTCGCCTTCGTCGCCCTCGGCTTCCACGTCATCCGGAACCGGCGCTCCCCCGCGGCCATCGCCGCGGCCGGCATCATCGTCGGGCTCGGGGTCGCGGCCATGCATTATCTCGGCATGGCGGCCATGGTGCTGCCGGCCCGCATCGCCTACGAGCCCACCCTGTGGGGCCTGTCGGTCGCCATCGCCGCGGCGGCCGCAACGGCGGGGCTGTGGCTGGCCAGCCGCATCCACCGACTGCGCGAACGCGCGCTGGCCGCCCTGGTGATGGCAGTCGCCGTCTGCGGCATGCATTACACCGGCATGGCAGCACTGGTGGTGCAGGTCGATCCGATGCTGATGACCGCCGATGGCGGTCTGAGCAACGGTCTGGGGAACGGCCTGGGCGACGGTGGGGTGTCCAGCGGTCCGCTGGCCGCGATGGTGGCGGTTGCGGCCTTCGGCCTGCTGCTGCTGGCACTGGTCTCGACCGCCGCCGACCGCCGCATCTCCGCCGCATCCGCCCGCGAGGCCGCAGCACTCCGCGTCGCGAATCTGGAGCTTGAGGCCGCCCGCCTGCAACTGGAGGCGACGCAGCGCGAGATCATCCGCCGCCTGTGCAGCGCTGGCGAATTCCGCGACAACGAGACCGGCCAGCATGTGGCGCGGATGGCGCAGATCGCCCATCAGCTGGCCCTGGCTGCCGGCAGCCCTTCCGCCTTCGCCACGCAGCTGCTGGAGGCGGCCCCCCTTCACGACATCGGCAAGATCGGCATCCCCGACCATGTGCTGCTGAAGGCCGGCCGGCTCGACGCACAGCAATGGATGATCATGCGCCAGCACGCGACCATCGGGCAGCGGCTGCTGGCCGGCAGCGGGCTGCCCCTGCTCGACCTCGCCGCCGAGATCGCCGGGACGCATCACGAGAAATGGGACGGCACCGGCTATCCCGCCGGCCTGCGCGGCACCGACATCCCGCTGTCCGGCCGCATCGTCGCCATCGCCGACGTCTTCGACGCGCTGCTGTCCCCACGCCCCTATAAAGACCCCTGGCCGCTGGAGGCCGTCGTGACCCACATGCGTGAGCAGGCAGGCCGTCACTTTGATCCCGATCTGGTGACGGTCTTTCTCGACAAACTCGACCTGATGGTGGCGATCAGAGCGCGTTTCGTCGACGAAGAGCACACTCCACTGTTGCTGACACAATTCGGCACCACGGAGTGAGGATCAGGGTTTCCCCCAATGGAAATTTTCATGACAACTTAACGCGCAAGGCTAATTCTTTGTTAATTTTAGTAGATTTCTTTGATTCTGTTGGTGCCAACCACTATGGGGCATTAACTTTTTATTTGGCGATGCGGGAATAATCGTCTGCTCCGGCCTTCCCGCCGGTCAACGTTATCCTTATCGCTCCGGGACGATGCATCAAACCCTGACCGCCGAGTTCGACTGGCTCTCGGATTGCGAGCCCCTGCGGAAAACTGCGCTGTTCGACGCCCTTCCGGTGGGACTCGCATTTCTGGACCGCCAGTTCCGCTGCCTGCGGCTGAATCGGCGCATGGGGGCACTGGCTGGCGTCCCCTCCGCCGCCGCGTCGGGGTTGCCCTTTCCCAATCTTTGGCCCGGTGCGGAAGACACGCTGCTCGCCGCAGTTCCATCGGTGCTGGCCGGCTCGGTGGTGGAGAACATCCGCCTCACCGGGCCGGACCGTCTGCTGGTCGCCACCCTGCATCCGCACAGCGACGGCGATGGTACGGCACTTCTCTGCATCGTGGAGGACCGGACCGAACTTCAGCGGAGCAGGGCTGAAGTCCGCCGTATCAAGGATCTGCATCGCCATACGCTGGAACTGAGCGACCTGTATCCCTGGTGCAGCACCCCTGACGGCACGCCGCGCACCACCCGGCGCTGGCGCGAGCGCACCGGCTTGGACGCGGTCGAAACCGCGACCGCGCTGGACTGGATCGCGGCACTCCATCCCGATGATCGCGCGCGTTTCGAGGCCGCCTGGACCCACAGTCTGGCCGATGGCGTCGCTCTGGAGATCGACCTGCGCCTGCGCGTGGCCGGGGATGGCGGCAGCGGAACCCACCGTTGGTTCCGGCGCCGCGCCTCGGCCCGGCGGGATGAGGATGGACGCATCGTCCAATGGTACGGCACCGATGAAGACATCCACGAACGCCGTCTTGCCGAAGACGCCCTACGCGAGAGCGAGGGGTTCGCCCGCCAGATTCTGGACAACAGTCCGGAATGCGTGAAGGTGCTGGACATGGAGGGCCGGCTGACCTTCATGAACATCCCCGGCCTGCGCCTGATGGAACTGGACAGCTTCGACCGCGTGGAGAACCAGCTTTGGGAGAGCTTCTGGCCGCAGGATTGGCCGGAAGAGCGGAAACCAAGGCTGCGTGAAACGATCGAGATCGCCAGACAGGGCGGCACCGGCCGCTTTCTCGGTTTCTGCCCGACGGCCAAGGGCACGCCGAAATGGTGGGACAATCTGGTCTGCCCCCTGCCCGGCGCCGATGGGCGCCCGCAACGGCTGCTCGCCATTTCCCGCGACGTTACCGACATCCAACTGGCCAGGCAGGCGCTGGAGGAGACAACCGCCCTGCTGTCCGGCGTGCTGGAAAGCACCACCGACAGCGTGGTGTTCGTCGACCGCGACTGGCGCATCACCTACCGCAACCCGGCCGCCGCCACCATCCATGAGGGGCGCGGCATCCGGCTGGGCGACGACTTCTTCGCCGTGTTTCCGCAGCAGACGGAAAACCGCAACCGGTTCCGCAAGGCCATGGCGGAGCAGACACCGGCGATCTTTGAAGAATTCGTGGTGGCGCTGGGCGAATGGACGGAAATCCACGCCTTCCCCACGGCACAGGGATTGTCGGTCTTCTTCCGCAACGTCACCGAACGCCGGCGGCTGGAGGAGGAGCGGCGCATCGCCCAGGACAAGATCGCCCGTCTGGCCCGGCTGGATTCGCTGACCGGCCTTTCCAACCGCCTCCATTTCCAGGAACGGCTGGAGCAGGCGCTGCGCGACGCGGCCGACGACCGCAAGATGGCGGTTCATTACATCGACCTCGACCAGTTCAAGGCCGTGAACGATACGCTGGGACATCATGCGGGCGACGCGCTGCTGCGGCAGGTCGCCGACCGGCTGCGCGGCTGCATCGGTCCGGCCGATCTGGTTTCCCGCTTCGGCGGCGACGAGTTCGCCATCCTGCAAACCGGTCTCTGGGGGCCGGCGGAGGCGGAGGAGCTCGCCCGCTGCGTCACCTCGGCCCTGGCGGAGCCCTTCGACATCGACGGCGCCCAGATCCGGACCGGCACAAGCGTCGGCATCGCGATGTTCCGGCGCGACGGCGACGAGGCCGACGCCCTGATGAAGGCCGCCGACATCGCGCTCTACCGCGCCAAGGCCGATGGCCGCAACACCCACCGCTTTTTCGTCCCCGAGATGGCGGAACGGCTGAAGGCCTTTCACGACCTGAAGCTGGGCCTGCACGAAGCCTTGCGCCGGGGCGAGTTCGAACTGCATTACCAGCCGCTGGTCTGCACCGACCGGATGCGCATCCGCGGGTTCGAGGCTCTGATCCGCTGGCGCCGTCCGGGCCGCGGCCTCATCGGTCCGGGCGACTTCATCCCGGTGGCGGAGGAGACCGGTCTGATCGGCCCGATCGGCGATTGGGCGCTGCGCGAGGCCTGCCGCGAGGCGGCGCGCTGGCCCGACGACATCAGGATCAGCGTCAATGTGTCCTCCGTCCAATTCCGCAACAAGGGGTTGGTGGAGTCGGTGCGCCGGACGCTGGCCGACACTGGACTGGCGCCCGAACGACTGGAGTTGGAGATCACCGAGTCCGTCCTGCTTCAAGACGACGATTCCAACCTCGACACCCTGCGCGAGTTGCGGACGCTCGGCATCCGGATCGTCATGGACGATTTCGGCACCGGCTATTCAGCGCTGGGGTATCTCTGCCGTTTCCGCTTCGACAAGGTGAAGATCGACCGCAGCTTCGTCGCCGACCTGCCGCGCTGCGACGGTTCCACCGCCGTCGTGCAGGCGGTGGCTGGGATGGGGCGCAGCCTGGGCTTCGTCATCACCGCCGAAGGGGTGGAGGACCAGACCCAGCTTGATGCCGTTCGCCGGCTGGGCTGCCACGAGGCCCAGGGCTATCTCTTCTCCCGTCCGGTTCCGGCGGCGAAAGTGCCGGCACTGATCGCCGCCGGATAGCCATGGCGTAGGGAGCGCTCCCCGCTCGGAGCGGGAGCGGCATGGAATCAGACAGACAGCATGGCCGCCCAATCGTTCCGCTGCGGTGCAAACATGCCGGCATGGTGGTTGGCCACTTCTGTCGGGAAGGCGGCCGTTCCAAAGATCAGAGGTTGCGACTCTGCCGCCTGAAGCCCGCCGATCACCGACTTCAGGTCGGCAGGCGCGGCATCGACGGCGCCAGACTGCAATGCGGCTTCACCTTGCGGCGGCATGGCTGCGGCCTGTGCCGCCGGCGCCGCTGCCGGAGGAATGGTGGAGTCCAAGACCTTGTAGGCGACACCTTCGAAATTGTAGGTGGCTGAGAAGGTCTTGATGATGTTGTCGCGTTCCGCCTCACTGGCCGTGTAGAAATGGCTTCCCGTTGTCTTGTTGAAGAAGCGGTAGAGCGACTTGGCATTCGGGTTGGTGCTGTCGGAGGACAGCGCCTTGTAAGCCTCTCCTTCAAACGAGTAGGTGTCTGAAGAATTGGCGATCACATTGTCCCGCTCGCCTTCATTCGAGGTGAAGAAATGCGTGCCGGTGCGCTTGTTGAAGAATCTGTACACCGTAATCGGGTCGGGCGTCGTGGCTGTCGCCGCATTGAAAGCCGGCCCCTCGTAGGAGAAATTGCTGAATTTCTTGTAGATATTATCGCGCTCACCCTCCGAGGAGGTAAAAAAATGAGTTCCAGTTGTCATGTTGAAGAATCGGTAAATCGGACGTCCTGAGTCGACAACCAATCCCGGCGTATTCTTCGAATCTCCTCCAATATCCTCGGTCACGACCAGAGGAAAAGAAGCACTGCTTCCATCTGAATTTCCACTAATACTTATATAATAAAGCCCGCTATAATCCGGCTTAAATGACTTAATCTCCGTCGGAGCATAGGAATTCAAATAAAGACCGCCTGGACTCGGGTTGACATCAAGCAAATACCCCGACGAGTCGTACAGCGTCATGACGCGTTTTTCCGGAGGATCAAAATAAATATTATAGGTCGCATCAGACCTCATTCTGAGAGTCACGAATCGAACAAATGGAGAAGGTTGCAAATCAGACACAGAACCAATCGCCTCATATGAACTTGAGTCGCTGGGCGAGAAGGCAACTGTTCCTGCCGGAAGCTTCCAACTCTGGAAGGAGCGCGTAATTGTAGCGTTTGAACCTGGCCAGGATGGATTTCTACCCATTCCTATATCTCCTTTTGCCTAGCACACGTGATGCGGACATCGATTTATTCAAGGAAAATAACTGCGTCACGCCTATGCAACCTAAAGGCATTGTGCAAAATGGGTAAACTTCTGTCGACTCTGATGGAAGAAAATTTTGCATGCGGGCGCAGGATTTTTCGTCGCAGGACGTAGACGCCGACCATGGAAGGTTCCGAACCCGGCCCCCCGATTGACACGGTGTCTTCCATGACCATCGATGACGGCACTGTCAGCAGGTCTGTCGAGCCTTGCGATTGCGCAGCAGCTGAGCGTCCCTGCTGCTGCGGCAAACCCATTGCTCGGAAGTCACCTGCCGGCCAAGTCAGCCCGCAAACATTGGAAAAGCCGTCACCGTCCTGATTTGACGCAAGCTGAGTGCACACAGCGCTCCCTTGGCAACACAACCACACGCGATGAGCGATGTGGCAGCGCCTCGACAAAGCCCTTACAATCCATTCCCGACCAAGCGGCCGGAGGAACAGTGGCGGAGGAGCGGAGGCGAGCGACCGCGGTGGATGTGGCGCGGCTGGCGGGGGTATCGCAGTCTGCCGTGTCCCGGTGCTTTACCGAGGGGGCCAGCGTTTCGGCGGAAATGCGCACCCGCGTGCTGGAGGCGGCACGGCGGCTTTCCTACCGTCCGAACGCCATTGCACGCAGCCTGACGACCCGGCGCACCAACCTGATCGGCGTCGTCATGGGCGATCTGGACGGCCCGTTCCAGCCTTACCTGTTCGAGACGCTCACCCGCGGGCTGGCCTCGCGCGGCAAGCAGCCGCTGCTGGTGCGCGGCGACCCGGCGGATGCGCTGGACGGCACGGCGATGGCCGCTCTCGACTATCAGGTCGATGCCGTGGTGGTGACGGCCGGCAGCGTGTCTCCGGCGGCGATCCGCGGGCTGATGGCGCTCGGCGTCCCCTTGCTTCTCTATGGCCGGGCGGTGGAGGCGGACGGGGTGGACAGCATCTGCTGCGACAATCCGCTCGGCGCAAGGCTGGTGGCGCAGGCGCTGGTCGCCGCCGGCCACCGTCGCATCGCCTATCTCGGCGGACGCCCCTCCGCCTTTTCCGAGCAGGAGCGCGGCGGCGCCTTCCGGGCGGCCTTGGCGCAGCTTGGGATGCCGCTGACCGCCACGGGAGATGGCGACTACACCTACGACAGCGGCTATCGCGAGGCTCTGCGCCTGCTGGCCGGTCCCGACCGTCCGGACGCCCTGTTCTGCGGCAACGACGCCATGGCCTTCGGCGCGCTCGATGCGGCCCGCACCACGCTCGGCCTCCGGGTGCCGGACGACCTGTCCATCGTCGGCTTCGACGATGTGCCGATGGCCGGCTGGCCGAGCTTCTCCCTGACCACCATCCGCAATCCGGTCGACGACATCGTGGCGATCCTCCTCGACATGCTGGAGCGGCGGCTGGCGGACCCCGATGCACCGCCGGTCCTGCACCGCCCGGCCCCGCTGCTGGTCAGGCGTGGATCGGCACGCCTTTGACAGGCGGCGGCACCGCAGTCACCGCAAGCGGCGGAGCCGCATTCACCAAAGCATCACAATTCCATCATCCGCACTTCACGCTTCATCCCTAAACCCTGCGTCAGCGCCTTTGCATACGCATGCAACGACGCTGGCCACTTCGGGAAATGCGGGAAGTCTGCGGCGATGGCGGAATTGCATGTCGAGAATCTGACCGTCGCCTATGGCGGCTCGCGCGTGCTGAACGGCGTCAGCCTGCATGTCCGCCCCGGCGAGTTCGTGGCGCTGCTGGGATCGTCGGGCTGCGGCAAGACCACGCTGCTGCGGGCGGTGTCGGGCTTCGTGCCGGTGGATGGCGGGCACATCGCCATCGCCGGACGCGACGTGACCAAGGCACCGCCGGAGCGCCGCGACACCGCGATGGTCTTCCAGTCCTATGCGCTGTGGCCGCACATGACCACCGCCCAGAACATCGGCTATGGCCTGAAGCTGCGCCGCTGGCCCCGCCCGCGCATTGCCGAGCGGGTGGCCGAGATGCTGAGGCTCCTGAAGCTCGACGGGCTGGCCGACCGCAACGTCACCCAGCTGTCGGGCGGCCAGCGCCAGCGCGTGGCGCTCGGCCGGGCGTTGGCGATCAATCCCGACATCCTGCTGCTGGACGAACCGCTGTCCAACCTGGATGCCCGCATCCGGCTCGAACTGCGCCACGAAATCCGCGCGGTGCAGCAGCGGCTCGGCATCACCGCCGTCCATGTGACGCATGACCGCGAGGAGGCCATGGTGATGGCCGACCGCATCGTCATCCTGAACGCCGGCAGCATCGCCCAGATCGGCACGCCCGAGGAGATCTACCGCCGCCCGGCCAGCGCCTTCGTCGCCAGCTTCCTCGGCGCCGACAATGTGGTGCCCTTGCAGGCGACCCGGACGGACCGGACGCTGGAAATCGCCGCCGGCCCGAACCACGACGCCGTCAGCCTGCCGCTCGGCAATGACGGCGCGCAGGTCGAGATGCTGGGCAGCGGCGCGGTCGCCGCGCATTTCCGCACCGAATCCGTGCGGCTGGCGTCGGCGGGCCAAACCCCGGCCGACGCGCTGGTCCTGCGCGGCCACATCACGCAGGCCGCCTATCCCGGCGGCCGCTGGCGCTATGGCGTCGCGGTCGGCGGCACCGTTTTTCTGGTCGACGACGACGAACGCCGCACGGTCGGCGACGCCGTCGCCATCGTCATCCCGCCTTCGGCCCTGCATTGCTTCCCGCTCCGCCGGGAGGCGGCGGGAACGGCCTGAGGCGATCTCAACCATTCGGTCCACCATCGGGGAAGAAGGGGGATTTTCATGAAGCTCATGACGCTGAGGACGCTGCTCGCCGGGGCCGCCGGTCTTGCGCTTGCCGCCGGTCTTTCCGCTGCACCGCTGAAGGCCGAGACGGTGCTGACCGTGCTCACCGCCGGCGACCAGAACATGGTCGATTACGTCAACGAGTATCTGGCACCGAAGTTCGAGGCGCAGAATCCGGGTGTGAAGGTGCGCGCCGCCGGCACCGGGCCGGGCGACGGCGGATCGCAGAAGATCTACGAGAAGCTGAGCGCCGAGGCCGCCGCCGGAGCCGCCAAGTGGGACGTCGACGTCGCCGTCATCCACCAGAAGATGGCCGGCCAGATGGTGCAGGAGAAGATGCTGTCGGCCTATGTCGGCGACGTCAAGACCGGCACGCTCGCCAGCCGCGACAGCGCGCGCAACGCGCTCGGCACCGACGTCACCGGCTATGTCCTGCCGATGTTCCACAGCCAGATCGCGCTGGCCTACAACCCGGACCTGGTGAAGGCGCCGCCGAAGACCTATGCCGAGCTGGCGGAGTGGGTGAAGGCCAATCCGAAGGCCTTCGGCTACAACGGCATCAAGGGCGGCATGTCCGGCGTCGGCTTCGTCACCGGCTGGACCGCCGCCAACATCGGCGATGCCGCCAGGCTGGAGAAGGGCCCCTACGACGCCGCGATGAAGCCGGCGATCGAAAAGGCTCTGTCCGGTCTGAAGGAGTTCAACAAGAGCGTCACGCTGACCCCCGGCAATGCCGGCACGCTCGACATGCTGAACCGCGGCGAGATCGCCATGGGGCCGGTGTGGGTGGACATGTTCTACAGCTGGCAGGCCGACGGCCGCCTCAACCCGGCGATGAAGCTCCAGCTGATCGGTCCGGGCATGCCGGGCCAGCCGATGTACTACGCCGTCCCGGCCAAGGCCGCCAACCAGGAGGCCGCCCGCAAGTTCATCGAGCTGGCGACCAGCCCCGAGGTGCAGGCCGACGGCATCGTCAAGCGCTTCAACTGGTATCCGGGCATCGATGCCACTTACGTGCAGCCGAAGCTGGACGCCCAGACCTGGGCCAAGCTGTTCACCGACGTGAAGCCGGACGAACTGGCGAGCAAGGGCAAGCCCTTCCCGCTGTCGGGCTATTTCACCGACATCATGGAAGCCTATGAGCGCACCGTTGCCAACTGAGGCCGCCGGCCGGCCCGCCACCCTCCCCCGCTCGCGCGGGGGAGACGGCGCCCCCGCCCTGCCCGCCGCCAGGATCGTTCCCGACTGGCTGTGGGGGGTGCTGCTGGTCATGCCGGCGCTGGCAATGGTGGCGTTGTTCTTCCTCTACCCGCTGGGTCTGTCGGCGGTCAGCGCCTTCCAGGGCCGTGACGGCGGCTGGACGCTGGCGAACGTCGTGAAGGCGTTCGAGCTGTACAGCCTCGACATGGCCTTCACGCTCGCCATCGTCCTGCTGTCCTCGGCGCTGGTGGCGGTGCTGTCGGTGGCCATCGGCGGCTATCTGACGCTCGGCGAGAACCGGCTGGCGGTCACCCTGCTGCGCTGGCTCTACCGCTGGCCGCTCTTCATCCCCTTCATCGTCGCCGCCCAGATGATGCGTTCCTTCCTCGCCAAGAACGGGCTGATGAACAATCTGCTGATCGGCAGCGGCGTCATCGAGCCCTTACAGGCGGCAAGCCTGCTCGACTGGCGCGGCGTGGTCGTGACCTTCGTCTGGAAGCAGACTCCCTTCGTCGCGCTGATGGTGGCGGGCGCCATGGCCTCGCTCGACCGCTCGACCATCGAGGCGGCGCGTGATCTCGGCGCCGGGCGGCTGCGCATCCTGGGCGAAATCGTTGTTCCCCAGATCCGGCCGACGCTGACCGTCGGGCTGATCCTCAGCTTCGTGACCATGCTGTCCGTGATGTCGGTGCCGATGATGATCAATCCCAACAGCCCGACCATGATCACCGTGGACATGGCCTATCGCATCAACGCCCATGGCGACTATGGCGTCGCCAACGCCCTCGGCTTCGTCTCCTATGCCATGGCCGGTCTGGTCGGCTGGTTCTACCTGCGGCACGGCGTGCGCCAGGGCGGTGCGCGATGACCTCCTTCATCCCGACGCGGGCGCTCGCCCAGACATTCGCCTGGATTCCGCGCGGGCTGGCCCTCGGCGTGCTGGCCTTCGTCATCTTCGGGCCGCTGACCAATCTCGGCCTGTGGGCGGTGGCGGAGAAATGGTACTTCCCCCACACGCTGCCCCTGCAATACGGCTTCTCCTTTTGGGAGCGGGTGTTCGCCCCGCGCTCCAACGCCATGGCCTCGCTGGCGACCAGCGTCACCATCGCGCTGCTGACGGTGGCGGCCTGCCTTGCGGTGTCGGTTCCCGCCGGCTATGCGCTGGCCCGGCTGCGGCTGCCCTGGCGCGGGGCGATCCTGCTCGCCTTCCTGCTGCCGCAGGCCTTTCCCAGCGTCGCCGTCTACATCAACGTGGCGCACATCTTCTACACGCTGGGCCTCAACGGGACGGTGGCCGGCGTGGTTCTCGTCCACACCGTCCATGGGCTGGTCTTCTCCGTCTGGATCACCGCCGCCGCCTTCGGCGCGGTCGATCGCTCTTTGGAGGAGGCGGCGCGCGACATGGGCGCCGGCCCACTGCGCAGCTTCTTCGGCATCACCCTGCCGCTGGCGGCGCCGGGGGTGATGGCAAGCTCCATCTTCGTCTTCCTCGAATCGCTGGACGAGTTCACCGGCACCTATTTCGTCGGGGTGCCTGACATCTCCACCCTGCCGCTGCTCATGTTCAACGCGGGCATGGGCGGCAATTTCCAGATCGCCGCCATCACCGCCCTGATCCTGCTGGTTCCCTCGGTGGGTTTCATGCTGGTGATCGAACGTTTCCTCAAGGCCGACGTGCTGGCCAAAGTCGGACATTGACCTCCATGGACATCCAGGTGCTGGGCGTCGGCGAAGCGGCCGACCCCTCCTTCGTCAATTCCTCGCTCATCGTCGCTGCCGACGGCTTCCGCCTGATGATCGACTGCGGCCATTCGGTGCCATCCGCCCTGTGGCGGGAGGTGCCGGATCCGGACTCCATCGACGCGCTCTATTTCACCCACCATCACCCCGACCATTGCTTCGGCCTGATTCCCACGCTGATCCGCTGGACCGACGACCGCCGCAGCAAGCCGCTGGACATCGTCACCACCATCGGCGGATGGAAGCAGCTCGCCCTGCTGTTCCAGGCCGGCGCCACCGATCCCGAGCGGTCGCTCTCCTTTCCACTGCGCTGGATCGAAACGCCGGAGGACGGCGCGCTCGGCCCCTTCCGCCTGCGCACCGCGTTGACGCGGCATTCCATGCCGAACCGCGCCATCCGGCTGGAGGCGGGCGGTGTCGCCTTCGCCTATTCCGGCGACGGCCGCGCCACGCCGGACTCGGAAGATCTCTTCCGTGCAGCCGACCTGCTGTTCCACGAGTGCCTGACGGTGGAACCGGATCCGATCCAGCCCTTCCATGCCGCCTACAGCCAACTCGCCGATTTTCCCGCGCGGCTCGGGATCCGTGAGATGCGCCTCTACCATGTCCGTATGGGCGAACGGGAGCGATTGGCGGCCGCTTGCGCCGCCGACCCGCGGGTGCGTCTCGCCCAGCCGGGGGAGCGACTCACCGTGAGGTTTGGGCACAAATCGACATAAGGGGCGATGCCGGCCGGCCCAAGCTGTTGAAGATGAGTGGAAACATCATCATGCAGATGCAACGGCCCGGCCGACGATTTCAAGAGCCCGTTCCAGATCGGCTTCGGCTATGGTCAGTGGTGGGGACAGGGTCAGCACCGTTCCCTGCGAAATCTTAAGGCTGACGCCTCCTTCCAATGCCGCGTAGAAGGCCGCCTCCGCCCGATCGGCCCCGCTGCGCCCATCGCGGTCGGCCAGTTCCACCCCGATCAGCAGCCCTGCGCCCCGGATGTCTGTAACGCCCGGCAGAGCCGCGGTCAGTTCACGCAGGCGATCCAGCGCAAAGGCGCCAAGGGTTGCTGCACGCTCCGCCAATCCTTCGTCCCGGATGATGTCCAGGGTGGTCAGGCCGGCGCGGGCGAGCAGCGGATTCTTTTCGTGGGTGTAGTGGCCGAGCGCTCGGTCGGCAGCCACGTCGAGTCCAGGGCGGGCGATGACCGCCGCCAGCGGCAGCATGGCGCCGCCCAGCGCCTTGCCCAGCACCAATATGTCAGGCCGCGCGCCGAAGGGTTCATGGCTGAACAGATTGCCGGTCTTGCCGAGACCGGTCGGGATTTCATCGAAGATCAACAGGGCCCCGGTGTCGTCGCAAGCCCGCCGCACCTCCGCCCAGAATCCCGGCGGCGGTACATAAGGCACGGCGCGCACCGGTTCCGCCACCACGGCGGCGACGTCCCCCTCCTTTTCCAGCACATAGCGCAGCATCCGCGCGCAGGTCATCCGGCAGACATCAAGGTCGGGACCGCCGCCGGGCGCCGGATCGAAACCGTAAGGACAGCGGGCGCAGGCAAACGGCGCCACATGCTCGGTTCCCGCCAGCAGCGGTCCGATCCCATGGGAGCGGAATAGCGCCTCGCCGCCGACGCCGGAGGCACCGAAGCCGGCGCCGTGGAAAGCGTCCCAGAAGGAGACGGTCTTGAAGCGGCCGGTGGCGACGCGGGCCAGCTTCAGCGCGATTTCGATCCCTTCCGAGCCGCCGGGCGCGAACAGCACGCGGCTGTCGGGGCCGGTCGGGGCCGATGCGGTCAGCCGTTCCGCCAGATCCGCCGCCGGTTCGCAGGCGAAGCGCCGTGGGGCGAAGGACAGCTCGTCCATCTGCGCCTTCAGCGCGGCAACCAGCCGGGGGTGGGCGTAACCGATGTGATGGACGCTGTTGCCATGGAAATCCATGAAGCGGCGACCGTCCATGTCCTCGATCCAGATGCCCTCGGCCTTGCGGATCGCCGACAGGCAGGGGGTGGACAGGGACTGCCTGAGGAACGCGGCGGTATCGCGCTCCACCAGTGCTCGGGACCGGGGGCCGAGCGCGTCGGCCATCCAGCGGGCGCGCCGCGGCCCGAGATTGACGTCGCCTTCGGACCGGTCGGCTGGCGGATTTGCGCTCACGGCTTCTCGCCGCGCGCCAGCCGGGCCTCGATGGCATCAAGCAGCGGCAGCGCCTCGGCCAGCGACCGCACCACGTAATGGGCTCCGGCCCGTGCCAGACGGTCGGAGGCCGTGGCATGCAGCGCGTCGCGCCGCTCGGGCGCCAGCGCCTGCCAATCGGCAAGCGGCAGGCCGACCTCGTTGCCGGTATCGGCGACCGCGATGGTCCACATCCCGGCGTTCAGCCCCTCCTCGACATCGACGACGGTGTCGCCGATCTTGACGCAGGCCTCCACCGGCGAAACCGACAGTTCGACCACGCAGCGCAGAGCCATCGCGGGACCGGGGCGGCCGGCAGGGGTTTCGCCGGCGCAGACCGTGATGTCGGGCGTGTAGCCCTGCGCCGCCGCCACCCGCTGCACCACATCCATTACCGGACGCGGATAGCCGGTGGTCGAGCCGATCTTCAACCCGCGCGCCCGCATGGCGGCGACCGTCTCCGCCGCACCGGGGATCAGGTCGGAATGCTGCGCCACCACCTCCACCTGAAGCGGCAGGAAGGTTTCATAGAGGCGGTCGACATCGGCATCGGTCGGGGCGGCACCATGGACGGCGGTCCAGGCCTCCTCCACCGGCGCCATCCGGGTGATCGCCTGGATGTGGTGCCATTTGGCCATGCCCATGGGAGCACGGGCTTGCTCCAGCGTGATGGCGACGCCGGAGCGGCGGAAGGCTTCCATGAAGGCGCCGGCCGGAGCGAGGCAGCCATGGTCCACCGTGGTCCCGGCCCAGTCGAGAATGACGGCCTGGAGCGGGCCAGTGTAACGGCGCGAATAGACGAAACTCATCGGATCGGACTTTCGAGCGGTGGGGTACGGTCAGGGAGCGCCGGAGGCGACACCCATCTCGGACAGGGTGCTGCGGATGGCGGCGATGGCGGCGGTCATCTCCTCCGCGCCCAGCCGGCCGATGCAGCCGATGCGGAAGCTGTCGGCCACCGTCAGCTTGCCGGGATAAATGACGAAGCCGCGCTCGCGCAGCCGGTCATAGAAGTCGCCGAAGACGAAGGCCGGGTCGGCCGGCATGCGGAAGGTGACGATGATCGGGGCTTGCAGATGGTCGGGCAGCAGCGTCTCGAACCCCAGCGCCCGCATGCCGCCGATCAGGATGGCGGCGTTGGCGCGATAGCGCGCGCCGCGCCCCGCGATGCCGCCTTCGGCCTCATGCTCGTCCAGCGCCTGGGCGAAGGCGGCGACCACATGAGTCGGCGGGGTGAAGCGCCACTGCGCGTTCGCCCCGAAGCCGCGCCACTGGTCATGCAGGTCGAGCGACAGGGAATGCGCATTGCCCTTGGCGGCCTCCAGCGCATCGTGGTGGGCGACGACGAAGCCCATGCCCGGCACCCCTTCCAGGCATTTGTTGGAGGATGCGGCGACCGCCACGGCACCGAGCGCCACCATGTCGAGCGGCAGGGCGCCGAAGGCGCTCATGGCGTCCACCAGCAGGGCGCGGCCGCGCGACCGGGTGACCTCGGCGACCGCTTCGATCGGGTTGAGGATGCCGGAGGTGGTTTCGCACTGGACGACGGCGACATGGCTGATTGCCGGATCGGCGTCCAGCGCCTCGGCGAGGGCGGCGGGCGACACCGGCAGATCCTCCGCCGTTTCCAACGCGGTGACGGACCGGCCGGCCACCTCGGCGATGCGGACCATGCGGGTGCCGTAGGCGCCGTTGACCAGCACCAGCAGCCGTCCGGCGCGCGGCACCAGCGTGCCGATCATCGCCTCCACCGCGAAGGTGCCGGAGCCCTGGACCGGCACCGCGACATGGCTGTCGGCATTGCCGCCGGCCAGCCGCACCAGCCGGTCGCGAATGGCAGCGTTCAGCGCGATGAAACGGCCGTCCCGCGATCCCCAGTCGCGCAGCATCGCCTGCTTGACGGTGGCGGAGGTGGTCAGCGGGCCGGGCGTCAACAGGTAGGGCACAGTGTCAGGCATCAGGGGAAATCCCGCAGGAGAAAGGGAAACCGCGACTGTCGGAATGGCCCCATGACGCCGGCTCCGCTATCATAAAGCCAATCCATTCGACCTATGGGTCCATAGATGAAATCAATGAACTTCGCCCAGCTCCGTGCCTTCCATGCGGTGGCGACGGAGGGAGGATTCACCAAGGCGGCCCGCCTGCTGAACGTGACGCAGCCGACCTGTTCGCAGGAAGTGAAGGCACTGGAGGAAACCTACGGCGTCACCCTGTTCGACCGCGGCAACCGTCAGGTGACGCTGACCGAAACCGGCACGGCGCTGTTCGCCGTCACCCGCCGCCTGTTCGCGGCGGAGCAGGAGGCGATGGAACTGCTGGCCGGGGTGCGGCATCTGGATGGCGGCACGCTGGCGGTGGGCGCGGACGGGCCGTTCCATGCGGTGCCGCTGATCGCCCGCTTCACCCGCACCCATCCGGGACCGACGGTGACGCTGGCAGTCGGCAATTCCCGGACCATGCTGGAAGGGCTGATGGAAACGCGCATCGACGTGGCGGTGCTGGCCGACGTGCCGGGGGATTCACGGCTTTTCGTACTGCCGCTGCGGCGCGATCCGGTGCGGGCGCTGCTACCGAAGACGCATCCGCTGGCGCGGCGCCGGGCGGTGGCGCTGAGCGATCTGGCGCAGGAGCGGCTGGTACTGCGCGAGCCGGGATCGATGACCCGCCGGCTGGTCGAACGGGCGCTGACCACGGCGGAACTCACGCCCGCCGCCATCATCGAGATTCAGAGCCGCGAGGCGGTGGTGGAGGCGGTGGCGGCGGGGCTGGGCATCGGCTTCACCTCGGCGGCGGAATTCACTGGCGACGGGCGTCTGGTTCTGCTGCCGATCGCCGGGGCCGGGATCGAGATGGACGAATATGTCGTCTGCCTGCGCGAACGCCGCCGCCTGGCTGTGGTGCGCGCCTTCCTCGATCTGGCGCGGGAGGTGGCGGCCGAGGCCGGCGGCCCCCTATCCGGCCTCAACGCCGCCGCCATGCCTGGGTCCGCGTCTGCAACGCCCGCGACAGCAGGGCATGCAGTGCCCGCACCAGGGCGGAGGTGAGGACGATCATCATCGCCATGGCGGCGGCGCCCGCCACCTCGCCGGCGTCGTCCATGTTCAACACGGCGACCGAGGCCGGCTTGGTTTCCGGCGCATAGAGGAAGACCACCGCCGACACCGTGGTCATCGCGTTGACGAAGAAATAGATGGCGATGTCGAGGATGGCCGGCAGGCAGAGCGGCACCGTCACCCGCAGGAAGGTGGACCAGACCGGCACCTTCAGGCTGGCCGACACCGCCTCGAATTCGGGATCAAGCTGCTTCAGGGCGGTGACGGCGGTCAAGTGGCTGACGGTGTAGAAATGCGCCACCGTGGCCAGAACCAGGATCGCCATCCCGTGATAGAGCCAGCCCAGCGGGTTCCACGGCGCGTTGAAGAAGAAGATGTAGGCGAGGCCCAGCACCATCCCCGGCACCGCCAGCGGCAAAATCGCCAGCAGCCTCACGATCCCCTTCATCGCCGCGCGCCCGGGCGCCCGTTCCACCAGCCAGGCGCCGGTGAAGACGATGACTGTACCGGTCAGTGCCGTCCAGAAGGCCAGGGTCAGGCTGTTGGCGTAGCTGCTCCAGCCCGCGGAGTCGAACTCGGCGAAATCGTAGTTCGCCAACGTCGGCGTCAGGTTGTAGGGCCAGAAGGTGACGATGGAGGCGAAGCCCGCCACCCCCAGCAGACCCAGCAGCAGGCCGCCAACCAACGTGCAGAACAGCAGGGCCAGCCGGTCGCCGACCGGGCTTACCCGCGGCTGGAACGGCACCGAGCGGGCGGACAGCTGCGCCATCTGCCGGCGCTGGCCGAACCAGTCGGCGACGAAGGCCAGCACCGCCGGCAGCAGCAGGACGATGCCGACCACCGCCCCCATGCCGAAATTCTGCAGGCCCACCACCTGCTTGTACACGTCGGTCGCCAGCATGTTGGTGGAGCCGCCGATCACCTTGGGCACGCCGAAATCGGTGACCACCAGCGTGAACACCACGAAGATGGCGGAGATCAGACCATAACGCACGCCGGGCAGGGTGACGGTGACGAAGCGCTTCCAGGCACCGGCCCCCAGCGCCTCCGCCGCCTCGTAAAGCCGGGCGTCGGAGGTCGACAATGCCACGGTCAGGATCATCACCGCATGGGGGAAGGCATAGAACACCTCGCCCATCACGATGCCGATGGGGCCATAGATGCTCTCCCCCATCAGCAGGCTGCGCAGGATGCCCTTGTTGCCGAACAGGTAGACGAGTGCGATGGCCGGCAGCAGCGACGGCGCCAGCAGCGGGATTTGCGCCAGCAGCCGGAACAGCCCCTTGCCCGCCATATGGGTGCGGGTCAGGCAGAAGGCGTAGAGGAAGGCGAGCGTCACCGTTATGACCGTGGTCAGCAGCGACAGCGCCAGGCTGTTGCCCACCGAGCGCAGCAGCGTCGGCGCCTCCAGAAAGGCGGCGAAATTGGCGAGTCCGACAAAGGCCCCGTCGCGGTCATAGACACTGCGCAGGAACAGCGCGCAGAGCGGCAGCAGGGCGAACAGCGCCAGGAACAGCGCGACCCCGCCCATCCCCAGCCCGAACAGCCAGCGCTCGCCCGGCTCCACCGGCCGGCCGGAGTGGCGAATGGTGAAGAAAGGCTTCGACGCAACCGCCTTCAAGACATTCATCGGGCGGCCTCGAACACGCGCAATCGCTCGCGCGGCAGGGTCACCGCCAGCCGGCGGCCGGATGCCAGCGACAGGTCGCGCACCAGATTGGCCGACAGGTCGGCGGTGACGCGGGCGTCCCCCAGCCCATCGGCGGCCAGCCGGGCGCGGTGGAAGGGGCCCAGGAATTCCAGGCTTTCGATCACCGCCTCCAGTGTGTTGGCGCCGCCGGCCGCGCGCACCTGCACGTCCTCCGGCCGCAGGCAGACGGTGACGGCGGCACCGGGGGCCGCGTCGGACAGATGTTCGCCGCCGCACTCGAAACGATGATCGCCCAGCCGCACCCGCCCCGGCGCCTCCAGCACGCCCGGCAGGAAATTCATCGCGCCGACGAAATCGGCGACGAAGGGGCTGGCCGGCCGGCGATAGACCTCGTCGGGCGCGCCGACCTGTTCGATGACGCCGTTGTTCATCACGACGATGCGGTCTGCCATGGTCAGCGCCTCCTCCTGGTCATGGGTGACCATGATGGTGGTGATGCCCAGCCGGCGGTGCAGCTCGCGGATCTGGCGGCGCAGATGCAGACGCACCCGTGCGTCCAGCGCCGAGAGCGGTTCGTCCAGCAGAAGCAGGCCGGGCGACGGCGCCAGCGCGCGGGCCAGCGCCACCCGCTGCTGCTGACCGCCGGAAAGCTGGGCCGGGTATTTCGGGCCGGCGTCGGGCAGGCCGACCAGTGTCAGCAGTTCCGCCACCCGCGCCCGCTCGGCCGCCCGCCCCAGCTTCAGGCCATAGGAGACGTTCCGGTGCACCGTCAGGTTCGGGAACAGCGCATAGGATTGGAAGACGATGCCGTAATCGCGCGCCGACGGCGGCAGGCGCGACACGTCGCGGTCGCCCAGCCACACCGTCCCGCCGCTCTGCGGGTCCAATCCGGCGATCACCCGCAACAGCGTGGTCTTACCGCAGCCGGACGGCCCGAGGAAGCAGACGAACTCGCCACGCCGGATGTCGAGCGACACGCCCTTCAGCGCGGTGAAGGTGCCGAAGGACTTGACGATGGTGTCCAGGCGGAGAAGGGGCTCGGCTACTGTCTCGGCGGTCATCGGCGGTATGTCCCGGCGGAAAAACGGAAAGGACGGGCGGGCGCGTCCAGGCGCCCGCCCTGCGGTCGGCCTCAGCTCTTCGGTTCGGACTTGGCGCCGTAACGCTTTTCCCAATCCGCCAGGATGCGGTCGCGGTTCGTCGCGGCCCAGACGAAGTCGTTGGCCTTGTTCATCGCCGCTTCCGCGTTCTTCGGATAGTTCGGCGTCTCCTTGGTCACGCCGGGATGGGCGGTGACCTGATAGAAGTTCACATACTGCTCGTTGGCCTTGCGGCTGGCCGCCCAGTCGGCGAGCGCCTTCGCGGCTTCGGCCTTTTGGGTGCCCTTGACGATGGCCGTCGCCTCCATCTCCCAGCCCACCCCTTCGGAGGCCAGGATCACGTCGATGGGCGCACCCTTGGTCTTCTGCTGGGCGCCGGTATATTCGATGGAGATGCCGATCGGGTATTCGCCGGCCGCCGCCATCTTGCAGGGCTTGGATCCCGAATGGGTGTAGAGCGCCACATTGTCGTTCAGCCTGTCCATGTAGGACCAGCCCTTGTCCGCCCCCATGGTCTGCAGCCAACCGGACACGGCGAGGAAGCCGGTGCCCGAGGAAGCCGGGTTCGGCATGACGATCTGGCCCTTGTATTCCGGCTTCAGCAGGTCGGCCCAGGAGGTCGGCTTCGGCAGCTTCTTCTTTTCGGCCTCAACCGTGTTGAAGCAGATCGCCGCCATCCAGGCGTCCATGCCGACCCAGGCCGGCGGGGTCTTGGCATCGCGGAAGCTGGCCTTGAGCTCGTCGGCACCCTTCGGCTGATAGGGCATCAGCATGCCCTGGGCGTCCAGGATCATCAGGCTGGAAGCGGCAAGCCCCCACACCACGTCGGCCTTGGGGTTGTCTTTCTCGGCCAGCAGCTTGGCGGTGACGACGCCGGTGGAATCGCGCACCCAGTCGATCTCGATGCCGGGATTGTCGGCCTCGAACGCCTTCTTGTAGGGGTTGAGCTGTTCGTTCTCCAGGGCGGTATAAACGGTCAGGCGGGTGGCTGCCCCGGCCGCCGTGGCAGCCACCGTGGCGGACGTGACGGCGGTCAGCAGCGCAAGCGCACAGGTCCCAAGCAAACTGGTGCGGCGGATCATCAGGAAGCTCCCGTGGTCGAATGGGCGGGGTGTCTGGAGGCGTCCCGGAGCGGCCGCATTCGCCGTCCCGGTACAGGAGGCCTCTCTACGCCCAAGCGCCCGTTCACTCCCGTTAAGCTTTGGTGACTCCGGACGGGTGAAAACCCGGCATTGCCGGCAGTCGCGCCACAACCTGATCGTCGACTCGCCGATCGAGATGTAGGGCCGATCGAGATGTAGGAATGTGAAACAAGCTGTGTTCACGCCATACGCCTGCCGCCAAAGCGTGGCGAACCGGCTCCGGGCCATCTGCACCGAGATCATGTGCAGACCCAGAACCACAGACGGGGATTTTTACGGGATCAAAACAACAATGGCCTAGCCGACTTTGCAGCTAGGCCATTGAAAATATTGGCGGACCCGACGAGATTCGAACTCATGACCTCTGCCTTCGGAGGGCAGCGCTCTATCCAGCTGAGCTACGGGTCCATCGCTGGTGGAGGCGCAACATAGCCCAAGGCCTTCGGGGACGCAAACACAAAAATCGCTGTTTTTTCGACCGCTTGCCGTCCCCTGCCTTGTCTCCGCGAGCTCCGCCTTCGGAGGGCAGCGCCCAAGCTCGCCAAGGCGGATGGAAACGTTTCCATTCTTCACGAAACCGTTTTCACGCCGTCACGCGATTGCAACACGACGACGCCACTCTGCCCCCGCACCGGAACGGACGGTGCCGGAACGGGGACGAAGAGCAGCAGATGGATGGCGGGATGACGGACCGGAGAGCGATGGACCGCGTGGCGACGATCCGCGATGTCGCGGCGCGGGCGGGGGTGTCAATCGCCACCGTGTCGCGCGTGCTGAACGGCAGCGGCAACGCCACGCCGGAAACCACGGAAAAGGTCCGCGCCGCCGCAACCGATCTGTCCTTCCGACCCAGCACCATCGGGCGCAACCTGAAGGCGGCGCGCACGCGCACCGTCGGCGTGCTGGTGCCGTCGCTGACCAATCCTGTCTTTGCCGAAAGCGTCGCCGGCATCCAGGAGGCGGCGGACGAGGCCGGCTACAGCGTGCTGATCGCCTCTACCGACTATGATCCAGCGAGGGAATCGCGCGCCATCGAAGGGCTGCTGTCCAACCGGGTCGAAGGGCTGGTGCTGACCGTCGCCGATGCCGACCGCAGCGGGTCGCTCGACACACTGGACGAGGTACGGCTGCCCTATGTGCTGGCCTACAACCAGCCGGAACGGGCGCCGCGCGCCCATGTGTCGGTCGACAATGTCGCGGCCTCCCGCGCGGTGGTGGAGCGGATGACGGCACTCGGCCATCGGCGCATCGGCATGATCGCCGGGCGCTTCCGGCAGTCCGACCGCTCGCGCCGGCGCCATGCCGGCTGGCTGGCGGCACTGGACGATGCCGGCCTGCCGTCCGGGCCGGTGGTGGAGGTCGATTTCAACGAGTTGCGGCTGGCCCACCGGCTGGCGCCGCATCTGGAGGGGGCGGAGCGGCCGACCGCCTTCTTCGCTTCCAACGACATGCTCGCTCTCGCCACCATCCGGGCATTGCGTGATCTGGGCCTTTCGGTACCGGGTGATGTGTCGGTCTGCGGCTTCGACGGGATCGAGGTCGGGCGGCTGATGACGCCCAGCCTCGCCACCCTGGTACAGCCAGCCCGCGCCATGGGTGCCACCGCCTTCGAATGCTTGCGCACCGGCTTTTCAGGCGAACGGCAAGGCCGCGCCGTGATGCTGCCTTTCACCCTGCGTCCGGGCGAATCACTCGGGGTCGCACCGCCGAAATCCTCTTGAGCAAATCCTCTTAAGCGCTTCCCGAACGGAGACACACGCCATCATGTTCAAGCCGTTCCTGCCCGGCCCATTTCTATTGGGCGCCGCCGCGCTGGTTGCCGCAATCTCCGCAAGCGTGGCTCCGACCGCCGCCGCGGAGCCGACCGCCATCTGTTACAATTGCCCGCCGGAATGGGCGGACTGGGCATCGCAGCTGAAGGCGATCAAGGCCGACCTCGGCATCGCCGTGCCGTTCGACAACAAGAATTCCGGCCAGGCGATGGCCGCCATGCTGGCGGAAAAGGACAGGCCGGTCGCCGACGTCGTCTATCTCGGCGGCCCGGTCGGCATCCAGGCCAAGGCTGCCGGCGTCGTCACACCCTACAAGCCGGCGGGCTGGGCCGAAATCCCCGACGGGATGAAGGATTCCGACGGCAACTGGTTCGCCATCCACAGCGGCACGCTGGGCTTCTTCGTCAACACCGAGGCGCTGGGCGGCAAGCCGGTGCCGCAGAGCTGGGCCGACCTGCTGAAGCCCGACTATTCCGGCATGGTCGGCTATCTCGATCCGACCAGCGCCGCCGTCGGCTATGTCGGGGCGGTGGCGGTCAATCTGGCCCTGGGCGGCGATTACGGCAGCTTCGACAAGGCCGTCGGCTGGTTCAAGGATTTGCAGAAGAACCAGCCCATCGTGCCGAAGCAGACCTCCTACGCCCGCGTTCTGTCGGGCGAGATTCCGATCCTGATCGACTATGACTTCAACGCCTACCGCGCCAAATACACCGACAAGGCGCCGGTCGCCTTCGTCATCCCGAAGGAAGGGACGGTGTCGGTCCCCTATGTGATGGCCCTGGTCAAGAACGGCCCGAACCCGGAAAACGGGAAGAAGGTGCTGGACTACGTTCTGTCCGACAAGGGCCAGACACTCTGGGCCAACGCCTTCATGCGGCCGGTCAGGGCGGAAGCCATGTCGGCGGAGACCGCGGCGAAGTTCCTGCCGGCCGCCGACTATGCCCGCGCCAAGCCGGTGGACATGGTCCGGATGGCCGAGGCGCAGAAGGGCTTCATGGACCGCTATCAGGCGGAGGTGAAGTGAGCGCCTGCGTGCAGGACGCCCCCCTCCCCCACCGGCCGGCGGCCCGTCCGCCGGCCGGACCGGGATGGACGGGCGAGCCGCTGCGGCTGGCGGCCCTGCTGGCGCCGGCGGCGGCGGTGTTCGCGGCCTTCTTCCTGCTGCCGCTGGTCCGCCTGATCCTGATCGGCGCCGGCGGCGCGGAGGGATGGAGCGCCTATCTGACCACGCTCGCCGATCCCGGCCATCTCGACAGCCTGATCTCCACGCTGGCACTGTCGGCGGGAGTGACCCTGGTGACGCTGGCGGTGTCGACCGTCGCCGGGCTGTTCCTGGTCCGCAACAGCTTCCCCGGCCATGCCCTGCTGGTGGCGCTGCTGACCTTCCCGCTGGCCTTTCCCGGCGTGGTCATCGGCTTCATGGTCATCATGCTGGCCGGGCGGCAGGGGCTGATCGGCACCGTCACCCAGGCGCTGGGCGCTGGAAAACTGGTCTTCGCCTATTCGATGGCCGGGCTGTTCCTCGGTTACGTCTATTTCTCGGTCCCGCGCGTCATCCTGACGGTGATGGCGGCGGCGGAGAAGCTCGACCCGCGGCTTGAGGAAGCGGCCCGCTCGCTGGGCGCGTCCTCCTGGCGCGTGGTGGCCGACGTGATCCTGCCGGCACTGAAGCCGGCGCTGATCTCGGCAGGCGCGCTGTGCTTCGCCACCTCGATGGGCGCCTTCGGCACCGCCTTCACGCTCGCCACCCGGATCAACGTGCTGCCGATGACGATCTACACCGAATTTACGCTCCAGGCGAACATCGCGGCGGCGGCGGCGCTCAGCGTCCTGCTTGGCCTCATCACCTGGGCCGCCCTGGCGGTGGCGCGCAGCGTCGCCGGCACCTCCGTCGCGGCGGCGGGGTGACGACCATGCATGACCTTTCTCACCGCCGGGGCTGGGGGTTCTGGCTGCAACTGGGCTTCACCCTGCTGGTCTGCGCCCTGCTGACCGTGCCGATGGTGATGTCGATGCTGGCGGGCCTGACCGCCAATTACTTCGTCGGCCTGAAGAGCGGCCTGACCCTGCGCTGGGTGGAGGAGGTGTGGCGGGTCTATTCCGGCACCATCCTCTTGTCCTTGCAGATCGCCTTCGCCTGTCTGGCCTGCACGCTGGCGCTCGGCGTTCCGGCCGCCTATGCGCTGGCGCGGCGCCCCGGCCGGATCGCCCGGCTGGTGGAAGAGCTGCTGATGATGCCGGTCGCCATCCCCGGCCTCGCCACCGCGCTGGCGCTGATCGTCACCTATGGTGGCGTCGGCGACCTGCGCAGCAGCTGGCTGTTCATCCTGATCGGCCATGTGCTGTTCACCCTGCCCTTCATGGTCCGCGCCGTGCTGGCGGTGATGGGCTCCATCGACCTGACGACGCTGGAGGAGGGGGCGGCCAGCCTGGGCGCCGGCTTCCTGCGCCGCTTCGCCACGGTGGTGCTGCCCAACTGCCGCTCCGGCATCCTGGCCGGGTCGCTGATGGTGCTGACCCTGTCGGTCGGCGAGTTCAACCTGACCTGGCTGCTGCACACGCCGCTGACCAAGACCCTGCCGGTCGGGCTGGCCGACAGCTATGCCTCGCTGCGGATCGAGATCGGCAGCGCCTACACCCTCGTCTTCTTCCTGATGATTGTGCCGAGCCTGATCCTGATGCAGGGTTTGTCCAGGCGCGGTCGTCCGTCCGTTTGAGAGTCCCCCGCATGCCAGACAGCGTGATGCCAAGCAGCTTCCACCTCGATGCCGTGCCGATCCGCCTGGAGCGCTGCGGCAAGACCTTCGCCGGCGGCGCCCGCGCGCTGGAACCGCTGGACCTGACCATCCGCGGCGGCGAGACCATCGTCTTCCTGGGCCCAAGCGGCTGCGGCAAGACCACGACCCTGCGCATCATCGCCGGGCTGGAAAGCCCCGATCCGGGGGGCCGTGTGCTGTTCGGCGAGGAGGACGTGACGGCGCTGCCGATCGAGCGCCGGAATGTCGGCATGGTATTCCAGAGCTACGCCCTGTTCCCCAATATGACGGTGGCGGAAAACGTCGCCTATGGCCTGAAGGTGCGCAAGCTGCCGCGGCCCGAGCGCGCCCGCCGGGTGGAGGAGATGCTGGAGCTGATGCATCTCGGCGAGTTCGCCGGGCGGCGGATCGACCAGCTCTCAGGTGGTCAGCGCCAGCGGGTGGCCTTGGCCCGCGCCCTGGTGGTTCGGCCGCGCGTGCTGCTGCTGGACGAGCCGCTGACGGCGCTGGACGCCAAGCTGCGCGACAGCCTGCGGCTGGAGATCGACCGGCTTCTGCGCAGTCTGGGCATCACCGCCGTCTATGTCACCCATGACCAGGGCGAGGCGATGGCGCTGGGCGACCGCATCGTCGTGATGGCCAAAGGCCGGGTGGCGCAGGTCGGCACGCCGCGCGAGATCTACTATCAGCCGGCGGACGGCTTCGTCGCCGACTTCATCGGCACGATGAACCGGCTGGGCGGCATGGTGCAGGACGGAATGCTGTCCATCGGCACGGCGTCACTGCCCTGGACGGGATCTGACGGTGCGGTGGAACTGCTGGTCCGGCCGGAGGATCTGTCGCTGGCCAGCGAGTCCGAGGGGCATCTGGGCGGCACGGTCGCCGCCGCGGTGTTCCTGGGTGACCGCACCCGACTGGTGGTGGAACCGGCGGACGGCCCGGCGCTGACGGTGGATGCCGCCGGGCGTAGCGAGCTGGGACGCGGCGACCGGGTTTGGCTCCGCGTCGATCCGTCGAGGGTGCTGGCGGTTCCGTAACGCTCCCCAATCGACCCCTGAATCGGCAAACGAGCCCATCCATGATCATCGTCCAGATCACCGACACCCACATCAAGCCGCCCGGCCGCCTCGCCTACCGGCGCGTCGACACCGCCCCCTTCCTGGAGCGCGCCGTCGCCGCCGTCCTGGCGCTCACCCCACGCCCCGACCTGATTCTCGCCACCGGCGACCTCGTCGATGCCGGCGATGCGGAGGAGTATAAGCGCCTGCTCGACCTGCTGCACCCGCTCGACATCCCGCTCTTCGCCGTACCCGGCAACCATGACGAACGTGCCGGGCTCGCCCGCGCCTTCCCCGATCTGGCGGCGCGCGTCGGCGACAGCCCCTTCTTCCACTATACGGTCGAGAACTGGCCAGTGCGACTGATCGCAATGGACACTGTGCTGCCGGGTTCCGGCGCCGGCGAGGTCTGTGCCGAGCGGCTCTCCTGGCTCGACGCGCGCCTTTCCGAGCAGCCCGACCGCCCGACCATCGTCTTCCAGCACCACCCGCCCTTCGATACCGGCATCGGCCATATGGACCGGCTGGGGCTGAGCGGAGCGGCGGACATGGCCGCGGTGGTCCGCCGCCATCCGCAGGTGGAACGGGTGCTGTGCGGCCATCTGCACCGGCCGATCCAGGTGCGCTGGGCCGGCACCATCGCCTCGACCGCGCCGTCCACGGCGCATCAGGTGGCGCTCGATCTGCGCGACGACGCGCCGTCCGCCTTCGTGATGGAGCCGCCGGGCTATCAGATCCACATGTGGCGCGCCGACACCGGGGTGGTCAGCCACACAGCCGTCATCGGCGACTATGACGGCCCCTATCCCTTCTTCAAGGACGGAAAGCTGATCGACTAGCCCCTGTTGCCGGCCCCTATTGATTGATTTGGGCCTTTCCATCCATTGTCACGCGCCTGTCATCGGTATCGCGTAAGACAAGGCTCCCGATCCAACGGAGACGACAGAGATGAAGGCGTTCCTCGCCACCCTCGCCACCGTGCTGACCCTCACGTTCGGACAGGCGGCACTGGCCGACGGCGCCACCGGCAAGCTGGTGCTCTACACCTCGCAGTTGGAGCCGGACGCCCGCCAGACGGTGGAGGCCTTCAAGACGAAGAACCCTGGTGTCGAGGTGGAGTGGATTCGCAACGGCACCACCGAGCTGATGAACAAGCTGCGTGCCGAATTCACCGCCGGGGCGCCGCAGCCGGACCTGCTGCTCATCGCCGACGCGGTGACGATGGAATCGCTGAAGGCGGAGAAGCGCCTGCAACCCTATGAGGGCGCTCCGGTCGCCGGCTTCCGCCCGGGCACGCATGATGCGCAGGGTTATTGGTTCGGCACCAAGCTGATCACCACCGGCATCGTCTACAACACCGCCGCCCCGATGAAGCCGGCCTCCTGGCAGGATCTGCTGAAGCCGGAGGCCAAGGGCACGACGGTGATGCCGAGCCCGCTCTATTCCGGCGCCGCCGCCATCCACATGGCGTCGATCAAGGCGCAGCCGGCGCTGGGCATGGCCTATTACGAGGCGTTGCAGCGCAACGGCACCACGGCAGCCAAGGGCAATGGCGGCATCCTGAAGGACGTGGCCGGCGGGGCGAAGCTCTACGGCATGGTCGTCGATTACCTGCCGATCCGCGAGCATCTGAAGGGTGCCCCCGTCGCCTTCGTTTTCCCCAAGGAGGGCGTCAGCGCGGTGAGCGAGCCGGTGGCGATCCTCAGCACCGCGAAGAATCCGGCGGCCGCCAAGACCTTCATCGACTTCCTGCTGAGCCGCGAGGGGCAGGAACTTGCCTCGGCGCAGGGCTTCCTGCCGGCGCTGCCGGGGGTGAACCCGCCGCCGGGCTTCCCCGATCCGGCCGGTATCACGCTGCTGCCCTACGACCCTGCCAAGGCGCTGGCCGAAGACGACGCCAACAAGCGCGCCTTCGCCGATCTGTTCGGCGGGTGAGGTGAGGCTTGCGGATCGCGAAGGATCCCCTCTCCCCCCCGGGGAGAGGGTTAGGGTGAGGGGGGTGCGTTGCAGGGATCTTCAAGAATCGCGCACCCCGTTACTCCCGTGAAAATCCACGCAGTGCATCCCCCTCACCCCGACCCTCTCCCCGGAGGGGAGAGGGAGATCGCCCCGGGGGGGCGAAGGGCGCGAGGGGCCTTCACAGGCATTCTCTCCACCCTGCCCGGCTGGCCCTTGCTCGTCGGCCTGCTGGTGCTTCTCCCCGTGTTGCGCCTGCTGTGGGAAGCCGGCGACGCGACGGTGCTGACCCGCGTGCTCGATTCCCCCGCAACGTGGCGGGCCACCACCAACAGCCTCGCCATAGCGGCCGGGGCCACGCTGGCGGCGGCGCTGATCGGCGCTCCCTTCGCCCTGCTGATCGGGCTGACGAACCTGCGCGCCCGCACCGCGATGACCTTTGCCCTGATCCTGCCGCTGATGATCCCGCCGCAGATCGTGGCGATGGCCTGGACCCACCTCGCCAGTTCCGGGAGTCCGATCCTGAAGCCGCTCGGCATCGCCCCGGCGGTCGGCACGGCGAACCCGGTGCAGTCGTCCGCCGGCATGATGCTGGTGATGGGGATCGAGCATGCGCCACTGGTTTTCCTCGCCCTGCGGGCTGCACTGCGCGCCATCCCCGGCGACGTGCTGGAGGCGGCGCGGGCATCCGGCGCCGGACCGTGGCACGCGATACGCGGCGTCGTGCTGCCGCTCTGCCTGCCGGGGCTGATCGCCGGGCTCGCCATGGCCTTCGTCGCGGCGCTGGGGAATTTCGGTGTGCCGGCGCTGCTCGGCGTCCCTGCGGGCATTCCCATGCTGCCGACACTGATCTACCGCCGGCTGGCCGGTTTCGGCCCGTCGGCCCTGCCGGAAGTGGCGGTCCTGGCGGCCCTGATCGGCATCGTCGCCTGCCTGGGCATCGCCCTTCAGACCATCCTCCAGACCCGCATCGCCAGCCGTCTGCCCGGTGGTGCCCGGCCGCTGGCGGCGGTGCCGCTCGGGTCGGCCCGCGCGCTGGTCGAACTGCTGGCCTGGACGGTGCTGGCGCTGTTGGTGGCGGCTCCGCTGACGGCGCTGCTGGCGACCAGCCTTGTCAGCGTCTACGGCCTGCCGATCGGCTTCGGCACGCTGACGCTGGCCCATTACCGCGAGGTGCTGGCGCTCGATCAGGTCGGACGGGCCTTCGCCAATTCGCTGCTGCTGTCGGGATCGGCGGCAGCGCTGCTCGCCCTGCTGGCGGTGCCGCTCGCCCATGCCATGGCGCTTGCCGGCGGAAACGGTCGGATCGCGCGGGCGATCGGTGTGCTGGTGGAACTGCCGCATGCCGTGCCGGGCGTGGTGCTGGGCATCGGCTGCATCCTGCTGTTCCTGAAGCCGTTGCCGGGGCTGGGCGTCAGCCTGTACGGCACGCTGTGGATCATCCTGGCGGCCTATCTGGTCCGCTTCCTGCCGCTGGCCCTGCGACCGGTGCAGGCGGCCTGCGCCGCGCTCGATCCGACCGTCGAAGAAGCGGCGCGTGCGCTCGGGGCCGGACCGTTGCGGCGTCTGGTGACGGTGGTGGCGCCGCTGGTCGCCCCGGCGGCGGCAGCCGGCGGGCTGCTGGTCTTCCTGACCGCCTTCAACGAGCTGACCGTCTCCATCCTGCTGTGGTCGCAGGGGCGCGAGACGCTGGGCGTCGTCGTCTATGCGCTGGAGGAGGGCGGGAGCCCGACGTTGGGTGCCGCCCTGGGCGTCATCGCCATCCTGGTCGTGCTGGCGGCGATGCTGGCCGCCGGAGCGCTGGGCCGACGCCTCCCGCCGGGTGTCGTGCCCTGGCGAAGTTGAGCGCGGTTAATCCCGCTCAGTCGGTCAGCCCCGCCGCCTTGCGCACCGCCTCCAGCACGCTCAGCACGTCGCGCGCCTGCTCGGCGGTCACAGGCAGCGGAGCGCCGTCGAGGATGGCCGCCGCCACGCCGCGGTAAAAGGCGGGATAATCGCCGGGCATGGTCTCCACCCGCCGCTCCGTCCCATCGGCCTGGACCAGCAGGGCGAAATTCTCCGGATCGTCGCTTCCCCAGCCGGGTTCGGTCGGCAGGCGGCCGGCGCGCAGGGCCGCCTCCTGCCCGTCCATGCCGTGCTTGAGAAAACTGCCGCCGTCACCATGCAGTTGAAAGCGTGGCCCCGGCCGGCAGATCACCGTTCCGCAATGCAGGATCGCCCGCATCGGGCCATAGCCAAGCACGATGTGGAACCAGTCGTCGACCTGCGCGTCCGGACGCTGGGCGCCGACATCGGCGAGGATGCGGTCAGGCATGCCGAACAGGGTCAGTGCCTGATCGATCAGGTGGGCGCCGAGGTCGAAGAGCACACCCGAACCGGCCAGCGTCTGCTCGCGCCAGCCCTGCTTGATCTGCGGGCGGAAGCGGTCGAAATGCGCCTCGTAGTGATAGGGCCGGCCGACCTCGCCCGCCTCCAGGCAGGCGCGCAAGGTCAGGAAATCGTTGTCCCAGCGCCGGTTGTGGAAGACGCTCAGCAGCAGCCCCTGCCGCTCGGCAAGGTCGATCAGCTCATCGGCCTCCGCCGCGCTGGTCGCCACCGGCTTGTCGATCACCACATGCTTGCCGGCCAGCAACGCCTCGCGGGCCAGGGAGGCGTGGCTGGTGTTGGGAGTGGCGACGACCACAAGGTCGATGCTCGGGTCGGCGATCACCGCCTCGGCCGTCGTCGGCTCCACCCCCGGGGCGCTGCGGCGGATGTCGTCGATACGCGAGCTGGCGACCGCCGTCAGGCGCAACCGCGGTTCGCTGCGGATCAGCGGGGCGTGAAACACAGACCCGGCAAGGCCGAAGCCGAGCAGACCGACCGACAGGCTCTTCATCGTCTCAAGATCCTCTTTTGCTCTGTTGCCCGGCATGTCACCGCCCCGATGGCGCGATGAGGCGCCATGGGCGGGGCGGCCTTCCAGGCTCGGGCGGGTGTGCTCCAGGCTTGCCGTACCCGTGTCCTGCCGGTAATCGCGCGCCAGAGGACATACGGTTCCTTCGGTCACGATCGCTTCGACCGGAACGGGTTCAGCCTTGCTTCAAACTGGTCAGCACGGCAGCAAGGGTGTTGATACCCCAATGCTCCGCATAGCGGCCATCCTCCACCCGCACGATGTCGATCACGTCGATGCTGACCTGCCTTCCCGTCGCTTCGACGCCGAGAAACGGGCCGACATGGGTGCCCGAGATTGTCTTCCGCGTCGTAACCTTGTCGCCTTCTCCGACCTGATCGTGGATCGTGACGGTCAGCCCCGCCAGCGCTGGGCGGAGGACGTTCTGAAAGGTGTTCCACATGCTCTCCGCGTCTGCCGGAGCGCCGGCGGGCGCGGACCTATTGACGAAGCCCGGAGCCATCAACTTCTCGAAAGCAGCCCGGTCGCCACCCGCGATGACTTCCTCGTTGAAGCGCCGAACCACCGTTTTCGCATCCTGAACCGACATACCGCCTCCCTTCATCCGGAGCCTGATATATGGCTATCCGGTGCAATCCGCCAGGAGCAAGGAAAGCCGTGTCCTAGTCAGGAAAGCCGGCGCTCCGGAGGAAATTCGCGCACTCCACCCTCGCGTTCCAGCCTTGGTCTGTAACAGCTGCGTAACAACGCGGGCGCCGGGAAAGCGCCGCGTTACCAAATTGTCCGCCCTCCGCATCATCGGCAGCGTACAGTGACCGCCAAGCGAACGACCGTCATGTTGCGGTCCAACAGCAACGCGTCACGGGAGGGAACCGACATGCGCGACCTGCATCCGTGTGCGAAGCCGGCCCAGAGCCCGCCGGGTATCGCACCATGACCTTGCAGAACCCATCCTACCGGCCGGCCGCCGGGGAAGAGGCCGCTCCCGGCAACGCCACTCCGCACAAGACGGGCGGGCTGCGTGCGCTGGCGCAGCGGCATCTCTCGAAGCTGGTGGTCGCCCCGTCCTTCGCGGCGATCCTGCTGTTCGTCTACGGCTTCATCGTCTGGACGGTCTATATCAGCTTCACCAATTCCAAGATGCTGCCGTCCTACGAGCTGGTCGGCACCGACGCCTTCTCCAAGCTGTGGCGGATCGATCGCTGGTACGTCGCCATCGAAAACCTGCTGATCTTCGGCGGGTTGTTCATCGGCGTCAGCCTGATCATCGGCATCCTGCTGGCGGTGCTGCTCGACCAGCGCATCCGCGGCGAAGGGGTGCTGCGCACCATCTATCTCTACCCGATGGCGCTCAGCTTCATCGTCACCGGCACCGCCTGGAAATGGATCCTGAACCCGTCCATCGGCATCCAGCAGTTCGTCCGCGACCTCGGCTTCCCCGGCTTCACCTTCGACTGGATCGTCCAGCAGGACACCGCCGTCTACACGCTGGTGATCGCCGCGGTGTGGCAAAGTTCCGGCTTCGTGATGGCGCTGTTCCTGGCCGCACTGCGCGGTGTCGATCAGGAGATCATCAAGGCGGCCTATCTCGACGGCGCCAGCCTGCCGCGCATCTATTGGGGCATCGTCCTGCCGTCGATCCGGCCGGTGTTCATGAGCGCCTTCGTCATCCTCGCCCACCTCGCGGTCAAGAGCTACGACCTCGTGGTGGCGCTGACCGGCGGCGGTCCCGGCTATGCGTCCGACCTGCCGGCGACCTTCATGTACGAGATGACCTTCCGCCGCAACCAGATCGCCATCGGCTCGGCCAGCGCGCTGATGATGCTGGCGACCGTGGTGGCGATCATCGTGCCCTACCTCTATTCCGAACTGAAGGGAGGCAAGCGTGTCTAGCCTGACCTCCGCCCTGCCGCCGGCGCAGGGCACCGGCGCCCGCCTCGCCCGCTGGGGCCTGTACCTGATCCTCCTGCTGTTCGCGGCCTATTACCTGCTGCCGCTGCTGCTGATGATTACGACCTCCTTCAAGAGCCCGGAGGAGATCCGCACCGGATCGCTGCTGTCGCTGCCGCGCGATTTCAGCCTGGACGCCTGGAGCTATGCCTGGAACCGTGCCTGCATCGGCGCCGATTGCCGGGGCATGGCGCCCTATTTCCTCAACTCCATCGTCATCGTCGGGCCGGCGGTGGTCATCTCCACCTTCTTCGGGGCGCTGAACGGCTATGCCCTGACCAAGTGGCGGTTCCGCGGCGCCAACATCGTCTTCGGCATGATCCTGTTCGGCAGCTTCCTGCCGTCGCAGGTGATCCTGCTGCCGATGGCGCAGACGCTGGGCGCGTTCGGGCTGGCCGGCAGCGCCGGCGGGCTGATCCTGGTCCACGTGGTGTACGGCCTCGCCTTCACCACTTTGTTCTTCCGCAATTACTATGTCAGCATCCCCGACGATCTGGTGAAGGCCGCGACCATCGACGGCGCCGGCTTCTTCCAGATCTTCACCAAGATCATGCTGCCGCTGTCGTTGCCGATCCTCGTCGTGACGATCATCTGGCAGTTCACCCAGATCTGGAACGACTTCCTGTTCGGGGCGTCCTTCGCGGCGGGCGGCGCACAGCCGGTGACGGTCGCGCTGAACAACCTCGTCAACACCACCACCGGCGTGAAGCAGTACAACGTCGACATGGCGGCGGCGATGATCGCCGGCCTGCCCACCCTCGTCGTCTATGTGCTCGCCGGCAAATACTTCATCCGCGGTCTGACCGCCGGCTCCGTCAAGGGGTGATCTTCCGATGGCGACTCTCAGCATCAACAACGTCCGCAAGCAGTATGGCAGCGTCGAAGTCCTGAAGGGCATCGACCTGGACCTGACGGACGGCGAATTCCTCGTCCTGCTCGGTCCGTCGGGCTGCGGGAAATCTACCCTGCTCAACATGATCGCCGGTCTGGAGACGATCAGCGCCGGCGAGATCCGCATCGACCAGCGCGTCGTCAACGAGGTCCATCCCAAGGACCGCGACATCGCCATGGTGTTCCAGTCCTACGCGCTCTATCCCAACATGACGGTGGCGCGGAACATCGGCTTCTCGCTGGAGATGCGCGGGCAGGCCAAGCCGGAGCGCGAGGGCGCCGTCCGCCGCGTCGCCAAGCTGTTGCAGATCGAGCATCTGCTCGACCGCAAGCCGGCGCAGCTGTCGGGCGGCCAGCGCCAGCGCGTCGCCATGGGCCGCGCCTTGGTGCGCGACCCCAAGGTGTTCCTGTTCGACGAGCCGCTGTCCAACCTGGACGCCAAGCTGCGCGTCGACATGCGCACCGAGATCAAGAAACTGCACCAGCGGCTCGGCACCACCGTGGTCTACGTCACCCACGACCAGATCGAGGCGATGACGCTGGCCAGCCGGATCGCCATCATGAAGGAGGGCGTCGTCCAGCAGTTCGCCCCGCCGCAGGAGGTCTACGAACGCCCGGCCAACATGTATGTGGCGAGCTTCATCGGCTCCCCCACCATGAATTTCGTGCGCGGCACGCTGTCGGCCGAGGGCGACCGGCTGGGCGTCAGCGTCGGGCGCGAGCGCAGCGGCTTCCTGCCGCTGTTCCAGGCGCCGGAGCAGGCCGGCCACTGGCTGGGCCAGGAGGTGATCCTCGGCATCCGGCCGGAGGCCATCACCTGCTACGACCCCGCCATCGCCGCCGGCAACCCGGCGCTGGTGAAGGTGGCCTGCGGCGTCAACGTGCTGGAGCCGACCGGCGCCGACACCATCACCTATGTCGAGCTGAACGGCCACGAGGTGGTCGCCCGCATCAAGCCGAGCGACCGGGTGGCGGAAGGCGGGACCGCCGACTTCATGATCGACATGGCGCGGGCCAACCTGTTCGATCCGAAGACGGAACAGCGGATTTGAAGCGTGCATCTGTGAATTCAGGTCACAGGTGATATGGCGGGAGAGGCGGTTTCCGGACCGCCTCTCCCGCCTTATGTCCGCATCCAACAGTGATGATTTGCGGCGGATCGGCTCACGCGCCAATCAGCATGTCCAAAGCGGCGATGATGGCTGTGTCCTCAGCCAGCAAGTTACCGACTTGAGAGCCAAGCTCCGAAAGCGTCACCGCGCCAGCGAACTGCGTGACCATGACATGCGGCCGACCTTCGACGGAGAACACCGGATTGAGGCGCGCAGCCGGTCGCGGAGCCTTTTCAGGTGGCAGCAGCGGAGCGACGAAGCGCGTGTTCAGGTCACGCAGAATGTCGGCCTGAAGGTCCAGCAGATAGCCCGGCCCATCCAACCGGCGATGAATGTCGAAACGAGCCATCAGTAAGGCCGGTTCTTCGCCAGCGGAAGGCCGTGTGCCTCGACATAGGCATTGGATGACTGGATGGCCTCCCGATTCTCCTCCAGCCATTGCCTGTCGCGCAGTTCGGCGATCTGCTGCGCCAATCCGCGTTCGCAGGCGCGCGACACGTTGATGCCGAGCGTCTTCGCCTGCTCCAGCAAATCGCTGTTGAGACTTACGTTCGTCGCCCGCCGAGGCGCGGACACATCGAAGGAATAGCGCTCCCCGGCCATCAAAGCCTCCATGATAATGCGCATGAAGGATGCGCATGAGCGAGATGCAAATCAAGCCGCAACCACTCCAACGCAACCGGTACGCTCACAGCATCCGCGGCAGCGTCACCCGCACGCGCAGGCCGCCGCTGGCGCGATTGCTCAGTTCGATGCGACCCTGGTGCGCCTCGACGATCGACTTCACGATGGACAGGCCCAGGCCGCTGCCGCCGGTCTTGCGGTTGCGGGAGCCTTCCAGCCGCAGGAAGGGTTTGAAGACATTGGCGACCTCCGCTTCCGGAATTCCCGGCCCCTCGTCGCAGACATCGACCACGATCTCGGCGGCGTCGGCATCGACGGAGACGGTGGCGCGCTCGCCGTATTTGATCGCGTTGTCGATCAGGTTGGCGAAGGCGCGGCGCAGGCTGGACGGGCGGCCGGCAAGGCGGAGCTGCCGGGCCTGCTCGAACCGGTCGCTGCGCTCCACCCCGCCACCGAAGATGGTGCGGACGGCGGCGAATTGCAGCGGCGGCGGCTCGTGGTAGGTGACCGGAGCGCCGGTATCGGCGTAATCGTCGCACAGGCTCTGCAACAGGCTGGCGAAGGCGACCACCTCCACCTCCTCGCGCAGCACGTCGTCGCCGAGGAACTCCAGCGTCGCGGTGACCATCGCCGCCATCTCGTCGATGTCGGCCATCATCTTGGCGCGCAGCGCGTCGTCATCGACATATTCGGCACGGAGCCGCAGCCGCGTCGCCGGGGTGCGCAAATCGTGGCTGATCGCCGCCAGCAGATGGGTGCGTCCCTCCATCAGGTCGCGCAACGCGTTGCGCGCCTGGTTGAAGGCACGGGCGAGCGAGGCGACCTCCTCCGGCCCGTCCTCCGGCAGCGGGCGGGGGTGCAGGCGATCGTGCGGGCGGGTCGCCTGCTCGGCCAGCGATTCAAGCGGGCGGACCAGCCGGCCGGGCAGCCAGAGCAGCAGCGCCAGCGCCAGACCGAAGGCCGCAAGCCCGGCCAGCACCATCTCGAACGGCGTGGTCCGCGGCCGCCAGAAGCGTGGGCTGGCGAACTCCAGCCAGCCGCCACCGGCAAGCTGGACATAGACGCGGGCATCGCGCAGCTGGGCCGCCGTGTCCTCCGCCACCAGCGACAGCGATTCGGCGAGCGTCTGGGCGCGGGCGGAATGGACAGACAACAGGGCGCGCTGGACGGCGACGAACACCGGGCGCGGCGCGTCGGCCACCCCCTCCATCATCCAGCCGGACGGCACGGTCGGGGTGCCGGGCCCCTGCCAGGACACCGACAGGTCGGGCAGCCCGTTCAGCGCCAGCGCCGGCCCGGCGGCGACGCCGTCCAGCAAGGCGCGGTCCGCAGCCTCCACCGCCGCCGCCATCGCCGGTCCCAGCCGATGGGCGGTCAACAGCTCCCGCGCCCGGTCGTCGACCAGACGCATGCCGACCAGCGCCCCGCCATGGGTCAGCACCAGCAGCGCCACCATCGCCGCCAGGATGCGGTGGCGCAGGCGCGCGGCGCGCAGCCGGGCCGGCAGCAAGCGCTCAAGCGCCACGGCTCATTCCGGAAGAGATCGATTCGCCCTGGTCCTCCACCGCCGCGGTGAACTGGTAACCGATGCCGCGCACCGTCTTGATCAGCGCCAAGCCGCCCGGCCCCTCCTCCAGCTTGCGGCGCAGGCGGCTGATCTGGATGTCGATGCTGCGATCGAAGGGAATCGATGTGTCGCCGCGGTGCTTCTCCAGCAGTTCGGTGCGCTCCACCACCTGCGGCGCCCGTTCCAGCAGCGTGCCGAGCAGGGCGTATTCGCCCTGACTGAGATGCACCACCACCCGGTCCGGGGTGCGCAGTTCCCGCCTTCCCTGGTCGAGCGACCAGCCGGCGAAGCCCAGCACGCGCGGGCGTTCGCGCGCCGGCTCCGGCCCGCCGCAGCGACGCAGGATGGCGCGGATGCGGGCCAGCAGTTCGCGCGCGCTGAAGGGCTTCACCAGATAATCATCGGCGCCGACCTCCAGCCCGACGATGCGGTCGACCTCGCCGCCCATGGCGGTCAGCATGATGACGGGGGTTTCCGACCTGGCGCGCAGCGAGCGGCACAGGCTGGTGCCGTCCTCCCCCGGCAGCATGACGTCCAGCACGATGAGATCGACCGGCCATTGCGCCAGCACCCGCGCCATCTCGCGCCCGTCGCCGGCGGTGGAGACGCGGAAGCCGCTCTTCACCAGGAAATCATGCAGCATGTCCCGGATCTCGGGATCGTCGTCCACGACCAGGAGATGGCGCGCGCGTTCCATGGCGTCCCTTCCCTATTTCATCCAGGCTTTCTTGTTCGTTGGGCCTGAGTGTAGCCTCCCCCGCCGGTCCGGGTACAGTGTGGCACGCGAACCGGTTTGTAACGGTTGCGTAACAGCGGCGCGGCCGTGAAAAGGCGTTGTTACCAAATAGTCCGGGCATCGAATTGCACGCGGGATAGAGTTCCTCCAGCGGCCAAACGGCCGGTCGGAAACCGAACGAAGATAGGGAACAGGGGGAAATGTCCGAAATGCCGTCTCTGCGCAAATCAATCCTCAGCATGACCGCCTTGGCCACCGTGATGGCCGGCGCCCTGCTTGCCGCCCCCGCCCAGGCCGAGCCGGCGGTGGAGGTTCTGCATTACTGGACCTCCGGCGGCGAATCGAAGGCGGCCGGTGCGCTGCGCCAGGATTTCGAGGCGGCGGGCGGCAAGTGGATCGACGCCCCGGTCGCCGGCGGCGGCGGCGACGCGGCCAGCACCGTGCTGCGCTCCCGCGTGCTGGCCGGCGATCCGCCGAACGCCGTGCAGCTGAAGGGCCCGAACATCAAGGACTGGGCGGCGCAGGGCAAGCTGGCGACGCTGGACGAGGTCGCCAAGGCGGAGAACTGGGACGCCATCCTGCCGCCGCAGATCCGCGACGTGGTGACCTACAAGGGCCATTACTACGCCGTGCCGGTGAACATCCACCGCGTGAACTGGATGTGGGTCAACCCGAAGGTCATGGAGAAGGCCGGCGTCGCCATCCCGAAGACCTGGGACGAGTTCAACGCCGCCGCCGACAAGCTGAAGGCCGCCGGCATCATCCCGCTCGCCCATGGTGGCCAGCCCTGGCAGGAGGGCGCCCTGTTCGAGGACGTCACCCTCGGTCTCGGCGGTCCCGACTTCTACCGCAAGGCGCTGGTGGAGCTGGACCCCAAGGCGCTGACCAGCGACACGATGGTCAAGGTGTTCGACCAGATGCGCAAGCTGCGCGGCTATGTCGACGACGGCTTCCCCGGCCGTGAATGGAACCTCGCCGCCGGCCTGCTGATGAACGGCCAAGCCGCCATGCAGATCATGGGCGACTGGGAAAAGGGCGAACTGACCGCCGCCGGCAAGGTGCCGGGCAAGGATTTCGTCTGCGCACATGTGCCGGGCCAGTTCGGCTACATCGTCAATTCCGACAGCTTCGTCATGTTCACCTCGGCCAACGCCGACCGCGCCGCCGGGCAGAAGCTGCTGGCCAAGCTGATCCTGGGCAAGAAGTTCCAGGAGACCTTCAACGTGCTGAAGGGCTCCATCCCCGCCCGCCAGGACATGGCGCGCGACAGCTTCGACGAATGCGCGGTGAAGTCGATGGACGACCTGAAGACCGCCATCGACACCAACAGCGCCGTGCCCTCGATGGCGCACGAGATGGCGGTCCCCGGCGCCGTCCGCGGCGCCTTCCTCGACGTCGTCACCGCCCATTTCAACTCCACCATGACCTCGCAGGAAGCGGTGAAGCGTCTGGCCGAAGCCGTCGATCTGGCGAAGTAAGCTTCCATCTTCCTCGCCCGTTGTCTCTCCTTCTCTGGTGTTGCGCGTGACCTTGGAAAGCCCCTCCTCCTTCCGGAAGAGGGGCTTCTTTTCGTTTTGACATCGGGGCCCAGAATCACGGTGTTATCGCCACCTTCAGCACGCCGTCACGCTGGTGGCCGAACAGCTCATAGGCCTCCTCGATCCGCTCCAGCGGGAAGCGGTGGGTGACCAGCGGCTTGAGGTCGACGCGGCCGGAGGCGACGACACCCATAAGCCGGCGCATCCGCTCCTTGCCGCCGGGGCAGAGCGAGGTGACGATGGTATGGTCGCCCAGCCCGGCGGCGAAGGGTCCCAGCGGCAGACGCAGATCGCCGGAATAGACGCCGAGGCTGGACAGCGTGCCGCCGGGCCGCAGCACGCGCAGAGCCGCCTCGAAGGTCGCCTGGGTGCCCAGCGCCTCGATGGCGACATCGACACCGCGGCCGCCGGTCAACCGCATGATCTCCTCCACCGGGTCGACGCTGCGGAAATCCACCACGTGGTCGGCGCCCATCCGCCGTGCCATCTCCAGCCGTGCCGGCACGGTGTCGACGCCAATAATGGTGGTGGCCCCCTTCAGCTTCGCCCCGGCGGTGGCGCACAGGCCGATCGGACCTTGCGCGAACACCGCCACCGTGTCGCCGATGCGGATGTCGCCGCGCTCTGCCCCGGCAAAGCCGGTGGACATGATGTCGGGGCACATCAGCACCTCCTCGTCCGACAGCCCGTCGGGCACGGCGGCGAGGTTGACCATCGCGTCGGGCACCAGCAGATAGTCGGCCTGCGAGCCGTCGATGCTGTTGCCGAAGCGCCAGCCACCCAGCGGCTTCCAGCCATGGGCGGTGCCGGCGCCATCCTGGGAATGGCAGCCGCACAGGCAGGCATTGCTGTGCCCGCTGGGGGTGATGGCCCCGGCGATCACCCGCTGCCCCTCGCGGTATCCGGTGACGGCGGAGCCCAGCTTCTCGATGATGCCGACCGGCTCATGCCCGATGGTCAGGCCACGGGCGACCGGATATTCGCCCTTAAGGATGTGAATGTCGGTGCCGCAGATCGTCGTCGTGGTGATGCGGATCAGCGCGTCGAGCGGTCCGACGTCGGGGATCGGCTTGTCGTCCAGCACGATGCGGCCCGGTTCGACAAACACCGCCGCTTTCATCATGACCATGGCGTCCTCCCATTCTGGTGACAGCCGGTCGAGGGGTTGTTTGGCGTGACCATGGATATGGCACGCGGCGCAAATGGCCCACGGCCGGCGCTGTGCCTCACGCCGGCCAGCATAGCCCACTCGGGACAGGAGCCGCGTTGATACAGATTAAACGGGCATTGGTGTCTTTTGGCGACGCCGGTCTTGGCCGGCAGCCCGCCACCCCCACCTAGACTCGGGGCCGCCAGCCAGCCGGCTGCCCCAACCTGGAACCGCCCACCCCGTCACCGGAGGATCGTGATGCGCAGCACCTTGACCCTGTCGGCCACCACCACTCTTCTTGCCGCCCTCGCCTCCCCCGCCCTGGCCCAGTCGCCGCCGGGCAATGCACAAGTGGTGAAAACCATCGCGACCAGCGCCGGACCGGTGACGGTCAGCCGCGTTGCAGACGGGCTGGAACGCCCCTGGGGCATCGATTTACTTCCCGACGGCCGGGCGCTGGTAACGGAAAAGCCGGGTCGGCTGCGCATCATGGCACGCGACGGTTCGCTATCCGCCCCGCTCGCCGGCACGCCGAAGGTGTTCAATCAAGGCCAGGGCGGGCTGATGGATGTGGCAGCCGATCCGGACTTCGCCCGCAACCGCACCCTCTATATCGCCTATGCCGAGCCGGGCGAGAACGGCACCGCCGGCACGGCGCTCGGCCGCGGCACGCTGGGCGAACAAGGGGTCGAGGATTTCAGGGTCATCTTCCGCCAGTCGCCCAAGGTGGACGGCGGCAACCATTTCGGCACCCGCATCGCCTTCGCCCCCGATGGACACCTCTTCCTGACGCTGGGCGAGCGCTACAAGTTCGACCCGGCCCAGAGCCGCGACAACACCCTGGGCAAGGTGGTCCGGCTGAACCGCGACGGGTCCGTTCCAAAGGACAATCCCTTTGCCGGCGAGGGCGCAGCGGCGGGCGCCATCTGGTCCTACGGCCACCGCAACATCGAGGCGGCGGCCATCGACCCGCGCAGCGGCTCGCTGTGGATCGCCGAGATGGGGCCGATGGGCGGCGACGAACTGAACCGGCCGGAGGCCGGCAGGAATTACGGCTGGCCGCTGGTCAGCTGGGGCAAGCATTACGACGGCCGCGCAATCCCGACCCCGCCGACCCGCAAGGAGTTCACCGACGCAGTCATCCATTGGACGCCGGTTATCTCGCCATCCGGCATGGTCTTCTACACCGGCGGGCTGTTCCGCGACTGGCGGGGCAGCGCCCTGATCGGCGGATTGAGCGCCAAGGGGCTGGTGCGTGTCGCCATTGACGGAACCGGGGCGAAGGAGGTGGAGCGCATTCCGCTCGACGCACGCATCCGCGATGTGGCACAGGGTCCGGACGACGCCCTCTATGTGATCACCGATGCCACCGACGGCGCGGTCTTGCGGCTGGCGCCGGTCAAATGACCTGAAGAAGGGGCAGATGAGGATCAGAGACTACCGGCCATCGGACGCGCCGCTGCTGGCGGCGCTCTACGCCCGCTCCGTCCGCGGCATCGGCCCCCGCTTCTACACGCCGGAGCAGGTGGAGGTCTGGGCTGCGCAGGCGCCGACGGTGGAACGGGTGCGGCAGGCTTATGGCGACGGCCGCGTCGCCCTGGTCGCCGTGGACGAGGACGACCGGCCGGTGGCATTCAGCGACGTGGAGTCGGACGGACACATCAACTTCCTCTATTGCGCGCCGGAGGCAGCTGGCCAGGGCGTGATGTCGGCGCTGGTCGACCTGCTGGAGGAGCGTGCCCGAGCGCTCGGCCACCCCCGCCTGCATGTGGAGGCCAGCGAGGCTGCCCGCCCTTTTTTCCTGCGGCGTGGCTTCACCCTGCTGGAGCGCCGGGACCTGCGGATCGGCGATGTGCCGATCCACAACTACGCCATGGAGAAGTGGCTGGTCCCGCCGGAGCGTGTCAGTCAGGCCTGAGGACAAGGACACCGCTGGTACCCCGCCCCTCCAAGGCCCGATGGGCCTCAGCCGCGGCATCCAGCGGCAGGCAGGTCACCGGACCGGCGCTCAAGCCCCTGGCGGCACGCGACAGCACCTCCTCGGCAGCAGTACGGTAGGTGGCGGCATCGGCCATGTAAGCGAACACGCTTGGCCGGGCGAGGCAGAGCGACCTGCGTGGTCCCAATTCGGACAGTTCAAGCGGGGTGACCGGACCGCCGGCCTGGCCAACGCTGGCAACAGTGCCGAACAACCGCACCGCATCGAAGGTCCGGCGCAGCGTGTCGCCGCCGATACCGTCCACCGCGATATCGACGCCGCGGCCACCGGTCAGGTCGCGTACTGCCGAGACAAAATCCTCTTCCCGGTACAGGATCGCGTGGTCGAGCCCGTGGGCGCGGGCGGTCTCCGCCTTGGCGGTGCTGCCGACCGTGCCGATGACGGTGGCGCCCAGGCTCTTCGCCCATTGGGTCAGCAGCAGGCCAAGCCCGCCGGCGGCGGCATGCACCAGGATCGTGCTGCCCGGCCCGACCGTACAGACCCGGTTCAGCAGCATGTGGACGGTGATGCCACGCAGCAGCAGCGACGCGGCGGTCACCGGCTCCACGCCGTCGGGCAGGCGCACAGCACGGGCGGCGGCCAGCAGGCGGGCCTCGGCATAGCCGCCGGCCGGCAGCCCGGCCCAGGCGACACGGTCGCCGACGGCAAGACCCTGCACCCCCGGCCCGATCGCCTCCACCACGCCAGCCGCCTCGACACCAAGCGTCGCGGGATAGGCCGGCAGCGGATAGAGGCCGGTACGGTGGTAGATGTCGACGAAATTGACCCCGACCGCGTCGTGGCGCAGGCGGATTTCACCCTCGCCCGGGGCCGGCAGGTCGACGAGGGTGGGCTGCATCACCTCAGCGCCACCCGGCCCGGTCATCTGGATTGAGCGGATCATTTCGGCTGTCTCCGTTGATCGTTGCGATGGAGCGAAAGCTAATCTGTGGCGCAGCACACCGAAATTCGGCAAAGTCACCCAAATCCTGGGCTTTTTTGCGCAGAGACGGAGCGTCCGGTGAGTAGGTCCGATGGAACGAGCCGATGAATTGGGATGACCTGCGCGTTTTTCTGGCGCTGGCGGACAGCGGCAGCCTGTCTGCGACGGCACGGAGGCTGGGGGTGGACCACTCCACCGTCGCCCGCCGGGTGGCGGCGCTGGAGGCCGACCTTGGCGTGCGCCTGTTCGACCGGCTGCCGCGCGGCTATGCCCCGACCGCGGAGGGGGAAGAGTTCGCGATCCTCGCCCGCCGGGTGGAGGACGGGGTGCTGGCGGTGGAACGCCACGCCCGTGGCCAACCGGGCGAGCCGGCCGGGACGGTGCGGCTGTCGGCCCCACCGGCCTTTTCCAGCAGCTTCCTCGCCCCGCGGCTGGCCGGCCTGCGGCGGACATTGCCCAAGCTGGTGGTGGAACTGGTGGGCGATGTCCGCGCGGTCAGTCTGACCCGGCGGGAAGCCGATCTCGCCCTGCGCCTGCAACGGCCGGAAGACGACGGGCTGGTCGCCCGCCGCATCGGCGTGATGGGCTACGGCCTCTATGCGACGCGGGATTATCTCGACGCCCGCGACGAGGCCGATTGGGAGTTCATCGGCTATGACGACAGCATGGACCATGTGCCGCAACAGCGCTGGCTGCGGCAGGTGGCCGGCCGCCGCCCCTTCGTCTTCCGTGCCAACGACCTGATGAGTCTGCGCGGCGCGGCGGCAGCCGGTATCGGCATTGCGACGATTCCCCACTTCCTGGGGCGGGCGGACGCGGCCCTGGTCCCGGCGGCGCCGGCCAACGGTCTTCCACCGCCACAGCCGCGGGAGCTGTGGCTGCTGGTGCACAACGACCTCAGGCGGTCGGCTCGGGTGCGGGCGGTGATGGACGCCCTGGTGTCGATCATCGCCGCCGAGCGGTCGTTGCTGGAGGATTGAGGTCGTGATCGCGGCGGCGGCGCAATCGCGGCCGGCGCCATGGGCGGTACCAACAAAATTTTCCGCGAACCCTGGGCGTAGCAGGAAAATCGATGGAACAGATCGGCAAGTCGTTTCGTTGAGTCAGCAGCATCGAAGAGCAGTGCTCTTGCAGCCTGTCCATCTGAATATGGAGGAGACGCATGCCTATCCTGCTTTGGCTTCTCGGTGTTCCCGGAATCATCGTGATCCTGCTTTGGATGACCGGCATCATCGGTTTCTAAACCCGCTTCCACCAGCCCGCTTCATCCTGCGAAGGCCTCCGCCGGCACAGCCGCGGAGGCCTTCTGTTTTTCAGCATCCCGCCTCGCGCAGGCGCCTGAGCGAAGATTACTTCGATTGTCATGGAACTGTCGTTTGACGGCGGAGGTCGCGACTGACATTTCTATGTTTAGGGAATCGTCGAATTTTGGGGTGTCGGCATGGAGAAGAAGGATGTGCTGGCCGGGCTGGCGGCGCTGGCCCAGGAAACGCGGCTGGACATCTTCCGCCTGCTGGTGGAGGCCGGACCGGAGGGACGTTCCGCCGGATCGATCGCGGAGGCGCTGGTGGTGGCCCCGGCCACCCTGTCCTTCCATTTGTCCACCCTGACCCATGCCGGACTGATCGTGCAGCGGCGGGAAAGCCGGTCGCTGATCTACTCGGCTGATTTCGACCGGATGACCGGCATCGTCGGCTTCCTGTCGGAAAACTGCTGCGGCCGGTCGGCCGATGCGAACATCTGCATTGCGGTCTGCGCACCGACGCCGGACGCGGCCAACACCGAAAAGACCACCGCACGCCCGCGCTGCGGCTGCTGACATCCAAAAAGACGGAGCGAAGAATGGCCGAGAACCGCGTCTATAACGTGCTGTTCCTCTGCACCCACAACAGCGCCCGCAGCATGATGGCGGAATGCCTGCTGAACCGGGAAGGCAAGGGGCACTTCCGTGGCTTCAGCGCCGGCAGCCAGCCATCGGGGCGCATCAACCCGTATGTCCGTGACCTTCTGGAACGGCTGGGCTTCCCCACCGCCGACCTGCGCTCCAAGAGCTGGGACGAGTTCGCCGCCCCCGACGCCCCGCGGATGGATTTCATCGTCACCGTCTGCGACAACGCGGCCGGCGAGGTCTGCCCGGTGTGGCCCGGACAGCCGATCAGCGCCCATTGGGGCTTCGCCGATCCGTCCAGCGCCGAGGGCAGCGATGCGGAGAAGGCCGCCCTCACCGCCACGGTGTTCGGCCAGATCGAACGCCGCATCCAGGCCTTCGCCAGCCTGCCCATCGCGTCACTCGACCGCATGGCGCTGAAGCGCAGGATGGACGACATGGCACGGGCAGAAGCGTAGAGCGGGAGGGGTAAATCCATGACCGCCGACATCCAGTCCACCCCGGCGGCTCGTCCCGCCATGGGCAATTTCGAGCGTTATCTGAGCCTGTGGGTGGCGCTGTGCATCGTGGCCGGCATCGCGCTCGGCCATCTGGTGCCCGGCCTGTTCCAGGCGATCGCGGCGGCAGAAGTCGCCCAGGTCAATCTGCCGGTCGCCGTGCTGATCTGGCTGATGATCGTGCCGATGCTGCTGAAGATCGACCTCGGCGCGCTTGGGCAGGTCAAGGAGCACTGGCGCGGCATCGGCGTGACACTGTTCATCAATTGGGCGGTCAAGCCCTTCTCGATGGCGCTGCTCGGCACGCTGTTCGTGGGGCATCTGTTCGCCCCGCTGCTGCCGCAGGAGCAGATTTCCTCCTACATCGCCGGGCTGATCCTGCTGGCGGCAGCCCCCTGCACCGCCATGGTGTTCGTATGGTCGAACCTGTGCGAGGGCGAACCGCACTACACCCTCAGTCAGGTGGCGCTGAACGACCTCATCATGGTGTTCGCCTTCGCCCCGATCATCGGTCTGCTGCTGGGCGTGGCATCGATCACCGTGCCATGGGGCACGCTGCTGTTGTCGGTGCTGCTCTACATCGTCATTCCGGTGGTGGCCGCCCAACTGTGGCGGCGCAGTTTGCTGGCGGCCGGCGGCGAGCCGGCACTGACCCGCGTGCTCGGCCGAATCCAGCCGGTGTCGCTGCTGGCTCTGCTGACCACGCTGGTGCTGCTGTTCGGCTTCCAGGGCGAACAGATCCTGGTGCAGCCGCTGGTCATCCTGCTGCTGGCGGTGCCGATCCTGATCCAGGTCTATTTCAACGCCGGGCTGGCCTATTGGCTGTCGCGACGGTTCGGGGTGGCCTGGTGCGTGGCGGCGCCGGCGGCATTGATCGGGGCCTCCAACTTCTTCGAGCTTGCGGTGGCCGCAGCCATCAGCCTGTTCGGGCTCGGTTCCGGCGCCGCACTCGCCACCGTGGTCGGGGTGCTGGTCGAAGTGCCGGTGATGTTGTCGGTGGTGCGCATCGTCAAGGCAACCAAGCCATGGTACGAAGGGCAGACGGGGGCATGACCCCTGCTTGTCGACCGGTTTCTTCTGCGGCCGATCGCAGATTTTTGTTGCAGCGCCATAATGTAGTTAAACTACATCGCGGCACTCAAGCTCTTTACAACCGGTTCCGAGGTTCCAAAGCGCATCCTGAAGAAGGCGCCTCAGCATAGGCTCCGCCTGATCTGATCCAGATCAAATCTCGCGACAGGTGGTATGACCACTCTTGCACCGGTTCCAAGCGGGATGTAGGTTTCCTACATACCGCTTGGAACCGAGAGATTCGGGGGTTCCGGGCCGGGAAACCGGCCTCATGGCGACACCCGACGGGAGACGCCCGATCATGGTCACGACCGTTAAAACCCTTTCCGACCTGAACGCCCTGATTGCGCGTGTGAAGGCGGCGCAGGCGCGCTTCGCCGACTATCCGCAGGAGAAGGTCGACCTGATCTTCCGCAACGCGGCGCTTGCCGCCGCCAACGCCCGCATCCCGCTCGCCAAGATGGCGGTGGCGGAGACCGGCATGGGCGTGATGGAAGACAAGGTCATCAAGAACCATTTCGCCGCCGAATACATCTACAACAAGTACAAGGACGACAAGACCTGCGGCGTCCTATCGGAAGACAACGACGCCGGCATCCTGACCATCGCTGAGCCGGTCGGCCTGATCTGCGGCATCGTCCCCACCACCAACCCGACCTCGACGGCCATCTTCAAGGCGCTGATCGCGCTGAAGACCCGCAACGGTCTGGTGCTCTCCCCCCATCCCCGCGCCCGCAAATCGACCTGCGAAGCCGCCCGTCTGGTGCTGGCCGCCGCGGTCGAAGCCGGCGCCCCCGACGACATAATCGGCTGGATCGACGAACCCTCGCTCGAACTCTCCAACGCCGTCATGCACCATCCCGACATCAACCTGATCCTCGCCACCGGCGGGCCGGGCATGGTCAAGGCCGCCTACTCGTCGGGCAAACCCGCCATCGGCGTCGGTGCCGGCAACACCCCGGCCGTCATCGACGAGTTCGCCGACATCAAGCGTGCCGTCGCCTCCATCCTGATGTCCAAGACCTTCGACAATGGCGTGGTCTGCGCGTCCGAACAGTCGGCGGTGGTGGTCGACGCCGTCTATGACGCCGTGCGCGACCGCTTCGCCCACCATGGCGGCTACATCCTGTCGCCCCGCGAGACCGACGCCGTGCGCAAGGTGCTGCTGACCGACGGCCATCTGAACGCCGACATCGTCGGCCAGCCCGCCCATGCCATCGCCGCCATGGCCGGCCTCAACGTCCCGCTCGCCACCAAGGTGCTGATCGCCGAGGTCACCGACATCGCCGATACCGAGCCCTTCGCCCACGAGAAACTGTCGCCGACCCTGGCGCTCTACCGCGCCAAGGACTTTGCGGAAGCCTGCGACAAGGCCGCCGCCCTGGTGGCGCTCGGTGGCATCGGCCATACCTCGGCGCTCTACACCGACCAGGACCAGAAGCAGGACCGCATCCGCCATTTCGGCGACAAGATGAAGACCGCCCGCATCCTGATCAACACGCCGTCCTCCCATGGCGGCATCGGCGATCTCTACAACTTCCGCCTCGCGCCGTCGCTGACGCTGGGCTGCGGCTCCTGGGGCGGCAACTCGATCTCGGAGAATGTCGGGCCGCAACACCTGATCAACAAAAAGACCGTGGCGAAGCGGGCGGAAAACATGCTGTGGCACAAGCTGCCCAAATCGATCTATTTCCGCCGCGGCTGCCTGCCCTTCGCGTTGGAGGAGTTGCGTGGCAAGAAGCGCTGCCTGATCGTCACCGACCGCTTCCTGTTCGAGAACGGCCATGTCAACGACAGCGTCCGCGTGCTGAAGTCGCTGGGGCTGGAGGTCGAGACCTTCTTCGAGGTCAACGCCGACCCGACGCTGGCGGTGGTGCGCAAGGGCGTGGCGCTCGCCAACGCCTTCCAGCCCGACGTCATCCTGGCGCTCGGCGGCGGCTCGCCGATGGATGCGGCCAAGATCATCTGGGTGATGTACGAGGCGCCCGAAGTGGCGTTCGAGGACCTCGCCCTGCGCTTCATGGACATCCGCAAGCGCATCTACACCTTCCCCAAGCTGGGCGTGAAGGCACAGCTGGTGGCGGTGCCGACCACCTCGGGCACCGGGTCGGAGGTGACGCCCTTCGCCGTGGTGACCGACGAGCGGACGGGAACCAAATACCCGATCGCCGACTACGAGCTGACGCCGACGCTGGCGATCGTCGATGCCAACCTCGTCATGGACATGCCCAAGGGGCTGACGGCGGCCGGCGGCATCGACGCGGTGACCCACGCGCTGGAGGCCTATGTCTCGGTGGTGGCGAACGAGTATTCCGACGGTCAGGCTCTGCAAGCATTGAAGCTGCTGAAGGAGAACCTGCCGTCGGCCTACCGCAACGGCTCGCAGGATCCGAAGGCGCGGGAGCTGGTGCACAATGCGGCGACACTGGCCGGCATCGCCTTCGCCAATGCCTTCCTCGGCGTTTGCCATTCGATGGCGCACAAGCTGGGGGCCGAGTTCCACATCCCGCACGGCATCGCCAACGCGCTGCTGATCGCCAACGTGATCCGCTACAACGCCGCCGACATCCCGACCAAGCAGACGGCCTTCAGCCAGTATGACCGTCCCAAGGGCGTGGCGCGCTATGCGCAGATCGCCCGGCATCTGGACCTGGGCGGCAGCCGCGACCATGAGCGCGTGGAGAAGCTGGTGGCCTGGGTGGAGGAGATGAAGCGGGCGCTGGACATCCCGGCTTCGATCCAGGCGGCGGGGGTGCCGGAGGCGGCCTTCCTCGCCAAGGTCGATGCGCTGGCGGAAGCCGCCTTTGACGACCAGTGCACCGGCGCCAACCCGCGCTATCCGCTGGTGGCCGAGATCAGGCAACTGCTGATCGACAGCTACTACGGCCGCGCCTACGTCGAGCCGTCGGCCCAGGACGCAGCACCGGTCGAGGTCAAGCCCGCCGGAAAGTCCGCCACGCGCAAGGACGCGGCGCTTGCCAAGTGACGAAACCCTTCTTGCCAGGATTTGAGACCATGAGCAAAGCGATCATGTGGGCCGAAAGCGATGCCCGCGGCTTCGAAACCGAATGCCTGTTCAACGAGGACAACCGCAGCTATGAGGTGCTGGTCAGCGCCAAAGGACTGGGTGTCGACCGGGCGGAGAGCTTCCCGGTGATCGAGGATCCCGGCCTGGGCATGAGCCCCACCGATCTGGACCGCTCGATCAAGCTGGCCGACCGTCTGGTGTGGGAGATCGACCGGTCGATGGGCGACCTCTGAGACGACATGGGGCGGAAAGAATCAGGGCGGGGTGCTTCGGCATCCCGCCCTTTTCGCATGCGTGTACCGGTCCACAACAGCAAATCGCGAGGCGGGCAGTCGTCGCTATGGCAGACGAGGCATAACGATGGCTGATATTGCAACCCTCCATTGAAGTCTTGCTATCGCCAAAGGCCCCCCAAAGGGCTGGATCGATCCGGTCCCTGGTCCGCATTGTCGCACCCAGCCTCAGATAATAGGAATTATTCGCAAAACTCCTTGCCCCGTCCCGCCATTCTTTCGTATGACGTTCGTGCATATGCGAATAAGTCGCATTTTCGTGATGTCGAAAGGAAAGATTGGCTGATGAGGGGCATGTTGGGGGGTAAGCGGCAGATGGGTACGCAGGGTCGGGAGCGGGCAATCCTGCTGCGCACGACTGCGGTGAAGGCGGCGGTGAAGGCGTCGATGATGGCTGTGGCAATGGCGGGAGTGGCGCTGGGGGGCGCCGTCACCGTACAGGCTCAGCAGGCGCAGGATTCGGCAACCGTGCTGGGTCCGGTCACGGTGACCGGAGCGGAGCAGCGGACGGAGCCGGTGCAGGGCTATGTCGCCAAGCGCAGCACTTCGGCAACCAAGACCGATACGCCGTTGCAGGACGTGCCGCAGTCGATCTCGGTCGTGCCGGAGACGCTGATCAAGGATCAGGCGATGCAGAGCATGGCCGACGTCGTGCGCTACATGCCCGGCGTCAATGCCGGCCAGGGCGAGGGCAACCGTGACCAGCTGACCATCCGCGGCAACAGCACGACGGCCAGCTTCTTCCTCGATGGCGTGCGCGACGACGCCATGTATTTCCGCGACCTCTACAACATCGACCGGGTGGAGGCGCTGAAGGGCTCCAACGCCATGATCTTCGGCCGTGGCGGCGGGGGCGGCGTCATCAACCGCGTGCAGAAGGAGGCCGATGGCCAGCCGGTGCGCGAGTTCAGCGTGCGCGCCGGCTCCTACAACACCCGCCGTGTTACCGGCGATGTCGGTCAGGCGGTGACGCCGGACTTCGCCGTGCGCCTGAATGGCATGTACGAGAATTCCGACAGCTACCGCGACAGCGTGAATGTCGAACGGATCGGCATCAACCCGACCGTTACCTTCACGCCCGGCGACAAGACCAAGATCAAGCTGAGCTACGAGTATTTCAAGGACGACCGCACCGCCGACCGCGGCGTCCCCTCCTATCGCGGGGTGCCGCTCAACACCAGCACCTCCACCTTCTTCGGCAACCCGGACAACAGCTTCTCCACCGTCGAATCGAACGCGGTCGACGCCACGGTGGAACATGAGATCACCAGCAACATCACCATCCGCGACCGCTTCCGCTACGCCCACTACGACAAGATCTACCAGAACGTCTTCGCCGGTGCGGTGAATGCGGCCGGCACCACGGTCAGCCTGTCCGGCTACAACCACTCGATCGAGCGCGACAACCTCGTCAACCAGACCGACGCCATCTTCAAGCTGAACACCGGTCCGGTGAAGCACACGGTGGTGACCGGCGTCGAGATCGGCCGGCAGAAGACCGACCAGTTCCGCAACACCGCCTTCTTCGGCAACGCCACCTCGGTGACGGTGCCGCTGTCCAACCCGATCTACCGCGGCCCGACCACCTGGCGGCAGAGCGCCACCGACGCCAACAGCAGCGCCACGGTGACCACCGCCGCCGGCTATGTCCAGGATCAGGTCGAGCTGACCGAGCAGTTCCAGGTCATCGGCGGCCTGCGCTTCGAGCGCTTCGACATCGATTACACCAACAACCGCAACGGCCAGAAGCTGAGCCGCCAGGACACCATGTGGTCGCCGCGCCTGGGCGTGGTGTTCAAGCCGGTGCAGCCGCTGTCGCTCTATGCCAGCTACAGCGTGTCCTACCTGCCGGGCTCCGGCGACCAGTTCACCACCCTGACCACCACCTCGGCCAATCTGGAGCCGGAGAAGTTCACGAACTGGGAAATCGGCGCCAAGTGGGATGTTCTGGCGAACCTGTCGGTGACCGGCGCCCTGTTCCAGCTTGACCGCACCAACACCTCGGCCCCCGATCCGAACAACCCGGCCCTGACCGTCCAGACCGGCAGCCAGCGCACCCGCGGCTTCGAGCTGGGCGTCAGCGGCAACATCACCGACAAGTGGCAGGTGGCCGGCGGCTATACGCTCCAGAAGGCCGAGATCACCAGCACGACCAGCAGTGCGGCCAGCGGCGCCAGCGTGGCGCTGGTCCCGCGCCACAGCTTCTCGCTGTGGAACAAGTACCAGATCACCGAAATGTTCGGCGCCGGCATCGGCATGATCCACCAGACCAAGGTCTATGCCGGTGCCGACAACACGGTGACCCTGCCGGGCTACACCCGCTTCGACGCGGCGGTCTACGCCAACGTCACGGACAACGTGAAGGCCCAGCTGAACGTGCAGAACCTGTTCGACCGCAAGTATTACAGCACCGCCAACAGCAACAACAACATCACCCCCGGCGCGCCGCGCACCTTCCTGGTCACGCTGACCAGCAACTTCTGACGGCACGTCGTTCTGTGCAAGAAGCCCCCCGTCCGGCGAGCCGGGCGGGGGGCTTGTCATTTGCAGGCGCCGGCCGACGGCACCGTCTACCGCCGACGGACGGCGCCCAGGAAATTGTCGACCTCCTGGCGCAGGCGGGCGGTCTGGCCGGTCATGCTCTGCGAAGCGGCGAGCAGGTCGCCCGCCGACCGACCGGTCTGTTCGGCGGTGTCGGTGACCGACCGCATGCTGGCCGAACTGCGGCTGGTGCCGCGGGCTGCGTCGGCAACGCTGCGGGCGATCTCCTGGGTGGCGGCCCCCTGCTGTTCGACCGCCGCGGCGATGCTGCCGGAGATCTCGTCGATGGCGGTCACCGTGCGGACGATGGCCTGGATGGCCTCGACCACCTGCCTCGTCGTCGCCTGGATGGTGGCGATCTGGTCGGCGATCTCCCCGGTGGCCTGCGCGGTCTGGTTGGCGAGCGCCTTCACCTCCCCGGCCACGATGGCGAAGCCCTTGCCGGCCTCTCCCGCCCGCGCCGCCTCGATGGTGGCGTTCAGCGCCAGCAGGTTGGTCTGGGTGGCGATCTGGTTGATCAGCCCGACCACCTCGCCGATCCGCCCGGTGGCGCCGGACAGGGCGTCGACCACCCGGTTGGTGTGGCCGGCATCCTCCACCGCGTTGCGGGCGATCCCGGCGGAGCGGTTGACCTGACGGGCGATCTCCTCGATGGAGCGCGCCAACTCCTCCGCGGCAGCGGCGGCGCTTTCCACATTGGCGCTCGCCTCGCTGGAGGCGAGCAGCGCGCTGGTGGCCTCGCTGCTGGTCCGGCCGGCGCTGCGGGTCATGCTGTCGGCGCCCTCATGCACGGTGCCGGCCATGGCGGCGACGCTGTCCGCCACCTCCTTCACCGACGCCTCGAACTGGCTGGCAAGATCGAGCAGGACGCCGCGACGCTCCTGGGCGGCGCGCTCCCGGTCCGCCGCCGCGGCCTGCTCGGCGTTGCGGGTGGCAAGCGCATTGTCGCGGAAGACGGCGAGCGCGCCGGTCATGGCGTCGATCTCGTCCCGCCCGCGGCCCTGGCCACGCGCCGGCACCGCGGTATCGAGATTTCCACCGGCAATGGCGCGCATCGCGCCTTCCAGGCGGATCAACCGCCCGACGATCCGCCGTCCGACATAGAGCCAGACGATGAGCACCGTCCCCAACACGCTGAACAGTGCCAGTCCCGACAGCCAGCGGCGGCCTTGGCCGATGGCGTCGTGGGTGGTGCGGGCAGAGCGTTCGGCATCCTCCGCCACCGCGGCGACGAGGGAGGCGACCTCCGTCCCCAGCTGTTCGGCGATGGTGCGGCCTTCGCCCAGCGCCACATTTTCCTGGGCGGCAAGCGTCAGTTCCTGCGTGCGCAGGGCGAACAGACCGTCGTCGCCGCTGCCGAAGGCGATCAGCAATCCGGCCAGATCAGTCAATTCACCGGCGGTACGGGCAGCCAGGTCACGCGCGGCCGCGTCATAGACCGGACGCAGCGCCGTCAGCCGCTCCTCCGACGGCGCGCTGCCGGCCTCGGCCAGCGTGCCGGCGATCAGGTTGCCCGCCGCCGCCAACTCCAGCCGGCGACGAAGCGTGGGAAGACCCTGGCTCAGAAGGGTGTCGACCGCGCTGCCGATGTCGCTGCGCAGAGTCGCCTGCGCCTTTTCCAGATTGTCTCGGCTTTCACGGACATGGAGCTGAAGCTTGCCCAGCACGGAAATCTCCAGCCGTTCGACCTCGCTGCGCAAGACGCGGGCGCGGTCCTCCAGCCCTGCGGCGTCGGTCTGATCGAGGCCGCCCTTCAACTGGCGGCGGCGAATGGCGAAGGCGCCGTCATCGCCGCCGGTGCTGCCGCCCAACTCCATCAGGCGCTGCACCGCCCGGCGAACCGACTCGCCACCCGGCACCTCCGCCGCAGTCAGCAGCGGCGCCAGCTGATCGCTCAACCGGCGGAAGCCCCGTTCATAGGTATCGACAATGCTGGGGGTGTCGGCACCGGTGGCACGGGTCAGGTTCAGCGCCATCGACGCCATGCTGGCCCGCAAGTCATAGCTGCTCGCCAGATCGGCGCCGGCGGCGGTCATCGCCTGAAGCTCCCGCCCGGTGACGCTGCCGACCTGGGTGGCGGCACCGCGCGTGTCGGCGGCGCCGGCCTCGATCAGAGGGCCGAGTTCGCCCAGAAAACGGTGATGGGTGGCGGTCAGAGCGGCCAGCCTGCCGGCCGACCGCTCCGCCACGTCGAGCCGACTCTCGACCAGCCGATCCAGCGCGGCCAGCGTGTCGGACATGGCCCGCAGCCGCCCGCGCAGCGCCTCGACACGGGGGTCCTGCGGGTAGGCGCTCTCCAGCTGGTCGGTCGCCTCGCCGAGACGGCGGGCGCGGCCGGCCAGATCGTCGATCAGGGCCTTGCGGTCCTGCTGGCTGGCCGCCGCTGCCAGAACCGGGGCGGCGGCGGCCATCCGGGCGCTTTCCTCCGCCATCCGCTGGGCGGTGGTGAGGGAGGGCAAGGTCACGCCGGCGATCCGATCGACCCGGCTTTCGATGATGTCGAAGGCGAGCCAGCCGACACCGCCCGCCAGGACGCTGGTGGCGGCGACCGCACCGAAAGCGGCGAGAAGACGGCCGCGGATCCCGGCACCGCGGCGTTCGCCAGTGGATGGACGGCTGGTTGGAGCGCCCGTGCCCTGATCCGTCATGACCTTGCCCCCTTGGCTGAACGATCCGGCGCCATCCGCATGAGCGCCGGTCAGTTGCCAATCAGTTGCCCATGAACTGCTTGTAGTTGTCCTTGGTGACGAGCTGGAACGGCACCATGACGTTCTTCTCGACCTTCTCGCCCTTGGCCAGCTTCACCGCGGATTCCAGCGCGCCGCGGCCCTGGCCCCTGGCGTCCTGGAACACGGTGACGGCAAGGTTGCCGTCCTTCATTTCGGCCAGCGCGTCGGCGGTGGCGTCGATGCCGCCGACCAGAACCTTCTTCGGCGAGATGCCGGCCTGTTGCAGGGCCAGGATGGCGCCGATCGCCATCTCGTCGTTGTTGGCGGCGACCGCGTCGATCTTCTCGCCCGACACGATCCAGTTGTTCATCAGGTCAAGCGCCTGGGCGCGCAGGAAATTGGCGGTCTGCTTCTGGACGATCTTCATGCCGGGATATTTGGCGACCACCTTCTCCACGCCCTTGGTGCGCAGTTCCGCGGCGTTTGTGGCGAGCTCGCCCATCATGATGGCGACATTGCCCTTGTAGTTCAGTTGCTTGGCCAGCTCCTCGGCCTCCAGCGTGCCCGAGACGTTTTCGTCCGACCCGACGAAGACCACCTTCTCGGGCAGAGTGTCCTCGGCCGGCTTGCGGTTGACGTAGACCAGCGGAATGCCGGCGGCCGAGATGATCTGGGTCATGCGGCCGGTGGCGGAGCTGTCCGTGGTGTTGATGATGATCGCGTCCACCTTCTGGGCGACGAAGTTCTGCACCTGGCTCAGCTGGCGGCCGGTATCGCCGCGGGCATCCTCGAACTGGATCTTCACGTCGGGCATCGACTTGGCCTGATCGGCCATCGCCTGACGCAGCGTGTTGAGGAAATTGTCGTCGAAATAGGCCATCGACACGCCGATGGTGGTGGCGAAGGCTGAGGCCGACATCATGACCACGGCGGCGGAGCAGGCGGCCAGCACATGCTTCAGGTGGGGACGCTTCATTTGTTTCCTCACTTGGTTGATGGACGGCCCTTGCGGGGGCTCCGCCGGGCAGTCCTTTATTGGTGGATCGGTTGGAAGGCTCGTTGACTGCATGTCACGGGGATGGTCCGGGCTAAGTCCGGATGCCGGTCCGGTGACGGGGACCGGGCACACAGGCCCCTTTCCCCATCGGCCCCCACCGACTGGTTCGGGGGCACGATGGCGGGCAAGGAAGCCGTGAATTCTTCAGGAGCGGTGCGCAGGGAACCGGAGAGGAACGCGGTGGCGGCGATCAGGCCTTCTTCCGGCGACGCATGCGGTACTGGTCGGCGGTCACCGCGGCGACGATGATCACGCCCTTCACGATGTCCTGCACATAGGCGTCGATACCGACGAAGGTGAAGCCGCTGGTCATCACGCCGAGGATCACGGTGCCGATCACCGTGCCGGTGATGCGGCCGACGCCGCCGGTCAGGGAGGTGCCGCCGATGACCACCGCGGCGATGGCGTCCAGTTCGTAACCCATGCCCATGCCGGCCTGACCGGTGGCGGACCGTGCGGCGGTCATGACGCCGCCAAGACCGGCCAGCAGCCCGGCGATGCCGTAGACCACGATCAGGTGACGGCCGATGTTGATGCCGGAGACGCGGGCGGCCTGGGCGTTGGCGCCGATGGCGTAGGTGAACTTGCCGTAGCGGGTGTAGCGCAGCGCCACATGGAAGATCAGCGCGGTGACCAGGAAGACGATCACCGGGGTTGCGCCGGCGCCGATCCAGGTGAAGCTCTCCGACAGGCGGCTGATCGGCTGACCATGGGTGTAGTAGCGGGCGAGTCCGCGCGCCGTCACCATCATGCCCAGCGTGGCGATGAAGGGCGGAATTCCGGTCACCGCGACCAGCCCGCCATTCACCACCCCCGCCAGCGCCCCCACCAGCACGCCGGCGATCACCGGCACCACCGCCGGCAGGTCGGTCAGCATCGGGAAGACGGCGCGGGCATTATCGGAGGTCTGGGCGAGGCTGGCCGCCACCATCGCCGACAGGGCCAGGACCGAGCCGGACGACAGATCGACGCCTGAGGTGATGATGACCTGGGTGACGCCGATTGCGAGCAACCCGATGATCGACACCTGCAGGACGATGATGACCAGACGCTGCGAGTTGCCGAGGAAGGACTCCCCGCGGACCATCCAGCCGAGCGCTTCGAACGCGAGGGCGATGGCAACCAGGACGAGGAAGATTCCGGCCTCTACCGGCATCTTGAAGGGGCGGCGGGCGGGCGTCTCCACCACCCCGCTGCTGTTGACGGATGCGTTCACTTTCATTCCTCCCGGTTTTACAGGCCGGATCTTTTGACTGGATTTTGCCAACCTGATTTCTTCTGGCCGAAGTCCTTTGCAATCCGGCCGGCTTTGATCCGCCGATACTGGCGGAGGAACCGATCAGCCGGACGCAAGGCGCATGATGGTCACCTGATCGGCGTCCGCGCGGTCGACGGTGCCGGTCACGCGGCCCTCGTGCATCACCATCACGCGGTCGCTCATGCCAAGGATTTCCGGCAGTTCCGACGAGATCATGATGATCGCCATCCCCTGGGCGGCGAGGTCGGAGATCAAGCGGTGGATTTCCGCCTTCGCGCCGACATCGATCCCGCGCGTCGGTTCGTCCAGGATCAGGACGCGCGGATGGGTCATCAGCCAGCGGGCGATCAGCACCTTCTGCTGGTTGCCGCCGCTGAGATTTTCGATGCGCTCCTGCAGGTGCGGTGTCTTCACCCGCAGGGTGTTCTTCATGGTGGTGCAGATGCCGTTCAGGGCCGACTGCGCGACGAAGCCGCCCTGGACATAGCGGTCGGTCAGCGCCGCCAGTTCCATGTTCTCCAGCACCGACAGCATCAGGAACAGGCCGGTTTCCTTGCGGTCCTCGGTCAGCAGCGCCAGCTTGTGCGCCATCGCCGTCTTTGGGCTGTCGATCCTCACCGGCTTGCCGTCGATGCGGATGGTGCCGGCGGTGGCCGGCGTCATGCCGAAGATCGCCTCCGCCACATTGGTGCGGCCGGAGCCGACCAATCCTGCGATGCCGAGGATCTCGCCGGCGCGAAGCTCGAAACTGACACCGGAGAACACCCCCTCCAGTTCCAGATTTTCGACCGACAGCACCACCTCGCCGATCTTCGATTCGCCCTTCGGGAACATCTGGGTGATTTCCCGGCCGACCATCAGGCTGATCAGCTTGTCGCGCGTCAGGTTGGCCGCCGCATCGGTCAGGATGTGGCGGCCGTCGCGGAAGATCGAGATGTCGTCGGCGATCTCGAACACCTCGTTCATCTTGTGGGTGATGTAGATGATCGCCTTGCCGCGCGACCGCAGATCCTCGACGATGGCGAACAGATGCGCCACCTCGCGGTCGGTCAGGGCCGAAGTCGGCTCGTCCATGATCAGGACGTCGGAGTCGTAGGAGACCGCCTTGGCGATCTCCACCATCTGGCGGCCGGCGACGGTCAGCTCGCCCACCGGCTGGTCGGGATCGAGGTCGATCTTCAGCCGGCGGAACAGATCGCGGGTGCGGCGGCGCAGTTCGCCATGGTCGACGAGGCCGAAACGGTTCAGCGGCTCCCGCCGGATCCAGATATTCTCGGCGATGGTCATGAAGGACATCAGGTTCAGCTCCTGATGGATCATGGCGATGCCGGCCTCCAGCGCATCCAGCGGCGAGGTCAGACGGCAGGGCTCACCACGCAGCCGGATCATGCCCTGGTCGGGCGTGTAGATGCCGGCGATGATCTTCATCAGGGTCGATTTGCCGGCACCATTCTCCCCCATCAGGGCATGCACGGTGCCGGGCCGGATCCGCAGGCAGACGCTGTCCAGCGCCACGACCCCCGGAAACTCCTTCCGGACGCTGTCGACCTCGAGAAGGTAAGGCGGGGCGTGGGTGGATATGCTGGGCGGCGTCATCATTCCAAGGGCGGTCACGGCCACGGTCCTCTCCCTAAGCGATGGTGGATTTGGTCGCTGGTGGATTCGTTGTTATGAGCCGCCGTAACCGGTCCACAGCGGTACGGCGTGTCGCTCCACATATAGAATATTAATTTCGCTGATTGTTCAAGACAGAATATTCGGTTTATCCGTCGGGCGACGCCAGGCATTTTCCAACCGGCGGATTTTCCGCGGCTTGTCGCCATTCCGGGGCAATTCCCGGCACCAGAGGCTGGAAAGGCGGAACGGTCCAGGCCATGCTGGACAGTGTAGAATTTTCATTCCCGCCGAGATATCGGCTATGTAACTGATAATCTTTGAAATTAGCAATCATGCACAGGAGCGGAACAACAAACCGGGCGCCGTGCTGGACGGCGCCCGGTTTGTTGAGCGGTGGATTGATGGAAGTATCGGGGGAGCGTTTGGCCGGTCGCAGCCCAGCCGCCGCCCCGGATCAGCCCGGCGCCAGCAGCCAGCGGTGTTCCGGCGCGGTGTTGAAATGCCATGCGCGGCGAGGGCCCGCCATCACGTTCAGGTAATAGCCGGTATAGCCGTGGGCGGCGCCGACCGGGTGATAGCCGCGCGGAACCATGACGAGGTCGCCGTTCTCCACCGCCATCGCCTCGTCCAGCGAACGGTCATCGGTGTAGACGCGCTGGAAGGCGAAGCCCTGCGGCGGGTCGATCCGGTGGTAATAGGTCTCCTCCAGCTGGGTTTCCGCCGTGCCCTCGTCGGCATCGTGCTTGTGCGGCGGATAGCTGGACCAGTTGCCGGCCGGCGTGATGACCTCCACCACCAGAAGGCTGTCGGCCGGCTGCGAATCGGGCAGGATATCGAAGACATGGCGGGTGTTGCTGCCGCGCCCGCGCACCGAGGCGGCGACATCCTCCGGACGGATCAACCGCACCGGCAGACCGCCGTTCAGACCGGGCGCGGTGCAGACCGCCAGTTCCAGCGTGGTGGTGGCCCGGACCTGCCACGGCGTGCCCTGCGGCAGATAGATCGCGTAGGGCCGCTTGTCCTCAAAAGGCGACATGCGGTCGCCAAGCTCCGCCCATTCCCGATCGCCGGCCATCGCCGCCCCGCGTCCGGCGACGAAGACCAGGCAGGTCTCACGGCCGGGATCCTCGCCGGAGACGGTCATGCCAGCCTCAAGGCGGTAGAGGTCAAACCCGATGCAGGACCAGCCCGCCGATTCGGGCGTGACATGGTGCACCCGGCCGGCCGGGTCCGGTGCGTGGTTGCGCAGCAGCAGCTTGCTCATGATCGCCCTCTGTGGTGCCGAATCATCATGCGATGCGCCTCCGCCCCTGGGAATCGGTGATGGATGCGGACGCGGATGATTGGGTGGATTATACATTCCGCCGCAGGTTAAGATAGAATTTTTTTTCTGTTCTGGCGGACAAAGAACGTCGCCCCCCGATCCCACCTCATCAAAACGCCCAGAACTGCGGCAAAATTGCCGCTCACGAGCGAAAACTCGGCAGTATGCATATCAACATGCAAATTCCCCGTTGTCTGCATGCCGGAACTCATGTTCCATTTGTTCCGGTTATAGGGGACCGATGCGCCGAACGGTGGGGCGGTGCGGTGGCCTCTTTACCACTCCCGCCATGACGGCAATCCCAGTAGACCGCGAATGGTCCGTGGCAATGCCAAAAGCCAACACTGTTGGCCGGCGTTGCTCGGCCCCAAGAAACACTGTGTCTGGAGGAAATCCAATGTCTCGTTCAGCTCTGCTGCTTGGAGCAGCCACCCTTTCTCTCGCCTTGGTCATGGGGGCCGGTTCGGCCTCGGCCCAGTCGAAGTTCGACATCACGCTTGGCGGCGACGCCTATTTCGAGGGCGGCTACGTCAACCAGGACCGTGACAGCGGCCTGCGCAACACCGAGTTCCGCAACCGCCTGCGCCTGCTGGTGACGCCGAAGGCCAAGGCCGACAACGGGCTGGAATACGGCGCCCGCATCCGCCTGCTGGCGGAGAACGGCACGGGCAACGTCCGCACCGTCACCAACGACCGCGCCTTCATGTTCGTCAACGGCAGCTTCGGCACTGTGCATCTGGGTGTCGAGAACGGCCCCAGCGACGACAGCGGCGTGATCGCCCCGTCCGACTGGGGCACCGGCGGCGTCGACGGCTCCTTCCCGTCCTGGCTCGGCAACAGCGCCGCCAACGCGCCGGTCACCATCGGCAACATCCGCGCGCTGATCTCCGGCAACAGCGCCACCCGCGCCACCTACTGGACCCCGGAATTCGCCGGCTTCAAGTTCGGCGCCTCCTACCAGCCCTCCTCGGACAGCAGCAACACCGACATCAACCGCTCCAAGCTGGCGCTGGCCTCCGCCAACCGCACCGGCGCCTACCGCGACGTCTATGAAGTCGGCGGCACCTACACCAACACGCTGGGCGGCGTGGCGGTCAACGGCAGCCTGTTCTATCTCGGCGGCCAGGCCAAGAACTCCACCACCACCCCGGCGGCGAGCTTCGACGATCTGTCCTCGACCCATGCCGGCCTGACGCTGGCCTATGCCGGCTTCAAGATCGGCGGCAGCTATGCCTGGTCGGGCGACAGCGGCTATGCCAAGTCCAGCGCCACCATCGTCAGCCGCGAGAAGCAGGACGTCTGGACCGCCGGCGCCCAGTACACCTTCGGCGCCACCACGCTCGGTGTCGGCTACCTGAACGCCAAGGATGCCGGCGACCTCACCGTCCGCGGCCGCAGCAAGTTCGAGCTGTTCACCGTCGGCGCCAAGTATGTCGTCGCACCCGGCTTCAGCGTCGCGCCCGAATACAACCACTTCAAGCTCAGCTCCGACGTCGCCGCAAACAGCGACAAGGGCGACATCTTCATCATCCGCACCGATCTCGCATTCTAAGGCCGATCCCTCTTCCGGACTTCGCGCCGCCGCGGTTTTCTCCATCCTGCCGCGACGGCGTCGAGGAGCGCGATTTCTCTCGCGTGCGTCCGCCTCTGACTTCTCCTGGCAGAGGCCAACTTTCGGCCGGGCGGCAGTTACCGCCCGGCCTTTTCTTTGTCGAGACGCTGGCCCAGCGCGACGATCAGGCTGACCGCAAGACACATGGTCGCAGTCAGCGAGCGGAAGCCCTTCACCTGGGCATCCTCCACCGACAGGGTGACACCGGCCAACGGCAGGATCGGGCTCAGCGTGCCGTCGGTGATGCCAAGCACCGGCACACCGTTTTCCGCGGCGAAGCGGCAGAGATCGACCGTCTCCTCCGAATAGGGCTTGAAGCTGATCGCCACCAGCAGGTCGCGATCCCCGATGGCCTGCACCTGCTGGCGAAGCATGCCGCCCATCCCGTCCAGCAGGACCGTCCGTCGCCCCAACCGCCCGAGCGCGTAGCTGAGATAGGCCGCGACCGGGAAGGACCTGCGCTGGCCCATCACATAGATGTGCTCCGCCTCCTCCAGCAGGTCGATGGCGCCATCCAGATCCTCCGGCGACAATTCCTGGCGCAGATGTTCCAGAGCGTTGATGCCGGCCCCGATGAAATGCTCCAGAACGCGCGATCCATCGGTCAGGCCGGCGGCACCGTCGGTCAGCGCGCGGATCCGCTCCTTGTAGTTGGGCATGTTGTCGGTCAGGCGGGTGCGGAAGACGCGCTGCATCTCCGTGAAGCCTTCGAACCCCAGCGTCTTGGAAAAACGGATCAGCGCCGATGGCTGCACGCCGGCCCGCTCGGCGATCTGCGCAACGGTTTCCAGCGCCATGTCGTTGGGGTTGGACAGCGCATATTCGGCGATCTGCCGCAGGCGCGGGCTGAGGCTGGCTTGGCGCTGGGTGATGGCGGCCTGAAGAGCGGCATAGCTCGTCGGCACGTCGGTCTCTTGCTCCATGGGCTCGCTTATCGGCTGTCTGTCGGGGAAAGGCTCTTTACGGTTTAGAATAAATGTTCCCACATTCCACGCCAAGCGGGAACTGCCCTGAAAAAAAGGGCCGGCCCCGGCTGTTGCGGGACCGGCCTCAAGGTCGGGCGATGTGGGGGGGGAGAGGAGGAGGACGTCAGACCTCCGCCACATCGACCCATCGGCGTGCGGCGGAAGAGCGGTGGATCGCCTCGGCGACCCGCTCCAGCTCGCAGGCGGCACGGAAGTCGGGATAGGCCGGCGCTTTGCCGGCGATGGCCTCGATCAGCGTCTTCACCTCGATGGTCTTGAGGTCGTTGAAGCCCAGCTGATGGCCCGGCGCCGGGCAGAAGGCGGCGTAATCGGCGTGTTCCGGTCCGGCAGTGATCAGACGGTAGCCGGAGCGTCCAAGCGCCCCGCCCGCCTGATACAGCCACAGCTCGTTGAAGCGCTCCTGGGTGAAGGCGATGGAGCCCTTGGTGCCGACCAGCTCGAAGGCCAGCTGCATCTTGCGCCCCTGGGCGATCCAGCTGGCGGTGACGGAACCGGTGGCGCCGTTGGCGAATTCGACCAGCGCATGGGCCTGATCGTCCACCCGCACCTCCCGCATCTCGGCCGATCCGGCGGCGGCCGGGCGACGGTCATGGACGGTGTGCAGCCGGCCGGAGACGGAACGGATGTCGCCGGCCAGATATGTGGCCAGCGACAGGATGTGGCTGCCGATATCGGCCAGCGCCCCGCCGGCATTGTCGGCCTCGCAGCGCCAGGTGAAGGGCGCCATCGGGTCGGCCATGAAATCCTCGGCATGGATGCCGCGGAAGCCGGTGACCTCCCCGATCTCGCCGCCGGCCACCAGCTCGCGGGCCAGCGCGATCATCGGATTCTTCAGGTAATTGAAGCCGACCAGCGTCACCACGCCGGTCACCTCCGCCGCCGCGGCCATGGCGCGGGCATCGGCCAGCGTCGTGGCGAGCGGCTTCTCGCAATAGACATGCTTGCCGGCGGCGATGGCGGCCAGCGCGATCGGCGCATGCAGGCGGTTCGGCGTGGTGATGGCGACCACGTCGATCTCCGGATCCTCGACCAGACAGCGCCAGTCGCCGACATGGCGGCGGAAGCCCAGCTTCGACGCGGCTTCGGCCGCCGTCGCCTCGTCCCGCTCCGCCAGCAGGTCGAGCACCGGTTCGAACGGCAGGTCGAACAGCCCGCCGACGGCACGGAAGGCCTGGGCATGGGCCCGCCCCATGAAGCCGCTGCCGACGAGGCCGATGGAAAGCTTTTTCATGCGGGTTCCTCCCCAAGGAGCGGATGGGCGGCACCGGCCTTCCGGCACCGCCCCAGCCCGCTCACTTCATCGTCGGCATCACGAAGTCGGCGCCGGAGCGGATGCCCGTGGGCCAGCGGCTGGTGATGGTCTTCAGCCGCGTGTAGAAGCGCACGCCCTCCGGCCCATGCATGTGGTGGTCGCCGAACAGCGAGCGCTTCCAGCCGCCGAAGCTGTGAAAGGCCATCGGCACCGGGATCGGCACGTTGACGCCGACCATGCCGACCTCGATCTCCGCCCCGAAGGCTCGGGCGGTGTCGCCGTCGCGGGTGAAGATGGCGGTGCCGTTGCCGAACTCGTGCGCGTTGATGAGGTCGACCGCCGTGCGGTAGTCGGGAACCCGCACCACCGCCAGCACCGGGCCGAAGATCTCCTCCTTGTAGATCCGCATCTCCGGCGTGACGTGGTCGAACAGCGTGCCGCCGAGGAAATAGCCGTCACCGCACTCCGGGTCGGCGACCTCGACCCGGCGGCCATCGACCACCAGTTTCGCCCCCTCCTCGATGCCGAGGTCGATGTAGCCGCGCACCTTGTCGCGGTGCTGGCGGGTGACCAGCGGCCCCATCTCCGCCGACGGGTCGGTGCCGGGACCGATTTTCAGCGCCCGCACCCGCGCGGCCAGCCGCTCCACCAGCGCGTCGGCCACCGCCTCCGTCACCGGCACGGCGACCGAGATCGCCATGCAGCGCTCGCCCGCCGAGCCATAGGCCGCCCCCATCAGCGCGTCCACCGCCTGATCCAGGTCGGCGTCGGGCATGATGACCATATGGTTCTTGGCCCCGCCCAGCGCCTGCACCCGCTTGCCGTTGGCCGCACCGGTGGCATAGATGTACTGGGCGATCGGGGTCGAACCGACGAAGCTGATCGCCTTCACGTCGGGATGGCTCAGCAGCGCATCGACCGCCACCTTGTCGCCATGGACGACGTTGAACACGCCGTCGGGCAGCCCGGCCTGCTTCAGCAGTTCCGCCAGGAACAAAGCGGCGCTCGGCACCCGCTCCGACGGCTTCAGGATGAAGCAGTTGCCGCAGGCGATGGCGACCGGGAACATCCACATCGGCACCATGGCCGGGAAGTTGAACGGCGTGATGCCGGCGACGACGCCCAGCGGCTGGCGCAGCGAATGGCTGTCGACACGGGTGCCGACATTCTCCGCCACCTCGCCCTTCAGCAGATGCGGGCCGCCGCAGGCGAACTCCACCACCTCCAGCCCGCGCGTCACCTCGCCGAGCGCGTCGGAATGGACCTTGCCATGCTCGGCGGTGATCAGGCTGGCGAGCCGGTCGGCGTTCTGCTCCAGCAGTTGCTTGAAGGCGAACATCACCCGGGCGCGGCGCAGCGGGGTGGCGGCCGACCAGCCGGGGAAGGCGGCGCGGGCGGCGGCGATGGCCTTGTCGACCTCCGCCGCGGTCGCCAGCGGCACCTTGGCGCTGTTGCGGCCGGTCGCCGGGTTGTAGACGTCGCCCAGGGGGCCGCTGGTGCCCTCGACCGGTGCGCCGTTGATGAAATGCGGTACGATGTTGGTCATGTCGATGCTCACAGGCCGTATTCTGCGACAAGCGCGCTCAGATGCTGGCGGCCCTTGGTGACGTAGGTCAGCGGGTGGGCCTTGGCGGGGTCCTGTTCCGCCTCGATCACCAGCCACTGGCCGCGATAGTTCGCCTGCTTCAGCGCCTTCAGGACGCCCGGGAAATCGACGCAGCCGTCGCCGGGCACGGTGAACACCCCGTCGATGACGGCGTCGAGGAAGCTGCTGTCGCTGGCCTTGGCCCGCTGCAGCACGTCGGCGCGCACATCCTTGCAGTGGACGTGGTTGATGCGGTGGCCCCATTTGGCGATGACGTCCAGCGGGTTGCCGCCGGCGAAGGTCAGATGGCCGGTGTCGAGCAGGATGCCGACGCTGTCGCCGGTGACCTCGGCGAAGAGGTCGATCTCGTCGGGCGTCTCCACCACCGTGCCCATGTGGTAGTGGTAGGCGAGCGGCGTGCCCTGGTCGCGCAGGTAATCGCCGAACGCCGCCATGCGGCGGCCGAACTCCGCCCACTGGCCGGACTCCAGCTTCGGACGCCGCGACAGCGGCGTGCCGCGGCTGCCATGGACGCAGCCGGTGGTCTCCGCCACCACCATCACCGGGCAGCCCATCGCCTTCAGCAGGCGCAGGTGCGGCTGCACCGCCTCGATCTCCTCGGTGACGCTGCGTTCCAGCAGGCCGGCGCTGTACCAGCCTGACACCAGCGACAGGCCGTAGCCGTCGAGGATCGGACGCAGGACGGCGGCATCGCGCGGGAATTTGTTGCCAAGCTCGAAGCCCTGGAAACCGGCCTCGCGCCCTTCGGTGAGGCACTGCTCCAGCGGCGTCGCACCGCCCAACTCAAGCATATCGTCGTTGCTCCAGGCGATCGGGTTGACGCCGAGACGAACGGTCATGATCGGATGCTCCCAAAACGGAAGGAATTTTCGGATTGGATGAGGAGAGGTCAGCGGCGCTGGCGCGCCTTGTGCGCGTCATAGATCCCGCGCGCCGCCGCGACTTCGGGACGGGTGGACACTTCCGGCACCGGCACGTCCCACCACGCTCCACCGTCCTGGGTGGAGGGCAGCGGGTCGGTGTCGATGACGATGGCGTAGGTGACGGGGGATTCCTTGGCGCGTTCCAGCGCCCGCTCCAGCTCGGCGACGCCCGTCACCTTCTCCGTCACCGCGCCCAGCGCGCGCAGATGGCCGACGAAGTCGATGTCGGGCAGCGTCTCCGTCTCGTAATGGGAGTCGCGCAGCAGGTTGTTGAAGGGGGCGCCGCCACAGAAATTCTGTAGCCGGTTGATGCAGCCATAGCCGCGGTTGTCGAGCAGGACGACGACCAGCTTGCGCCTCATCATCACCGACACCGCCAGCTCGGAATTCAGCATCATGTAGCTGCCGTCGCCGACCATGACGAAGGTCTCGCGGTCCGGACAGGCCATCTTGACGCCCAGCCCGCCGGCGATCTCGTAGCCCATGCAGGAGAAGCCGTATTCCAGATGGTAACCGCCGGGCCGGCCGGTCCGCCACAGCTTGTGCAGCTCGCCCGGCAGTCCGCCGGCGGCGCAGACGACGATGCCGTCGGTGCCGGCGGCGCGGTTGACCGCCCCCAGCACCTGGGCGTCGGTCGGCAGATCCAGCCCGGCATCGGCCGTCACCCGGTCGACGACATGGGTCCACAGAGCGGTGCGCTCCTGCGCCCAGGCCTGCCAGGACAGGGGGGCGGACCACTCACCGAGCCCGGCGTCGAGCGCCGCCAGTCCGCGCGCCGCGTCGGCGACCAGCGGCAGGGCGTCGCCCTTCACCGCGTCGAAGGCGGCGACATTCAGCCCGGCAAAGCGGGCATCGCGGTTGGCAAAAATGGTCCAGGACGCGGTGGTGAAATCGGCCAGCCGGGTGCCGACCGCCAGCACCAGATCGGCCTCTGCCGCCAGTTCGTTGGCGGCGCTGGAACCGGTGACCCCGATGGCGCCGACGTTGCAGGGGTGGTCCCAGACCAGGGCCCCCTTGCCGGCCTGGGTCTCCGCCACCGGGATGCCGTGCCGTCGGGCGAAGTCGGCCAGCGCGTCGCAGGCGCCGCTGTAGAACACGCCGCCGCCGGCGACGATCAGCGGCTTCTTCGCGCTGCGCAGCGCCTCGGTCACCACGGCCAGCTCGTCGCGGTCGGGTTCCGGCCGGCGGCTGCGGCGGACGGTGCGCTCGAAGAAGGAGACAGGGAAATCATGGGCTTCCGCCTGCACGTCCTGCGGCAGGCAAAGCGTCACCGGGCCGCACTCCACCGGGTCGGTCAGCACCTGGATGGCGCGGCGCAGGCTGGGCATGAGCTGTTCCGGCCGGGTGATGCGGTCCCAGAAACGCGACACCGGACGGAAGCAGTCGTTGGCGCTGACGGTGGCATCCTCGAAGCGCTCCACCTGCTGCAACACCGGGTCGGGAGCACGGGTGGCGAAGACGTCGCCGGGCAGAAGCAGCACCGGCAGACGGTTGACATGGGCCAGCGCCGCCGCCGTCACCATGTTGACGGCCCCCGGCCCGATGGAGGTGGTGCAGGCCATCATGCGGCGGCGACCCTGCGCCTTGGCATAGGCGATGGCGGCGTGCGTCATCCCCTGCTCGTTGTGGGCGCGGTAGGTCGGCAGCACGTCGCGGGCGGCATGCAGCGCCTCGCCGATGCCGGCCACGTTGCCGTGGCCGAAGATCGCCCAGACCCCGGCGAACAGCGGCAGCTCCTGGCCGTCGATCTCGACATACTGGGCGCTGAGGTAACGGACGACGGCCTGGGCGACGGTGAGGCGCACGCTGTCCATGATGACTTCTCCCTACTGGGCCGGTCCGGCCCCTCTCGTTCTTGGTGATGACGTGACGATCAGGCGGCGCTGCGGCTGTGGCGGGTGCGCTGTTCCTGCCAGAAGGCGATCAGGCGGCCATAGGCGCCCTCCATAGCCGCGACGGCCGCAGCGTCGTCGATGTTGCCGGCCAGCCAGGCCTCGGCGGCCGTGCCGAACAGGGTGCGGCCGACGGCGAAGCCCTTGCAGACCGGCTGGCGGGCGGCCAACGCCAGCCCGGCCTTCAACTCCTCCTCCGGCGCATCGAGGCCGAGGATCAGCACGCCACGGCACAGCGGGTCATGCTGGTCGATGACGCCGGCGATGCGGTTCCAGGCCCCCTGGCTGGCCGGCGACGGCAGCTTCCACCAATCGGGATGGACGCCCAGCTCATAGAAGCGGGCCATCGCGCGGGAGATGGTGTCGTCACCGACCGGCATGCCGCGCGGCGGGATGATCTCCAGCAGAAGCTCATGGTTGGTGGCGCGGCAGGCGGCGAACAGCGTCTGGATCTGGCGCTCCTGCTCGGTGCGCAGCGTCTCCTCGTCGTCGGGGTGGTAGAAGGTCAGGCACTTCACCACATGCTCGGCCGGCCATTCGCGGATGGTCACGGCGATGTCGGGGCCGCCCTCGAAGCGCAACGGCCGGGAACTCGGCAGTTCCACCGGGCGGCCGATCCAGGCGTCGGTGCCGGTCAGCGCGTCGAGCGCGTCCTGGCCGTGGATGCCGTCCAGCAGCATGCCGAAGCCGTCGCGGCCCTCACAGGCCTGCTGCGCCGCCCGCAGGGCCAGCAGCTTGAAGCTGGCGATGCGCGCCGGATCGGCGCCCAGCCGCTTCGCCATCACCTCCAGCTGGGCGCGGTGGTCGATGGCGAAGGCCATCACCTCCGGCCAGTCGCGACGGCGGGTGGTCGCCCAATGGATGTGCGACAGCCGGGCATCCTCGCGCAGACGCGGCGTCGGGCTGCCGTTTTCGAGGAAATAGGACAGCTCCGTCCAGGTCGGGATGGCCGGCGCACAGCCATGGCGCGACACCGCGAAGGCGCCGCAGGCGTTGGCGAAGGCGCAGCAGTCCTCCAGCGGATGGTCGCGCAGCCAGCCGCGCAGGAAACCCGACATGAAGGCGTCGCCGGCGCCCAGTACATTGTAGACCTCGACCGGAAAGCCGGGGCCGCGGATGCCCTGTTCCAGGCTGTCGGGAATCCTGCCGGGGAACACGACGCAGCCCATCGGCCCGCGCTTGCACACCAGCGTCGCGTCGGTCAGGCTGCGGACACGGCGCAGGGCGGCCAGCGTGTCGGTGCTGCCACCGGCGATATGGAATTCCTCTTCCGTGCCGACGATCAGGTCGCAGCCCGGCAGGATGGTCTGCAACAGGGCGGTGACGCCGCCATCGGCGACGAAGCGTTCCTCGCCCAGCCCATGCCCGGTCAGCTTCCACAGCACCGGGCGGTAATCGATGTCGAACACCACCCTGGTACCGCTCGTCCGCGCCAACCGCATCGCCTTGCGCATGGCCGCTTCGGTGGTTGGGGTGGAGAAATGGGTGCCGCTGACCACCACGGCCTTGGCCGAGGCGATGAAGGATTCCGAGACATCCTCCTCGCAGATCGCCATGTCGGCGCAATTCTCGCGGTAGAAGATCAGCGGGAAGGTCTTCTTGTCGCGGATGCCCAGGATGACCAGCGCGGTCAGGCGTTCCGGATCGGTGATGACATGGCTGGTCTCAACCCCTTCGCGGACCAGCTGTTCGCGGATGAAACGCCCCATATGCTCGTCGCCGACACGCGTCAGCAGGGCGGAGCGCAGGCCGAGGCGCGCGGTGCCGACCGCGATGTTGGTGGGGCAGCCGCCGACATATTTGGCGAAGCTCTGCATGTCCTCCAGCCGGCCGCCGACCTGTTCGCCATAGAGGTCGACGGAGGAGCGGCCGATGGAAATGACGTCAAGATCGCGCTTAATTGGACCGCGTTCGATTGGCATGGATCAGCTCCGCTGTAATCCGTTCGTCGGACTGGCGATGGCATTGGATATGGGCCAGCGGAACCGTGTCGCCGGACAGGCGGCCGATCGGCTTCATCCCTCCCATCGTTCCGATTTTCGCCCGGTTTCCGCGCGGGGCGCGGATTGCTTGGTTGATGGAACGTTTGGATCACAATAGAACATCGGTTGCCATTTTCGGTCAATAGGGAATTTTTATTCTATTCGGCCGATGAAACTTCCCGGCATCCCTTCCGACATGGAAAGGGCCGGGACGGCGGAATCCTCCCGCCGTCCCGGCCCTCACCGACCGCCGCATCGCGGCGGCTGCCGCTTACCGCCAGTATTTGGCGACGTAGCGCTTGGTCTCCTCCAGCATGAAACGGGCGCTCTGTTCCGCCCTGTCTTCCCAGGCGAAGACACAGTTCGACAGAACGCCATCGAACCGCATATCGGCGAGCGTGCTGAAGAACAGATCCCAGTCGATCTCGCCCTGACCGAAATCGAGATGCTGATGCACCCGTACCTGCGATCCCGGCGGATTCACGATGTAGCGCAGGCCGGACGATCTGGTGTGATCGAAGGTATCGGCCAGCCGGACATGGACCAGATAGCCTTCGGCGGCGCGCAGGTTCCGCACCATGTCGGGGCCGTAGTAGAAGGTGTGCGGGGCGATGAAGGAGGCCCGCACCATCGGTGAATTGATGGTCTTGATGATGTCGATCGCCGGCGCGATCTCCTCCAGCCAATCTTCCGGATGGGCTTCCAGCGACAGCATGATGCCTTCGCGTTCCAGGATCGGAACCAGAATATCCATTGCACGGAAGAACTGCGCCTCGCAGGTTTCCGGGCGGTGCAGACCGGACCGGTCGTTCTGGCTGCGCTCCGGCGAGCCGCCGCGGCCGAACTCCGACACGACCATCGGGCAATCCATCTCGACCGCGATCTCGATGGCGCGCTTCCAGTTGTCGATCGCCAGGTCCCATTCATCCTGATAGGGGCTGGACCAGCGATACATCGGCTGGAGGGTGGCGAGCCTCACCCCGTGGTCCTTCAGCGCCTTCTTGAAGCTGGCGATCCGCTCCGGATAGACCTTCGGGCGTGTCCACCAGGACAGAAAATCCGGCCGGGGCGACAGCTCGATATGGTCGTAGCCCAGCTCCGCGACCTTGCGGCAGGTTTCCTCAAGGGGAAGATGCCGGATCATGTGGGGATCGATGGTGTGTTTCACGGCTTCGTCTCTGTCGGAATTGGTCGGAGGGCGGCCATCATGACCGGACGGCCGCCCGCCTCGTCAGAGCGCGGACCTCACATAGTCCATGCTCCGCCGGGCCGCCGCGATGGGATCGGGCAGGTCATGCACCTCGGCCGCGAAGGGCTCGAAGCTGAAGGGGCCGTCATAGCCGGCGGCCAGCAGCCTGCGGATCTGCGGGATGTTCTCCAGCCGGTCGGCGGCGTCGACCAGCACCCGGTGCGGGTCCAGCATGTCCGCCACCGACACCCCGGCATCGGCGACGCCGGAGATGTGGACGAGGCCGGTCGAGTCCGGGAAGAACTCCGTCTCGCCGGCCAGATGATGGTGGAAGGTGTCGTGGACCAGCCTGTAGGTGTCGGCACCGCCGGCCGCCTCAATGGCGGCGACGGCCTCCTTCTTGGTGCGCAGGGAGGAAACCGGGAAGCCCAGCGGCTCCACCAGCCCCGTCAGCCCGCGGTCGCGCAGGATCGGCCGCATCGCCGTCAGGGCGGCGACCAGATCGTCGAAGGCGACCGGCTTGCCCTCGTTCAGCGGGCACATCACCAATGACTTGGCGCCGCAGGCCCGGGCATAATCGGCCAGCCTCTCCGCCCGCGCCGGCAGGTCGCCGGACCAGACATTGAAGGGGTACAGCGCGTTGATCGAGATGATGGTGACGCCGGCCTGCTCGGCCGCCGTGCGCACCTCGGCCGGCGACAGGGTGGTGACGACGTCGGGCAGGTCGTTGCGGATCTCCACCTCCGTCGCCCCCAGCGAGCGGGCGGCGGCGAAGAATTGCTCCAGCGGCAGCTTGGGCGCCAGGATGTGGTTCAGGGCGAAACGCATGGCGGCGGCCTTCAGTTGTACAGCGCCGGACGGGCCGGCAGCGTGATGGCGACGGCCTCACCCTCGCGCTCCTGCGCGGTGACGCAGGCGTCCGACGTGATGGCGGCGACATAGCCGTCCCAGCTGGTCGGGCCGGTGGCGGTGCCCCGGGCGGCGGCCTTCAGGAAGTCCTGAAGCTCCACGTCGTAGGAGGCGATGAAACGGTCCTTCCAATCAGTCAGGATCGGATTCTGCAGGCTGGCGTTCAGGCGCATCTGCACCGCCATCGGTTCCGGCAGGCGGGCGATGCCGTCCTCGCCCACCACCTCGCACTGGATGTCGTAGCCGTAGTGGCAGTTCACGAAGATCTCGACGTCGATGACGATGCCCTTCGCCGTCTCCAGCACCACGACCTGCGGGTCGCGCAGCTTGCCGTGGCTGCGGGCGGCGCGGCGCGGGAAGATCACGCGGGCGGAGACGTAATCGTCGTCCAGCAGCCAGCGGAACACGTCGATCTCGTGGATCAGCGTGTCGTGGATCGCCATCGGCGTGACGTAATGCTCGGGCACCGTCGGGTTGCGGTGGGCGGCATGCACCATGATCGGCGCGCCGGTGCGGCTGGTCACCGCCTCCTTCAGCGCGATGTAGCCGGCGTCATAGCGGCGCATGAAGCCGACCTGGACCAGACGTTTGCCGCTCGCCACCTCGGCATCGACGATGCGCTTGGCGCCGTCGGCGGTGGTGGCGAGCGGCTTCTCGCAGAAGCAGGGCTTCCCGGCGGCGATGGCGGCCAGCACATACTGCTCGTGAGTTGCGCCCCAGGAGGTGACCAGCACCGCATCGACCAGCGGCGAGGCGATCAGATCCTCGCCGCTCTGGAAGATCTCGGCATCGGGAGCGATGGCGGCCCGGACCGCCTCGGCGGACTCGCGGTTGACGTCGGTGAGGGCGACAACCTTGCCGCCGGCCAGCACCTGATTGATGCGCCGGGCATGGTCGCGGCCGATGGCGCCGGTGCCGATGATGCCAATTCTGACGGTCATTTTTCAAAGCCTCATGTCGTGCGGTGGGCGAGCGGGGCCACGCGCGCAGCCATATGCGCCGCGCCCGAGCGGTTCACCGGGGTCGATCGTCGTTTTCGGTTTTTGGAGCCGCCGTACGGCTTAAGGGTCCGAATCCGTCATCGCGCTTCCTCCCGGCCGTTTTTGCTCTTGATTGGTGGAGGAAGCATTCACCATCACGCACCTTGCGGTCAACGCGCCAGCCGGCCGGATCGCCGTCAAACATGAGAGATTTTGCAGCACGTCATGATGGTTTTCCATCATGACTGCTAAAGGCTTTCAGGCGTCCACAGCTGGATGGGGAGGAAACGCTGGCCCGGATTCTCCGCCATGCCGTTCTCGATGCTGTGGACCATCATCTCGATCAGGTCGGCGCAGAGCGCCGGCAGCGGCGTCGCCATCACCACCGAGACATAGCGGTCGAGCAGCCCCTGCATCGACTCCGGTGTCAGCTCGTTGACGATGCAGGTCACCTCGTCGGGCTGCCGGGCCTCGCGCAGGGCGGCGATGGCGCCCTCCATGCCGCCGCCCGCGACATAGATGCCGACGACATCGTCGTGCCGGGCCAGCAGGCCCAGCGTCGCCTCGTAGGTCAGCTTGCGCGTCTCGACGTTGACGATGCTGTCCATCAGGTTGAAGTCGGGCGCGAACTCGCGGAAATAGCTGCGGAATCCGGTCTCGCGCAGGGCATGGCCGTGATAGCGGAAGGCGCCGATGAAGACGGCGATGCGACCCGGCCGCCGGGCGATCTTCGACATCAGCCACGCCGCGGTGCGGCCGACCTTCAGGTTGTTGGTGCCGATGTAGCTTTCCCGCACGCCCTGGGCGAAGTCGGACAGCAGGGAGAAGGTCGGGATGCCGGCTGCCTTCAGCTCGGCGACCGCCGCGGTGGCGTCGTGATGGTCGATGCCGGTCACCGCGACCGCCCTCACCTTCCCCTTCATGCCGCGGATCAGCTCGGCGAGTTCGGCCGGGGATGTCGACTGGACGAAGCGGATCGTGGCACGCAGACGGCGGTCGGGATGGCTGCGCACCACCTCCTCGATCCGCGCCGCGAACTCCTGATAGAAGGCGTGGCGTTCCTTCTGCAAAATGAAGCCAAGGTGGTATTCCGGCTGCTGCGCCAGGGCGCGCTGACGGATGGCGTTGGCGCCATGGAAGCCGATCTCCGTCGCCGCCTCGAAAATGCGGCGGGCGGTCTCCTCCCGCACCGGATGCCGGCCGTTCAGCAGCCGGTCGATGGTGGCGACGCTGACGCCCGCCGCCCTGGCAAGGTCGGAAATCGTCGGACGCTTCATGGGCGGACACCTCATCCGGTCACGCGAGAGGACCGATGGTGTCTATCACGAAGTTTGAGGGAATGAGAGACTCTTGCACGACATGCGCCCGTCAGCGCTTGACGTTCCGCAGGATCAGGGCGAGCGGCACCGCCGACGCGGAGATCAGCATCAACGCGAAGAACACGTCGATGTAGGACCAGTAGGCGGTCTGCATCTGCACCTGCTGCCCGATGAAGGCCATCGCCCGCTCCCGCGCGCCCGCTTCCCCGCCGGCCATGGAGAAATAGGTGGTCGCCTGCTCCACTGTCCGCTGATAGGCCGGGTTTGAGGGCACAATGTGCTCGACCAGCCGGCTGTGGTGGAACTGCTCGCGGAAGGCCAGCACATTCTGGGCAATCGACACGCCGATGGAGCCGCCGACATTGCGCGCGACGTTGATGAGGGCCGACGCCTGATCGGTCTTGTCGCGCGGAATGCCGTCATAGGACGCCGTGGTGATCGGGATGAAGATCAGCGGCAGGCCGATGCCGATATAGATTCGCGACCAGGCGAAGAACCAGAAGGTGGAGTCCGGGTTCAGCCTCGTCAGATCCCACATCGCCAGCGCCACGATGGTGGCGCCGGTGGCGATCAGGTATTTCGGCTGGATGCGCCCGGCCAGCCGGCCGACGACCAGCATCATCACCATGGTCACCATGCCACCCGGCGACAGGGCAAGCCCGGCCCAGGTGGCGGTGAAGCCGTAATATTGCTGAAGAAGCTCCGGCAGGAACTGCGTCGTCGCGATCAGGATGGCGCCGGTCGCCAGCATCACCAGGAAGCAGGAGCCGAACTGCCGCGTCGCCACCATGCGAAGATCGAGGATCGGGTTCGCCCGCGTCATCTCCCACGGGATCATCAGGCAGAAGGACGCGACGCAGATGATGGCGAAGGTGATGATGAATCCCGACGCGAACCAGTCGTCGGTCTGGCCGCGGTCGAGCACGACCTCCAGCGAGCCCAGGAAGGTCGCCACCAGCAGGAAGCCGATCACGTCCATGCGGATGCCCTGGCGTTTCAGCCGCCGGCGTTCCTCGATGGCGGATTTCGGTTCCTGCACCAGAAAGCTGACCAGCGCGAAGGCCATCAGCCCGACCGGCCCGTTGATGAGGAAGCACCAGTGCCAGGACAGATTGTCGGACAGCCAGCCGCCCAGCGTCGGCCCGACCACCGGGGCCACCACCACGGCGATGCCGAAGATGGCGAAGGCCTGCCCGCGCTTGGCGGGCGGAAAGCTGTCGGCCAGGATCGACTGCGAGATCGGCACCATGCCGCCGCCGGCGAAGCCCTGGAGCACCCGGAACAGCAGCAGCGATTCCAGATTCCAGGCGAAACCGCAGGCCAGCGAGCTGGCGGTGAACAGACCGAGGCAGACCAGATAGAAGCGCTTGCGGCCGTAGCGCTTGGCGATGAAGCTGCTGGCCGTCAGCACGATGGCGTTCGCCACGAGGTACGAGGTGACGACCCACGACGCCTCGTCGGCGCTGACCGCCAGCGTGCCGGAGATGTAGCGCAAAGCGACATTCGCGATGGTGGTGTCCAGCACCTCCATGAAGGTGGCTATGGAGACCACCACGGCGATAAGCCAGGGATTGCGGTCGCCGGCGGCGCTCTGCGACGCATCGAAACCACCGGCCCCCGCCCCCTCCGCAGCGGCGCTCATCGCACCGTCACCCGCGGCACCACCGACATGCCGGGACCGATGGACACGCCGTCCGGCCATTGGTCGACGACGATCTTCACGGGAATGCGCTGCACCACCTTCACATAATTGCCGGTGGCGTTCTCCGCCGGCAGGAGGGAGAAGGCGGTGCCGGAACCCGGCTGCACGCTGTCGACATGGCCGCTGACCTTCCGGCCGGGATAGGCGTCGATGCGGATGTCCACCGGCTGGCCCGGCCGCATGTCGGTGATCTGGGTCTCCTTGAAGTTGGCGGTGACCCAGATGTCGTCGGGCACGAAGATGGCGAGGCTCTGGCCGGCTTGGGCGAACTGGCCGACCGCCCCGCTCAGCTGCACCACCCGGCCAGGCTGGGCCGCGGTGACGGTGGTGTAGGACAGGTTCAACTGGGCCTGGGCCAGCTGCGCCTTCGCCCGCGCCAGATCGGCCACGGCACTGGTCCGCTGCGCCTGGAGCGCCCCGACCTGCCGCTCGGCGGCGATCACCGCGGCATTGGCGCTGGTCAGCTTGCCCTGCTGTTCCTGAAGGTTGGCGGTGGATTGCTGCGCCTGCTGCACCGTTCCGGCACCGCGGGTCTGCAGGTCGCGGTAGCGCGCCGCATCCTCCTTGGCGAAGCCGACGGCGGCCTCGGCCTGCGAGACCTCCGCCTTCGCCTGATCGATCTGGGCGCGCTGTGCGTCGATCTGGGCATCATAGCCGGTGATCGCCGCCTGGGCGGAGTCGATCTGCGCCTGCGCCTGATCCAGCGCGGTCTGATAGTCGCGCGTGTCGATGCGGAACAGCAGGTCGCCGGCATTGACGTGCTGGTTGTCGCCGACCGCCACCTCCGTCACGTAGCCGGCCACCTTCGGCGCCACCGGGAACTGACGGGTGTCGAGGAAGGCGTCGTCGGTGGACTCATAAGGATGGATGTTGCGCTGCCAATAAACATAGCCCGCCACCGCCAGCAGCGCGACCACCACCAGCCCGGCGAGGATAGCGATCGGATGACGGCGGATGAAGCCCGGCTTCTTGCGGCCGTCTCCCATGGCCGGCTGACCGCGCTCGCTGCGCCCGGCTTGGCCGTCCGCCTCCTGTTCAGTGAGATCGACGACGTCCCTGCGCTGCTGGTCGTCCGGCATGGTATGACGCTCCTGACCGAAATGCCGGGCGATCAGCAAGGGCCCGGTCGTTGTCGCATGGGAGCGTGGCCGCTCCTCAGCGCGAAACACGCCAGACCCCCGATGCGTTGCACGGGCACGGCAGAAAGCCGGTGGATGCGGCCGCAAAACAGCCATGCCACAGGTGGATGGGCAGCCCCGGACAACGCCGATGAGCATAACGCCGGGCGCACGACGCGCCATCAGACAAGCCAAACATCTGATATGACTATGCCTTCTGAAATAACATCAAAGCCAGCAGATCCAAATTCCATCCCACGCGTAAAAGTAAGGCGCTCACAAGCAAGTTGCAGGGAACATCACATTGAGCAAACCGGCGAATTGTTTGTCTCTTGACAGAACTGTGCCATCGCCGGATCTCCAGAACGACCGCGGAGCCAAGCAGATGACGGACCTGAAGGAGATCGTCGCAAGCGGGACCGCCCCGCACACCCTCAGCCGCGGCGCCGTCCCGGTCGACGACGAGGCGGCGAGGCTGGAGGCGCTGCGCCGCACCGGGCTGCTGGACACCGCACCGGAACCGGCCTTCGACGATCTGGTTTCCTGGGCCTGCGACCATTTCCGCGTGCCCATCGCGCTGGTGTCTCTGCTGGATGCCGAGCGCCAATGGTTCAAGGCGCGCCGCGGCCTGGACGTGCAGGAAACCCCACGCAATGTCGCCTTCTGCCGCTTCACCATCCGCCAGAGCCTGCCGATGGTGGTGGAGGACGCCGCCCGCGATCCTCGCTTCCGGAACAACCCGCTGGTGCTGGGCGAGCCGCACATCCGCTTTTATGCCGGCGCCCCGATCATCAACCGGAAGGGGCTGGCACTCGGTTCCGTCTGCCTGATCGACAGGGTGCCGCGCAGCTTCGGCATGGTCGACCGCATGGTGTTGGCCCAACTGACCGTGACGGCGCTGGCGGCCATCGAAAGGCGGGAAGGCGGAAAGCAGCGGGGGTAGGGACCGGCAGTTGTCTCCATGCCGCATTGCACCATTATCATTGGCTATTCGACCGACGTGGCGGCAGGATCGGTGCCGGAATTGCTGGAAGACGACAGGGTCCGGAACAGGATGACAACCTCCATGACACCGGCAAAGGCGACGCCCGCAAAGGCCCTGCCGCCAATCCCGGCCCGCGAGGAGGACCGGCTTTCGGCACTCCAGCGGTTCGAGCTGCTCGACACCCCTGCGGAGCCGGCCTTCGACCAGATCACGCGTCTGGCCGCCAAGCTGCTGAAGGTGCCGGTGGCGCTCATCTCGCTGGTCGACCGCGACCGCCAGTGGTTCAAATCACGGATCGGACTGCCGGTTCAGCAGACGCCGCGCGAGCACGCCTTCTGCGCTCATGCGCTCGACTCCGACGCCCTGTTCGTGGTCGGCGACGCCCGGCAGGACGAACGCTTCGCCGACAACCCGCTGGTGACCGGCGATCCCAACATCCGTTTCTATGCCGGCGCCCCGCTGCGCACCGCCGACGGGCTGGCGCTCGGCACCATCTGCGTGATCGACGACCAGCCGCGCCCGTCGCTGACGCCGGAGGAGGAGGAAGCATTGCGCGACCTCTCCGCGATGACGATGGCACATATCGAGGCCCGGCGCGCCGTGGGCTATCTGCATCCGGTCACCTCGCTGTCGAACCGCTTCCGCTTCCTGGCCGATGTCGACGCCTTGTCCGATGATCCGGCCACCGTGGCGGGGACGGCGGTGGTGATCGATGCCGCGGCCTCCCAGCAATATGCCGAACTGACCCGGGTGCTGGGCCAGGTCTGCGCCGACGCATTCGAGATCGATTGCGCCCGCCGCATCGCCGCCTGCCTGCCCGCCCACACGCGGCTCTACCACGTGTCGCCCGCCCGCTTCGCCTTCATCCTGTCCGGCGGCGTCGATCTCGCCGCCATGCTCGACCGTATCGGGGCGGCGATCCGCAGCCCGTTCCAATATCAGGGCGTTCCGATCGCCACCTCCACCGGCATCGGCTTCGTGCATCAGCGGGACGTCCAGACGGGAAGCGTCGAACTGTTGCGCGCCGCCACCAGCGCCGCCCACCAATCGCTGGAGACGCAGAAGCCCTGGTGCGCCTATGACGAGGAACAGGACCGCGCCGCGCACCGCGCCTTCCTGCTGCTGCGCAGCCTGACCGAGGCGATGGGCGGACAGGACCAGTTGCACATGGCCTACCAGCCCAAGGTCGATCTGCGCACCGACCGCTGCATCGGGGCGGAAGCTCTTCTGCGCTGGACCCATCCGGAGCTGGGACCGATCTCCCCGGCGGAATTCGTGCCGCTGGCCGAGCGCACGGCGCTGGTCCGCCCGCTGACCGAGTGGGTGATCGGCGCGGTGCTGACGCAGGTGGCGCATTGGCACCGGCGCGGCATCGCCCTGCCGGTGTCGATCAACATCTCGATGCTCGATCTCGGCAGCGGCGATTTCGCCGACCGGGTCGAGGCGATGCTGGACCGCCACGGTGTGCGGGCGGACTGGATCGATTTCGAGGTAACGGAGAGCGCGCTGATGACCGACCGGGCGGAGGTCGATCGCCAGCTTCTCCGGCTGCGCAGCCTGGGCATCGCGGTGGAGATCGACGATTTCGGCACCGGACAGAGCGCCCTGTCCTATCTGAAGGACATCCCGGCGACGGCGGTGAAGATCGACCAGCGCTTCATCCGCTCCATCGCCGCGGAGCGGAGCGACCAGATCATGGTCCGCTCGACCATCGACCTCGCCCATGACCTGGGCTATCTGGTCATCGCCGAAGGGGTGGAAACGGCGGAGGCCTATGACTGGTTGCGCCTGCACGGCTGCGACTTCGGCCAGGGCTATCTAATTTCCCGGCCGCTGGCACCCGCCGCCTTCGAGGACTGGCTGGCGGCAGGCGCTTTCCGTCCCGCCGCCGTGCCGGCCTGAGTTAATTCACCGCGAAGCACGCAGCGATGGAGTCCCGTTCGATCTCGGCATAGAGGTCGAACGGGTTCAGCGTCGGCGCGCCGAGATCGGCCTCGAAGCGCTGCTGGTTCGGGCTGGCGGTGAAGTCCTGCTGGGCATCGTCGCCCAGGTTGGACTGGAAGATGCCGGCGGCGCTGACCGGCAGGAAATCCTCGTAGACCACCGGATCGAAGCGGACCAGCCCGCTTGCGATCAGCGCATCCAGATCGGCCCCCGGCGCCGGCGGGTTGCGGCGGCCGGCTTCGGTCAGGGAATAGGTGAAATAGCCCAGCCCCTGACGGCGAATCTCGTCCCAGCTGTCGGGGAAGGGAGCGAACACCTCCACGAGCGCCGACATATACTCCGCGGCGTTGGATCCGTCAGCCGCCGGGACGACGAGGCGGCGGGAGTCCTGCAACAGCGTGTCGTAGAGCGCCCGGCCCTTCGGCGTCAGGGCGATGCCGCGCTGCTCGATCTCGCCGAAGCGGGCGGTATGGACGCCCGAACGCCAGCCCTCGCCGTCACTGTCACCCGCGCGGAAATCGACCGGCTCGCTCAGCGCCTTGAAGGAGGTCTGGCGCAGCAGGATCGGACAGCGACGGGTCGGCGGGCCTTCCACCACCGCCTTCGGGGCGATGCCGCGTTCCGGCATCAGGCGCTGGACCACGTCGATGTCCAACGTGCGCGGCGTCAGGTGGTTGATGTGCGGCCCCTTGAAGGACACCACGTCGGCGATCAGCCGGTGCGCATCATGCAGGCGGTTGTACAGCTGGAGCGGCACGTTGGCCTTGCTGTGCCAACGGAAGGTCTCCAAAGCCTCGGCGACGAAACGCGCCGCGTCTTCCTCGTCCAGCCCGCCATCGGCCTCGGCCTTTTCGATCAGGGCGAGACAGCCGGAAGTGAAGATGCTGCGCCCGGCCAACACCTGCTCCGCCTCCTGCCGCAGAGCGGCGTCGGCGATCAAGTCGAGCCGCAGCAGCGAGGTGAAGACACGGAAGGGGTTGCGGCTCAGCGCCTCCTCAGCCACCGGGCGGAAAGCGGTGGAATGGACGGGGACACCGGCCTCCGACAGGTCGTAATAGCCGACCGGCTGCATACCCATCACCGCGAACAGCCGGCGCATGGTCGACAGCTCATTCGCGGTGCCGAGGCGGATGGCGCCATGCCGCTCCTCGGTGATGCGGGCAAGGCCGCCGGCGGATTCCAGACGATGACGCTCCGCCGGATCGGCGGCCAGCACCGCCCCGTTCACCTCCTCGACGAGTTCGACCAGCGTCTGATAGGCCGGCACCTCGGTCCGATACATCTCCGACATGGCGGTGGAGAACAGGGTACGGATCGCATCGGGGCTGGTGATCGTCTGGACGCGCATTCCAAATCTCGCTCGCATTGGCTTGCCGGACCGGCACGGTCCGTTACAAGCCTCAGCTATAGCAATGATTTGCGACGCGGGATTGCGATTGTTTTTCCCGACTTCATGAGGAAAGCTCATGACCCTGCCGGCTGACGGCAGTCCGCTGTCTCCGCCAGGATCCAGTCGCGGAATGCGGCGAGCGGCGGATAGCTTGCCCGCTCCGACGGCCAGACGACGTAATAGGCGTTCTCGCTCTCCATCGGCAGGTCGAGCGCCGGCACCAGTTGTTCCGACCGCAACTCCTCCTCGATCAGGAACAGGGGCAGCAGCGCGACGCCTAGCCCGGCGACGGCCGCTTGCGAGGCGGTGGCGAACTGGTCGAACAGCATGCCATGCACCCCGTCGGCCGGCGTGTCATGCAGGGTCAGCCAGCGCTCCCATGCATCAGGGCGGCTGGTCAGGTGCAGCAGCGGGGCGAGGCGCAGATCGGCGGGCGTCTGGAAGCCGAAGCGGTCGCGCAATCTCCGGCTGCAAGCCGGAATGACGGTCTCCCGCCGCAGCAGCGCCATCTCCCCGCCCGGCCAGTCCGGCCGGCCGAAATGGATCGCCGCGTCCACCGGATCCCGCCGGAAATCGAAAGGCGCCATGCGCGTCACCAGATTGATGGTGATGCCGGGATTGCCGGCCAGGAAGTGGGGCAGCCGCGGCGCCAGCCAGCGCGCGCCGAAGGTCGGCAGGATGGCGATGCTCAGCGTGCCGCCAAAGGGGTTGGCGCGCAGGTTCAGCGAAGCGGCGCTGATCTTGCGCAGGGCGTCGCGCACCTCGCGCACGTAATACTCGCCGCCGGCGGTCAGGCGGATGGTCTGCCGTTCACGGTGAAAAAGCTCGACCTCCAGCAACTCCTCCAGCGCCTTGATCTGGCGGCTGACCGCGCTTTGGGTCAGGGAGAGTTCCTTGGCCGCCGCGGTGATGCTGCCGGTGCGGGCCGCCGCCTCGAAGGCGGACAGCAGGGCCAGGGACGGGAGGAAGCGGCGGGGGCTCTGCATCTCATTCTCACAGAATCTCATTCCATGATGGAATGACTGAATGAGCAAACATCACTTGGCCAAAGGAGGTCGGCAAGTCAATCCTTCACCCTGGGAATGACTGGTGCAAAAATCAGACGCGAAAAGGACAACAGGGGATGCTGAACGATCCGCGGTCGCACGGGCTTTGGGAACGCACCGCACCGGCGGCACCGCCGACCACGGCACTGACCGGCAGCGTCCAGGCCGACGTGGTGATCGTTGGCGCCGGCTATACCGGCCTGTCGGCGGCGCTGCATCTGGCCGAAAGCGGCGTCGGCGCCGTGGTGGTGGAGGCGGTGGAGATCGGCTTCGGCGGCGCCGGGCGCAATGTCGGGCTGGTCAATGCCGGCATGTGGGTGATGCCCGACCAGTTGGTCAACACCCTGGGGCCGGTCTATGGCGAGCGGCTGATCGAGTTGCTGGGCAACGCGCCGCGCGCCGTCTTCGACCTGATCACCAAGCATGGCATCGCCTGCGAGGACGAACGCAATGGCACCCTCCATTGCGGCGTCGGCCCGGCGGGCCTGCGCGAACTCGAACAGCGCGCGGCGATCTGGCAGAAGCGTGGCGCCCCGGTGCGCCTGCTGGACGCCAGGGAAACAGCGGAAAAGGTCGGCACCACCGTCTACACCGGCTCGCTGCTGGATCTGCGCGCCGGCACCATCCAGCCCCTGGCCTACGCCCGCGGGCTGGCGACGGCGGCGATCGCCGCCGGTGCGCGCATCTTCACCGGCAGCCCGGTACAGGCGGCGAGCCGGATTGGGGCCAAATGGGAAGTGAAGACACCCGGAGGGTCGGTTACCGCCGACTGGGTGGTGGTCGCCACCGACGCCTACAGCATCGGCCCCTGGGTGCAGCTGCGCACCGAACAGGTCCACCTGCCCTACTTCAATCTGGCGACGGAGCCGCTGTCAGACGCCATGCAGCGGGCAATCCTGCCGGAACGCCAGGGGGTGTGGGACACCAAGTCGGTGCTGAGTTCCTACCGCTTCGACCGCCTGGGCCGGCTGGTGTTCGGCAGCGTCGGCGCGCTGCGCGGGACCGGAACGTCGGTGCACCGGGCCTGGGCGCAGCGCTCGCTGGCCGCCCTCTTCCCGCAGCTTGGCCCGGTTCGTTTTGAGTCCGAATGGTACGGCCAGATCGGCATGACCAAGGACAATCTGCCCCGCTTCCACCGGCTGGACCGCAACGTCATCGGCTTCAGCGGGTACAACGGCCGCGGCATCGCCCCCGGCACGGTGCTCGGCCGCTGCCTGGCCGACCACATCACCGGCAGGCTGCCGGAGGCGGAGATGCCGCTGCCCAGCACCGCACCCGAACCGGTGTCCGGCCGGGCAATTCAGGAGGCCGTCTACGAGTATGGCGCGCAGGCGACCCACCTGATCGGGGCGAGGCTGCCGGGGAAAATCTGATTGCGCATATGCCCCGGCCCGACATCCAGGTCAGAGACCCCAGGCGCCGCTTTCCGCCGGGTCAACGACCTGGATGTTGTTCTCCACCGCCTTCACGCCGGGAACCCCCTCCGCCGCCACACGCAGGGCGTCGCGCTGCGATCCGCTGCTGACGAAGCCCCAGAGCTGGACGACGCCGTTGCGGACGATGATGGCGTCGTGCGAGCGCGACTCCCACGACAGTTCCTTGACGGCGGCTGTCACCCGTTCCTTCAAGGCGCGGTCGTCGGATGCCGTGGTCGGGGCTTCTGGCGACACGCTGGCCAGCGCACGCAGCAGGTTGGCGCGGCTGATGATGCCGACCAAGGTACCATGGCGCACCACCGGCACGCGCTTGATCCGCCGCGTCTCCATCACCCGCACGACCTCTTCCGGCGAAGCGGTCTCGTCCACCGTGGTGACGTGGCTGGTCATGACGTCGGCGACCTTGCGTGCGTGGGACTTGATGAAATCCTCCGCCGGCAGGGTGCCGCCGGACACCAGGCCGAGCCACCAGGACCGGTGGCGCGCGGTCCCCAATTCCACCCGGCGCAGCAGGTCGCCTTCGCTGATGATCCCCACCACCTTGCCGGCCGCGTCGACGACCGGCATGCCGCTGATGTGGTTCTCCAGCATCTTCCGGGCGGCCTCGGCGATGGTCGCGTCCGGAGCGATGGTGATGACCCGCGGCGTCATCAGATCGATTGCCTTCATCGTTTCTCTCCCCTTGATGTCGTTGAACCCAGACAGCCTAGGAGATCGGCAGACGAGGCCGATTGATCTACAGCAATTCGGCGACAGCCTTTCCGCATGATGGAAAATGCTGAATATCTACCCGCAATTTCAGTATGATAAGGGCAATTCGGTATCTCCAGGGATCAAACCGCTTATTCATGCCTACTCGGCTATGCGTGTGGAAATCCTTCCATTCCTAAACTCTACTCTCCGACCTCCGCCACTTGCGTGGCGATCGTCCGCTCCTCGGATGGCGCCGGATAACGGTAGAAGGAGTGGCCGCCGATTGAGATGGTCAGCAGACGCGCTTCCGCCCACTCCGGCTTCTGGCGGCGCAGGGCGGCCTGAGCCGGCGGGCTGTAGAACAGCGAGGCCCGGGCGGTCGGATCGGGGATATCGTCGTCGTTCAGGTTCCAGGCCAGCCCGCGCGCCGCACGCAGCGCCTCCTGGTCAGGGGCAAGGCGCAGTTTCGGCCAGGACGGCATGCCGCCCGCCCGGATCACCGCAGCCTGCCGGCGGATCTCCGCCAGGATGCGCCTGTTTTCGATGCGGGGATCGGCGGCGAGCGCCACCTGCTCTGCCGCCGTCAGCTTCGGCTTTCCCTTCGACTTCGCCGCCTTGGCCTTCTGCCGGTTCTTCGGCTCGACAGGCACCACCGCGAAGGGTTCGAACTGGCCAGAGGCAACGACGACGCGGCAGGGCAGCGACGGCTGGTCGGCCGAGGCGGCCCGGTTGGCGACCACCCACATCACCGCCGCCATGGCGTCGGCCCCCTCGCCGCGCGCCTCGGCCCAGCCGGCCAGCGCCAGGCAGCGGCGCTCCCGCTCGGCCTGCCAGGGGGTCAGCATGAAGACCGACGCGCCGATCATCACCGGCTGCTTCGCCCCTCCCCGCTTCGGCACGCCGCCCTTCTCGTCGCCGACGAAGCGCGCGCAGCCCTTGTCGCCCGGCTGGCAAACTCTGTCACCCGATGTCGTATTGCCGATCTCGACTGTCTGCGCACCCGCGGCGGCAGGAAGCAGGACGGAGGCGAACATCAGGGTGGTGAGGAAGTTGCGCATCCCAGTCTCTCCGGCTTGGGAAGGGGACTTCCTTCGACAGGAGGGCGGATGGCAAGTTCCCGGATTCGTCCACCTCTCAGACAGCGTAAGCCTGAGGGCGGAGGATGTACGCCGTTCGGGACCGGCGGGGATTTTCTACACAGCCGAACAGGCCGGCAAGCCATCGGATTCCGCCGGCTTCCAGCCTGTTCGGTGGATTTGGACCGATCATGAGAGCGGCATCAGCCACCCTTCCGGCCGTCCAGCTTGTCGTCCCGGGGCGTGCCGCCGTCGCCGGTCCAGTCGTCGGTCAGATACTCCTGGGAGCGGCTGATCTCTTCGACCTCCGCGCGGGACGGCGGTTTGGGCACCTGGGCCTGACCGGAGCGACGATCATCGGACAGATGATCATCAAACTGGCGATCATCGGATTGCCGGTCGGTCCTCTGGCCATTCGCGGGGTCGGGGGTGCTAGGCATCGGCGCCTCCTTGTCAGCCGGGAAACAGTCCCAGCAAACAGGGGCAAGCCGTCAACGTTGCACCACCGGCCCGGCCTTCAGCAGCGAAGACGCCCTCAGCGGGCGGCGTCGGCGACCGCCACCGGCATGGTCTTGACCATTTCCAGGGCGACGGCGGCCTGGGCCTCGTCGGCAGCCAGGATGGCGTTCGGGTTCATGTGAGCGACAGCGGCGACGGCGGCGAACAGGATGGCGCCGATAACGATGCGGGCAATGGCGAACTTGGCGGCGAACTTGGCGGATTCGACATCATACGGGGTCATGGCGGTCTTCCTTCAGCATCGGGTTTTGAATTCCGGCGGCCGGTGTCGCGGCCTGTTGAAGAAGATATTGACACGATCCCGCATGCGCAAAAGCGGAGACATCGCATCGCTGTTCTTGCCATTTCGCATTGCAGCATAGCGCTACGAAATACAGCGACAAAGCCAATTCTTAAGGCAGATTTACGTTTCGCAGCGCTCTATCGGGGATTATGGGGCTTTCGCAGCGCTATTACTGCTCGCTGTCTGGCCCCATTTAAGACATGTGGTGCGGCTTCGTCAAACGACAATGGTTGGCGACAATGGTCAGAAGGGCCGGGTCAGCGCCCCGGCGACAGCCGTTCCGCGCTGGCCTTCAGCGTATCGATCATCACCTGCTGCGCCTCTTCCGTCGTGTCGGCGGGAACGACGAAGCAGATGGTGGCGATGCAGCGGCCGGCCGGATCGCGGACCGGGGCGGCGAGGCAGGTGGTGAAGCGGTCGACCAGCGCCGTGGTGCGGACGAAACCCTGGGTGCGAGCACGGCGGATGTCTTCAAGGAACTCGTTCTCGGCGATACGCCGCCCGTCGGGAAGGACGAAATCGTCGGACGGAATGAAGCGCCGGATCTCCTCCGCATCCATGTGGTCGACCAGCAGCCGGCCGGACGCCGTCCAGGGGATCGGCACCTTGATGCCGATCTCGGAACTGATACGGAACATGCGCCGGCCCGGCTCGTTCAGCACGACCAGATACTTGTCGCCGTCCAGCGTGCAGAACTGCGCGGTCTCCCCCACCGTCTCGGCAATGTGGGCGACCTCCACCCGCGCCTTTCGGATCAGGTCGACGCTGTCGAGGTAATCGCTGCCGTAGTAATGCATCGCCGGCCCGAAATAGACCGTGCCGTCGCCGTCACGCAGTTCCAGCCAGCGCGCCTCGACCAGCGTGTTGACCAGCTCGTACATGGTCGAGCGCGGGGTGCCGGTGTCGCGGGCGATGTCGGCGATGCGCGTCGGGGTGCGCCGGTCGTGCAGATGTTCCATCAGGGCGATGACGCGGTCGATGCCGCGGGCACGGCCCGTCGACTTTTCCTGCGACTGCTTCTCCGCAATCTGCTTCTCCGCCACGCCGTCGCCCGTCATCTGATCCACGCTCCTTGGTCGTCCCACAACCGATTACCACGCGGATTTTCGGCTTGCCAGGGGTCTTTGTCCGATATACCGTTCGGTTGTCTGGAATACAAGACCGACGTCCGATATTTCGGACAAACGGTTCGGGAGACGGAAATGACAGGGATCACGCGACGTCTGTTCAACACCGCCCTCGGCACGGCGCTGGCCGCCGGCGGACTTTCCTCTGGAATTCTCGGAAGCTGGACCACCCCGGCGCTGGCCCAGCAGGGCGGCGCCTCGGTCGTCACGGTCGCCACCATCGGCGAGCCGCCGACGTTGGACCCGGTCGGCACCACGTCCGACCTCGTCAGCATCATCACCCAGCACATGTTCGAGACGCTGTTCACCTTCGACGGCGAGTGGAAGCTGGCCCCGCTGGTGGCGTCGGCCCTGCCGCAGGTGTCGGCGGACGGCAAGACCTACACCATCCCGCTGCGCAGCGGCGTCACCTTCCATGACGGCAGCACCGTCACGGCCGACGACGTGGTCGCCTCGCTGGATCACTGGACCAAGGCCTCGCCGCGCGGCAAGACCGTCGCCCCGCTGGTGGAGAGCATCGCCGCCAAGGGCGCGGACGCCGTCGTCATCGCGCTGAAGGAGCCCTTCGCGCCGCTGACCGCTCTCCTGGCGATGAACAACGGCGCCGCCGCCATCGTGCCGAAATCGGTGATCGACGGGCCAGGCGCCCTTAAGTCGCTGATCGGCACCGGCCCCTACAAGCTGCTGGAGCACAAGCCCGACCAGTATATCCGGCTGGTGCGTCACGACGGCTACGCCTCGCCCGCCGGCACGCCCAGCGGCTATGCCGGCAGCCGCAAGGCCAACATTGGCGAGGTGCGCTTCGTCCCGGTGCCGAACGCCGCCACCCGCGTGTCGGGAGTTCTGGCCGGCCAGTACCAGTTCGCCGACAGCCTGCCGGCGGAAACCCTGCCGCGCATCAAGGGGGCGGCCGGCGTCAAGCCGGTGATCGTCAAGCCCTTCGGCTTCCCGCTGATGATCATGAACACCAAGACCGGCGTGATGGCGAACCCGAAGATCCGTCAGGCGGTCCTGGCGGCGCTGGAGCCGAATGACATGCTGCTGGCCGGCTTCGGCGATCCCGAATTCGTCCAGGCGGAGGGGTCGATCTACGCCCAGGGCACGCCCTATTACGACGCGGCCAGCGCCAAGCCCTACGCCGATCATGCGGCCGGCAAGGCGGCGGATCTGCTGAAGGCCGCCGGCTACAAGGGCGAGCCGATCCGCATCATGACCTCGGTGCAGTACGAGTTCCTGTACAAGATGAGCATGGTGGCCCAGGCCCAGCTCGAACTCGCCGGCTTCAAGGTCGATCTCCAGGTGCTGGACTGGGCGACGCTGCTGCAGCGCCGCGGCGACGACAAGGGGTGGGATGCCTTCTTCACCTACCACACCTTCGTGCCGGAGCCGTCGCTGATCACCGTGCTGAACCCCAGCTATCCCGGCTGGTGGGACAGCCCGGCCAAGCGCGATGCGCTGGCCGCCTTCAACCGCGAGATGGACCCGGCGGCGCGCAAGGCGAAGTGGGTGGCGTTGCAGACGCTGTTCTACAGCGAGGTGCCGAGCATCAAGGTCGGCGATTTCTACAACCTCGCCGCCAGCAGCGACAAGCTGACCGGCTACACCCCGACGCCCTGGCCCTTCTTCTGGAACACCGACCTGAAAGGCTGAAGAAGCTGCCCCCTCTCCCCCCTGGGGAGAGGGTCGGGGTGAGGGGGACGCATAGGGTGGATTGCCGAGAATGATCGCAGCGTCTCAATTCTTGTAAGTCCTCGCAACGTGCCCCCCTCACCCTAACCCTCTCCCCGGGGGGAGAGGGGATTCTCTTTGGGACCGCAACCATGCTCGTTTACATCGTCCGCCGGTTCGCCGGCATGATGGTCGTCATGCTGCTCGTCGCCATGGTGGTCTTCCTGATCGCCCGCGTCGTGCCGGGCGATCCCGCCGCCGTCATGCTGGGGTCCTCCGCCACGCCGGAGGACATCGCGGCGCTGCGCGGCCGGCTCGGGCTCGACGAGCCGCTGCTGACGCAGTTCCTGCTCTATCTCGGGCAGATCGTCCGCTTCGACTTGGGCGAGTCCATCTTCCTCAACCGCCCGGTGGCGCAGGCGCTGGCGGAACGGTCGGAGCTGACCGGGCTGCTGACCATGATGTCTGTCGGCATCGCCATGCTGATCGGCGTGCCGGTCGGCATCCTGTCGGCGGCCAAGCGCGGCGGTCTGGTCGACCAGACCGCGGTCGGGCTCGCCATGCTGGCCGCCAGCATTCCCAGCTTCTGGATCGGGCTGACGCTGATCAAGTATCTGGCGGTCGACCATGCCTGGTTCCCGGTCGCCGGCTACGGCCCGCCCGACGCCGATCTGCTGGAGCGCATGCGCCATCTGGTGCTGCCGGCCATAGCACTCGGCATTCCGAACTCGGCGCTGATCCTGCGCTTTACCCGCACCAGCATGCTGGACGTGATGAGCCACGATTACGTCCGCACCGCGCGGGCCAAGGGGTTGCCGCCGCTGGTCGTCGTGCTGAAGCATGCGCTGCGCAACGCGATGATCCCGATCCTGACGGTGATCGGCCTGACCACCGCGGTGATGATCGCCGGCGCCATCGTGACGGAAACGGTGTTCGGCCTGCCCGGCGTCGGCAACCTGATCGTCTCGGCCGTGCTGCGCCGCGACTATCCGGTGATCCAGGGCGCCCTGCTGGTGGTGTCCGCCATCTATGTGCTGATCAACCTGACGGTCGACCTGCTCTATGCCGTGGTCGATCCTCGGGTCCGTTATTGAGAGGGAGGGTTTCCATGGCAAGCGTCCCCGCCGGTCACGGCAGCGTCCCCCTTCCCTCCTCCGCCCCCTCCTCCAATGAGGCCGGGGGCAGCCGGTCGCCGGCCGCCCTGCTGCTGCGCCAGCTGTTCCGCCGCCGGCTGGTGGTGCTGTCCTTCCTGATCATGCTGGCGATCCTGGCGGTGGCGCTGCTGGCGCCGTGGATCACCCCGTTCAACCCGATGAAGATGGACATCCTCGGCCGGCTGAAGCCGCCGACCGCCGCCCACTGGTTCGGCACCGACGAGTATGGCCGCGACGTGCTGTCCCGCGTGATGCTGGGCGCCCGGCTGTCGCTGCTGGTCGGGCTGCTGGTCGTGGTGGTGGCGACGCTGCTCGGTACGCTGCTGGGGCTGGCGGCCGGCTATATCCGGCCGCTCGACGGCCTGCTGATGCGGCTGACCGACGCGCTGATGGCCTTCCCGGACATCCTGCTCGCCATCGCCTTCATGGCGGCGCTGGGGCCGTCGCTCTACAACGTCGTGCTGGCGCTCGGCATCGTCTACACCCCGCGCGTCGCCCGCGTGGTGCGCGCCGCCTGCCTCGTGGTGCGCGAAATGCCCTTCATCGAGGCGGCGACGGCGCTCGGCGCGTCGACCCCGCGCATCGTCTTCCTGCACATCCTGCCCAACCTGATGTCGCCGATCCTGGTGCAGGCCACCTTCATCTTCGCCTACGCCATCCTGACGGAGGCGGCGCTGTCCTTCCTCGGCGTCGGCGTGCCGCCGACCACGCCCACCTGGGGCAACATGATCGCCAGCGCCCAGCAGTATTTCCAGCAGGCCGACTGGCTGATCCTGTTCCCCGGCTGCGCCATCGTCCTGACCGTGCTGTCGCTCCAGATCGTCGGCGACGGGCTGCGCGACGCGCTCGACCCCCGGCTCCAGAATGCGAAGTGAGATGACCGATACCCTTCTCATCAAGGGCGCCCGCGTCATCGACGGCACCGGCGCCCCCTGGTTCCCGGCCGACGTGCTGGTGGAGCGCGGACGCATCGCCGCAATCGGCCCGATGCTCGACGCGCCGGACGCCGAGCCGCTGGAGGCGCAGGGCCGCTTCCTCGCCCCCGGCTTCATCGACGCCCATTGCCACGACGACCTGATCCAGCTGCGCCAGCCCGGCCGGCCGGAGAAGGTGGCGCAGGGCGTCAGCACCGTGGTGGTCGGCAACTGCTCCTTCGGGCTCTACCCGCAGAGCCCGGACAGCGGCGACCGCTTGCGCGAGCATTTCGGCAACCTGCTGGGCACGGTGTCGGACCAGGAGACCTTCGCCGATTTCGCCGGCTACCGCGCGGCGCTCGACGGGCGCGGCACCGCCATCAACCTCGTCTCGCTGGTCGGGCACGCCGCCCTGCGCCTCGCCGTCATGGGCTGGCAGAACCGCGCCGCCACCGCCGATGAGCGCGAGGCGATGGCCGCCCTGCTGGCCGACCAGCTGCGCCAGGGCGCGCACGGCCTGTCGCTCGGCCTCGTCTATCCGCCGAGCGCCTGGGCAGACCGCGCCGAGCTGGTGCGGCTGGCCGAGGTGGTGGCGGAGCATGGCGCGCTGCTGACCGCCCATGTCCGCTCCTACGAGGGCGGGCTGATCGCTTCGGTGGACGAGTTCCTCGATCTGCTGAAGGCCGGCAGGGCGAGCGGCCTGCTCTCCCACCTGCAAGCCGCCGGGAAGCCCTATTGGGGCAGCCTGCCGCGGGCGGTGGAGCGGCTGGAGATCGCCCGCAAGGGCGGCACCGACGTCAGCTTCGACATGTACCCCTACCCGGCCGGCTCCAGCACCATCCTGCAACTGCTGCCGCCCTCGGCGCTGGCGGGCGGGGTCGAGGCGCTGCTGGCGCGGATGGCCGATGCCGACGGGCTGGCGGCGCTGCGCCGGGCGGTGGAGGACGGCGAGGCGCCGAACGACACCGGCTGGGAATCCAAGATCCGCCTGATCGGCTGGGAGAATGTCCGCATCGGCGGCGTCGGCGAGCCGGACCTGCGCACCCTGGAAGGGCTGTCGCTGACCGAAATTGCCGAAGTCGCAAAGGAATCGCCCTTCGACACGCTGGTCCGCCTGATCCGTGCCGACCGCGGCCGCACCAACATCGTCATGTTCCAGCTGGCCGAGGCCGATCTGGAGACCGCGCTGTCGCACCCGCTGCACATGCTGGGCTCCGACGGGCTGCCGCGCGAGACCGGCAAGCCGCACCCCCGCGCCTTCGGCAGCTTCCCGCGCTATCTCGCCCGCGCGATCAGGGGCGAAGGCGGGCTGGGGCTGGAGGATGCCGTGCGCCACATGACCGCCGTCCCGGCCCAGCGCTTCGGCCTGTCCGACCGCGGGCTGATCCGGCCGGGCATGGTGGCCGACCTGGCCCTGTTCACCGCCGACGTGGCGGACCGCGCGACCTTCCAGGAGCCGACGCGCCCGCCCCACGGCATCACCGACGTGCTCGTCGCCGGACAGTTCGTCCTGCGGGACGGTGGGCACACCGGCGCACGTCCGGGCAAGGCCCTGGCCCGCGCCTGACACATTTCAAAACCCCAGTTTCAAAACCAGTGAGGACCGAATGACCAACCGCAAGCCGATTTTCGCCGAGAAGGCGGTGCCGCCCGCCGGCCAGTACAGCCACGCCATCGTCGCGAACGGCTTCGTCTATGTGTCGGGCCAGGGGCCGCACCATCCTGAAACCGGCGCCCTGCCCGAGGATTTCGCCGGCGAGGTGCGCCAGACCCTGCGCAACCTGGAAATCATCCTGAAGGCTGCCGGCACCGACCTCGCCCATGTGGTGAAGGTCAACAGCTACCTGAGCGACCTCGGCCGCTTCCAGGAATACAACGCGCTCTATTCGGAGTTCTTCCCGACCGAGCCGCCGGCCCGCACCACCATCGGCTGCCAGCTGAACAACATCCAGGTCGAAATCGACTGCATCGCCGTCCTGCCGACGGCTTAACATTCCGGGCGGCCGATCCCGCCGGGATCGGCCCCTTTCCTCTTGTCGCCTTTGGAGCGGTCCCATGCGCGTCGACGAACTCGACACCCCCGTCCCCGTCATCGACCTCGACCGGGTCGAGCATAACCTGACCAAGATGCAGGCCTATTGCGACCGGCACGGGTTGGCGCTGCGCCCGCACATCAAGACCCACAAGCTTCCCCAATTCGCGCTGCGCCAGATCGAGCTGGGCGCCGTCGGCATCACCTGCCAGAAGATCAGTGAAGCGCTGGTGATGGCCGAGGCTGGCTGCAAAGACATCCTGCTGACCTACCCCATCGTCGGCGCCGCCAAAGTGTCGCCGCTGGCCGAGCTGGCCGGCAAGACCAGGCTGACGGTGGCGCTCGACAACGCCGTCGCCCTCGACACCGTGGCCGCAGCCGCCGCGCAGGCCGGCGTCGAGATCGGCATTCTCGTGGAGTTCGACAGCGGCGACGGCCGCTGCGGCGTGCAGACCCCCGACGAGGTGCTGACGCTGGCCCGCCGCGCCGCCGGCAATGGCCTGACCCGCTTCCGCGGCCTGATGACCTACCCGCGCGGTCCCCGCACCGTGCCCTTCGTCACCGAGACGCGCGCCCTGCTGGACGGCGCCGGCATCGCGGTGGAGACGGTGTCGGTCGGCGGCACCCCCGGCTGCTGGGACACCCATGAGCTTCCCGGCGTGACCGAACTGCGCGTCGGCACCTACATCTATCACGACCGCGCCACCGTCGGCGCCGGGGTGGCGACGCTGGACGAATGCGCCGTGCATGTCCATGCCACCGTGGTCAGCCGCCCGACCCCCGACCGCGCCATTCTGGATTGCGGCAGCAAGACGCTGTCGAGCGACCGCGTCGCCCCGTCGGTGGGCGAAGGCTTCGGCCTGATCCTCGACTACCCCGACGCGGTGATCGTCCGCGTCAACGAGGAGCATGCGGTGGTCGACCTCAGCAAGAGCGCCGCGAAGCCGGAGATCGGCGACCGCGTGCGCATCCTGCCCAACCATGTGTGCGTGGTGACCAACCTGCACGACCGCATGGCGATCACCCGCAACGGCGAGGTCGTCGGCGACTGGCCGGTGCCGGCGCGCGGCTGCACCCGCTGACTTCAAATCCGGGATCCCGTCATGGACGCTGACCTCACGCTCGACATCCGCAACCTGCAAACCCACTTCACCGCCGATCCCGGCGTGTCGAAGGCGGTGGACGGCGTGTCCTTCGCCGTGCGCCGCAACGAGACGCTGGCCGTCGTCGGCGAATCCGGCAGCGGCAAGTCGGTGACCAGCCTGTCGGCGATGCGGCTGATCCCGACGCCGCCGGGCATCATCGCCGGCGGCGAGATCCTGTTCCGCGGCCGCGACGGCCAGGTGCGCGACCTCGCCCGCCTCAGCGAGCGCGCCATGCGCACTGTCCGCGGCAACGAGATCGGCATGATCTTCCAGGAGCCGATGACCTCGCTGAACCCGGTCTACACCGTCGGCGACCAGATCGGCGAGGCTCTGCGCTACCATCAGGGCCTCGACCGCCGGGCGGCGCGGGCGGAGGCGCTGGCCATGCTGAAGAAGGTCGGCATCCCGGCGGCGGAGCGGCGGCTGGACGAGTATCCGCACCAGATGTCGGGCGGCATGCGCCAGCGCGTGATGATCGCCATGGCGCTGGCCTGCCGCCCCACCCTGCTGATCGCCGACGAGCCGACCACGGCGCTGGACGTGACCATCCAGGCGCAGATTCTCGACCTGATGCGACGGCTTCAGGAGGAGACCGGCACCTCGATCCTGTTCATCACCCACAATCTGGGCGTGGTGGCGGAGGTCGCGCACCGGGTGGTGGTGATGTATTCCGGCCGCATCGTCGAGGAAGGCGATGTCCGCTCCCTGCTGAAATCGCCCAGGCACCCCTACACCCGCGGGCTGCTGGCCTGCATGCCGCATCTGGGCCAGCGCCGCGGCGATGGCGGCCGGCTCTACGCCATCCCCGGCAGCGTGCCGAGCCCGGTGAACCGCCCGGCCGGCTGCACCTTCGCCCCGCGCTGCGCGCTGGCCGAACCGGCCTGCCTCGCCGCCGAACCCGTTCTGGAGCCGGTCGGCCCCGACCATTCCGCCCGCTGCCGCCGCTGGAGAGACGTGCAATGAGCATCGATACCGCTACCGAACAGCCCCTGTTGAGCGTCCGCAATCTGGAAAAGCGCTTTGCGGTGCGCGGCGGGCTGCTGCAACGGCCGGTCGGCTGGGTGAAGGCGGTGGACGACCTGTCCTTCGACCTGAACCGCGGCGAGGTGCTGGGGCTGGTCGGCGAATCCGGATCGGGCAAGACCACCGCCGGGCGCAGCATCCTGCGGCTGATCGAGCCGACCGGCGGCTCCATCCGCTTCAACGGGCAGGAGATCACCGGCCTGGGCACGGCGGAGATGCGGGCGCAGCGCCGCCGCATGCAGATCGTCTTCCAGGACCCCTATGCCAGCCTCGACCCGCGCCAGCGCGTGCGCGAGGTGATCGGCGAGGCCCTGACGATCCACGGCATCGGCACCCGCGCCGACCGCCGCGACCGCGTGGCGGCGCTGCTGGAGAAGGTGGGCCTGAGCGCCGACGCCATGGACCGTTTCCCGCACGAATTCTCCGGCGGCCAGCGCCAGCGCATCGGCATCGCCCGCGCGCTGGCGGTGGAACCCGACTTCATCGTCGCGGACGAGCCGGTGTCGGCGCTCGACGTCTCGGTGCAGGCGCAGGTGGTCAACCTGCTGGGCGATTTGCAGCGCGAGCTGGGGCTGGCGGTGCTGTTCATCGCCCATGATCTGGCGGTGGTGCGCTACATCAGCGACCGGGTGGCGGTGATGTATCTCGGCCGCCTGATGGAGATCGCACCGAGCGACAGCCTCTACGAGCGTCCGCGTCACCCCTACACCATGGCCCTGCTGTCGGCCGCCCCCGACCCGGACCCCGACGCGCCGAAGACCCGCATGCTGCTGGAGGGCGACGTGCCGAGCCCGATGAACCCGCCGTCCGGCTGCGTCTTCCGGACACGGTGTCCGTTCGCGCTGACGGCTTGTGCGGAGCCGGAGGCCCGGGCGCTGCGGGAGGTGGCGCCGGGGCATTCGGTGGCGTGCATTCGGGATGATGTGGGGGTGGGGTGAGGGGGAAGCATAAATCAAAATTTCTCATCAACATTATGATATCACAATGCATCCCAGATATTATTAGCATGATTAATTCTATTTCCATTAAGATTTACTGAGGAAATTTTAGCTCAAATAGAAGACTTAGAACTCTTTCAATAACCTTACGGTAGTCAGAGATTTGGGTATCCGTAATCTGCTGAGTTGCCCGTTCGTGGATGAGAGAGTTTCTAAGGCCGTAGTAGTGATCAATCTTATTCAGAAGCATAGGAGATAGGTTTATGTGGGGCTGCACCTCCTTGATGACTGCCTTGCGACCTTGTTCAAATAGGCTTGCGATATGGCTATTTTTATACTTATTAGCAGGAAATAGATCAGATCTAGCGACAATAAATTCTTTCAGAGCTATCTCAAAATTACTGTCCAAAAGTATCAAAGCAATACGGTTTCTAGTATCTATCTTTTGTCTACTGATTAAATCCACCATGCCCATGGCCTCTATTAATCCAATTGTCCACGGCTGAGAATCTATCTTCTTTTTGTTTCTTTCTTTTAACTCTTGGACGCGCGGCAATTTGCGTGTACGTGGCAATTGGGGTAAGACCATACGCCGTTTTACTTCCACGTCCTCAGGATCAACATCCTCCACAGAACCAGCAGTATAAGGATACACCTCTTGATCCCACTGCTTCTTTAATCGACGCGAAAGAGATGTATAATAACTTACCAGATTTATAAGAGTGGGTCGCAATTGGAGAAATGCTTCGTGACTATAATTTATCCCACTTTTGCTGCTAGTCAACGGCATCAATTCAGAAGGGCCTTGAATATCTACAATAACCCTACACAGAGACGCATCCGGGTGAGGAACGCCAGCCTCTCCAGAAACATAATACCCAACATCACGCACTTTTAATTCTCTGACAATTAATCTATTATTGCAATAAAAATACACACCATAATTTTCTGCTTCGGGGTTTCTATCAAGAATTAGTCCTGCCTCTATTGTAACATTCAGACTCTTACCATCGATAGGAAAAACATCGAAATTTGTACGCCTTGGCTCGAAGCTAGGAGGAAATGCCCACAAATTGAACATGGTAGGCTCAACTTTTTGCCTATTTATTGTGATGGAACATCCTTTACGAATAAACCAGCCATAAGTTGCGCAAAGATGATCATAAAGTGACTTAACGTCATCTTCAGACATTCTTTGGCGAAGCTGAGATATAGTTACACTTGTAGTACCAGGATCGACATCTGGAATTTCGTAGACAGCGAGGAACCAATCATCGTTCGCCAACCAATCCTTTGTTATATCTATCTGTATGCTCTTTTCTTTTTTGTATCGGGTGCGGATTTCAACAAGCTCTCCCAATGCAACGCCTGCACGCTTACCGCCCACGCCAAATGTTCCGATAACATCTTTCGATGATCTATTTCGCGATGCGCCCGGCGCAATTAATAACCGCAACTGATCTTCACGAACGCCACCCGCATCATCTAATACAGAAATAATCTGACGGGAATCGTCTAAAACAACTTGCACGTTGAGCGGTCGTTTCCTGCCGCTTTCTGTCCACAAATCAATGGCATTATCAACCAGCTCACACAGCCCTGTACGAAGATCATAATCACTAATAATTGATAAGAAGAGCCGCTTTTCAGGCGTGCCGTCGATAACCTCAAGTTGCTGCTTATGCGATACGCCCGCCAAAATCATTCTCCCACAAACAATTCGCCCTTATTGTATCACGCGCATAGGTAATATGTAATCCACTGCATGCTTGCACTTCTAATTTTCCCTTATTAGATTTCATTTAATGCCTTATGCAATCTCTAGTCTGCATTCCTTGAGGCACAATCTGCCTTGGCATATTTGCTTCGACGCAACATCGATATACCAAAACCTCACCCCCTCCGCGCCGCCTCAATCGCCGCCACGTCGATCTTCGTCATCCCCATCATCGCCTCGAACGCCCGCTTGGCCTCCTCTCCGCCCGCCGCCAGCGCATCGGTCAGCACGCGGGGCGTGATCTGCCAGGAGATGCCCCAGCGGTCTTTGCACCAGCCGCAGGCGCTCTCCTGGCCGCCGTTGCTGGTGATGGCGGTCCAATAGCGGTCGGTCTCCTCCTGGTCGTCGGTGGCGATCTGGAACGAGAAGGCCTCGCTGTGGGTGAAGGCCGGGCCGCCGTTCAGGCCGAGGCAGGGGAGGCCGGCGACGGTGAACTCGACCGTCAGCACGTCGCCCGCCTTGCCGGACGGGTAGTCGGCGGGGGCGCGGTGGACGGCGGTCACCGCGCTGTCGGGGAAGGTCTCGGTGTAGAAGCGGGCGGCGGCCTCGGCGTCCTTGTCGAACCAGAGGCAGATCGTGGTCTTGGCGACGGCCATGGCGGATCCTTTCGCGCTGGAACCGAACCGGCCGGGCGCGGGGTCGAACGGGCCGGCCCCTCCCGGCCCGACACCATAGCGTGTTCAGTAGGGCTTCACCACCACCAGCGTCACGATGGCGATGGCCCCGGCGATCACCGCCAGCGGGGAGAAGCGCAGCAGCGGCGACACCGGCCGCGCACCCGGTTCGCCCAGCCGCCGCAGCCCGGCGGCGATCTTGCCGTGCAGGGCGGACAGGATGAGGACGATGACCACCTTCGCCACCAGCCACGGCTCGAAGCCCCAGCCGCCGACCACCACCAGCGTGATGCCCAGCAGCCACGCCAGCCCCATCGCCGGGGAGGTCACGCGGCGCTCCCAGCGGCCCATGGCGCGCAGCAGGCGGGCCGGTCCTTCCTCGGCGGCGGTCGTGGGGTCCAGGGCGCTGATCAGGATGGCGGCGGCGGACATCCCCAGGATCCAGAGCGTCACCGCCGTGACGTGCAGCCCGATAAGCCAGATATACACCGCGACCGTCCTTCGAAAGCCCGGCCCGACCTCGCGTCAGGCCCCCACTTGCAGGATGATCTTACCGCGGCCGTGGCCGGAATCGAGCCGTTCGTGCGCCTTGCCGACCTCTTCCAGCGGCAGGACGGCATCGACGATCACCTTGGCCTGCCCGCGCACGAACAGCGGCGCCATCTCGCGCAGGCGGGCGCCCTCGCGGGTCAGGAAGGTGCCGTACAGGGTCTGGTTCTTCACATAGAGCGCATTGAGGTCGCCGGTCGGCGGCAGGATGGTGGCGATGCGGCCGAAGGGGCGCGTGACCTGCGTGCTCAGCGGCACATTGCCGCCGGCGGTGTCGAAGGCAGCGTCCACCCCTGCCCCGCCCACCTCGCGCAGGATCTGGTCCACCACGTCGGCGTCGCGGTAGTCGAGCGTCACGTCGGCGCCGAGATCGCGCATCGCCTCGTGGTTGGCCTTGCTGGCGGTGGCGAGCACGCGGGCGCCGGCCGCCTTGGCGAACTGGATGGCGAAGCTGCCGACGCCGCCGGCCCCGCCATGGATCAGCACCGTCTCGCCCGGCCGCACCGCCAGACGGCGGACGATGGCCTCCCACGCCGTGCCGCCGGCCAGCGGGATGCCCGCCGCCTCGACATGGGACAGGCCGGCCGGCTTGTGGGCGACGATGGACGCGGCTGCGACAGTGTATTCGGCATAGCTGCCGTTGGGATTGCCGAAGATCTCCGGGGTGTAGAACACCTCGTCGCCGGCCTTGAAGCCGGTCACGCCGGGGCCGGCCTCCTCGACCACGCCCGACACGTCATAGCCGAGCACCGCCGGGAAGGGGATGCCGGCCCAGCTGCCGGACTGGCGGATCTTGGCGTCCACCGGGTTGGTGCCCGACGCCACCACGCGGACCAGCAGTTCGCCCGGCCCGGCGACCGGGCGCGGCCGGTCCTGGAGTTCGAACACATCCGGTCCGCCGAACCGCGAAATCACCATCGCACGCATGCCGTCATCCTCCGTTCCGGCTGTTGCACTGAATAAGCACCAACGTGGGACGCCGGCCCTCGCCTGTCCAGCGGGGGAAGGAGGGTCAGCCGATGCGGAACTCCTCGCGGTGGATCGCGGTCATCGCCAGCCCCTCCGGCCCGATGGCGCCGCGATACATGCCGGAGCAGTTGAAGGGCAGCGCCACCCGGCCGTCGCGGTCGATGGCGATCAGGCCGCCGGAGCCGCCGATCACCCCCAGCTCGTCCACCACGTCGCCGGCGGCGCGCTCCAGGGTCTGGCCGGCCCAGCGCATGCGGGCGTCGATCTCGTGGGCGGCGCAGCGGCGGATGAAATGCTCGCCATGGCCGGTGGCGGAGACCGCGCAGGTGATGTTGTCGGCGAAGGTGCCGGCGCCGATCACCGGGCTGTCGCCGACGCGGCCCTTGGCCTTGGCGGTCATGCCGCCGGTCGAGGTGGCGGCGGCGAGGTTGCCGTCGCGGTCGCGGGCGACGGCGCCCACCGTGCCGTGGCGGCGCTGGTCGGCGCCCCCATCGGAGTTGTCTTCGGGGGTGCCGGAGCGGCGGCGCTCCAGCTCGGCCTGGAGGGCGTCCCAGCGCGGCTGGGTGAAGAAATAGGCGGCTTCCTCCATCGCCAGACCCTGGCGGCGGCAGAGATCCAGCGCACCCTCGCCGATCAGCAGGACATGCTCCGTGTGCTCCATCACCGCCCGGGCGGCCAGGATCGGGTTGCGCGGGCCGAACAGCCCGGCCACCGCACCGGCGGCGCGGTCGCGGCCGTCCATGATGGCGGCGTCCATCTCCTGCACGCCCTCGGCGGTGAAGACGGCGCCGCGGCCGGCGTTGAACAGCGGCTCGTCCTCCAGCGCCATCACGGCGGCGGTCACGGCGTCGAGCGCGCTGCCGCCATCGGCCAGCACCTCATGCCCGGCGGCGAGCGCCCGGCGCAGGCCGGCGTGGTAGCCCTCGGTCAGCGCCGGGGTCAGGGCGCTGCGCTTGATGGTGCCGGCGCCGCCATGGATGGCAAGGGCGAAGGGCTGCGGGTGGGAAAGGGTCATGGGAGCGGGTCTCAGCGCAGGGTGGCCGACATGGCGGACAGGGTGTTGATCCAGCCGAGCACGGCGGCCATGCTGTCGGCGGGGAGGCGGACGGTAACAGGGTCGAGGCGCTCCGACACCGGGATCAGCGACGCCAGATCGGCCAGCGCCGGGCTGTTCATCTCGATCTCCAGCCGGTAGGGCGCGCCGTCGGCTTGGGGCGGAACGCGGAAGGGCGGGATGCTGGACGCGCGGCGGACGGCGCGGCTTGCGGCCTCGCGGATGCGGTCGCGGGCGACCGACGGCGCCACGGAGCGGGCGGCGCGCTGGCCGAGCGCCTGCTTGACCACCACCTGTTCGGCGTCCGGGAACAGCGGGGCCATCTCGGCGGCGAAGCGGTCGTCGCCGGTCAGCAGGATCACCGGCACGCCGATCTCGCCGGCATAGGCGCCGTAATTGCCGGCCTCCCCCAGCTCCATCCCGTTCACCCGGACACGGCCGAAGGCGAAGCTGTTGGTGGTGTGGGCGAGGATGCCGTACTGGCGCGCGGACGTGTGGAAGCCGACGCACATCACCCCGGCGGTGTCCGGCTCCAGCCCGGCGAACATCCCGATGGGCTTCGGACGGCCGAGGATCAGCTCGGCGGCGGGGTGCAGCTCGTCCGGCAGCAGGTTGACCATCGGGCCGTGGCTGTCGTTGACCAGGATTTCGCTCGCCCCGGCCTCCAGCGCGCCGTCGATGGCGGCGTTGACCTCGGCGGTCATCAGGCGGCGGGCGCGCTCGTATTCGGCATTGCCCGGCGTCACCTGCTGCTGGGAGACCACGCCGGCCACCCCTTCGATGTCGGCGGAGATGTAGATCTTCACGGAGTGCTCCCGGCAGTCAACATATCGGGGGTGAGCGTATCGGAAAGGCAGGGCCGGGTGGCGCCGTCGCGGCCCACCACAGGCGTGGCGGCGGCCAGGGCGTCGAGGACGGCTTCCTGCGTGGCGTCGGCCATCGCCTCGAACAGCGCGTCGATGCGGCGCTCGTTCAGCATGCGCACGGGAATGAGGTCGGCCCGCTCGTCATGGTCGATGCGGTTGGCGGTGGTGAAGCCCAGCGCGATGTCGCCGCTGCCATGGCCCCAGAAGGAGCCGACCCGCGCCAGCCCGACTCCCGCGCGGCGGATCACCCGGCGCAGCTGGCGGTGGTCGAGCGGCACGTCGGTGGCGGCGATGACGATGACGGAGCCCTTTTCCGGCGTGTCGTCCTTCGCAGGCGGGACGACACGCCGGCCGTCGGGCAGGCGCAGCTCCCCCGGCCGGCCGAAATTCGCCAGGACCAGCACGCCCAGGTGATGGCGCTTGCCGTCCAGCTTGAGACGGCGGGACGAGGTGCCGATGCCGCCCTTGAAGCCGAAGCAGGACATGCCGCGCCCGGCGCCGACCGATCCGACCGCGACCTCCGCCCCATCCGTGTCCGACAGAGCGGCGGCGAGCGCGGCGGCGGCATGGGCCTCCGTCACCGCCAGCGCCTGGATGTCGTTCAGCGGGCCGTCGTTGCACTCCATCACCAGCGGATTGACGGTGGCGGTGGTACGGCCGATGTCGGGATTGGCGGCGATGGCGTGGCGGACCAGGGCGGTGGCGCAGGTGCCGACCGACAGGGTGTTGGTCAGCAGGACAGGGGTTTCCAGCGCACCCAGCTCCTCCACCTGCATCAGCCCGATGCTCTTGCCGAAGCCGTTCAGCACCTCGGCGGCGGCGACGGGCTTGTCGCGGTAGAGGTTGCCGGCATGGGGCAGGATGGCGGTGACGCCGGTCTGGATGGCGCCGTCATCGAGCGTGACGTGAGCGACGCGCACGCCCGGAACGTCGGTGATGGCGTTGCGCGGCCCCGGCGTCAGCCGGCCGCAGGCGAGCCCGAAGGCCCGGGCGCGCTTTGCCGGTTCAGCGCAGTTTGGGGTCGAGGGCATCGCGCAGTCCGTCGCCGAGCAGGTTGAAGGCCAGCACCGTCAGGAAGATGGCGAGGCCGGGATAGAAGGTGACGTGGCTGGCGACGCCGATATAGCTGCGCCCATCGGCCAGCATGGCGCCCCATTCCGGGCTGGGCGGCTGGGCGCCGAGGCCGATGAAGCTGAGGCTCGCCGCCGTCAGGATCGAGGTGCCGATGCGCATGGAGACATAGACGATCACGCTGGGCAGCGTGCCCGGCAGGATGTGGCGGACCATCAGCAACCGGTCGCGCACGCCGATGGCGCGGGCGGCGTCGACATAGACCGCGCGTTTCAGCGACAGCGTGCTGCCGCGCACCAGACGGGCGAAGACGGGTACGCTGAAGATCGCCACCGCATAGATGACGTTCTCGATGCCCGGCCCGAGGATGGCGACGATGCCGATGGCGAGCAGGATGCCGGGGAAGGCCAGCAGCACGTCGCAGACGCGCATGATCAGGCTGTCGATCAGGCCACCGCGGAAGCCGGCGACCAGCCCCAGCGCCACGCCGGCCACCCCGCCCAGCAGCACCGACAGCAGGCCGACCGACAGCGAGATGCGGGCACCCCACAGGATGCGGCTCAGGATGTCGCGGCCATAGGCGTCGGTGCCGGCCCAATGGTCGGCCGAGGGGCCTTCCAAAATGCGGTCGTAATCGAAGGCCGCCGGGTCGAAGGGGGCGATCCAGGGCGCGGCCGCCGCCGCCAGCACCAGCGCCAGCAGACAGAACCCTGCCGCCATGGCGGTGCGGTTGCGCCGGAACTTGCGCCAGAACTCGCGCAGCGGCGAACGGACGGCTTCGTGGCCCACAGCCACGGCGGTTGCGTCTGTCGTGGTCATGAGTAGCGAATCTCGGGGTTGGCGAGGGCGTACAGCACATCGACCAGCAGGTTGATGACGATGAACTCCAGCGAGAACAGCAGGATCTCGGCCTGGATGACGGTGTAGTCGCGGTAATTGACGCTATCCACCAGCAGCCGGCCCAGCCCCGGCCAGGAGAACACCGTCTCCACCACGATGGACCCGCCGAGCAGGAAACCGAATTGCAGGCCGACCATGGTGATGATCGGGATCAGCGCGTTGCGCAGCGTGTGCTTCCACACCACCAGCCGGGCCGGCACGCCCTTGGCCCGCGCGGTGCGGACGTAATCCTCGCGCGCGATCTCGATGAAGGCGGAGCGGGTGAAGCGCGCCATGACAGCGGCGACGCCGAGGCCGAGCGTCAGCGACGGCATGACGTAATGCTGCCAGGTGCCGTAACCGCTGGTCGGCAGCCAGCCGAGCTTGACCGAGAACAGGTCGATCATCAGCAGGCCGAGCCAGAAGGACGGAAAGGCGATGCCCGACACCGCCACCACCATGCCGACATGGTCCTGCCAGCGCCCGCGCTTGGTGGCCGACGCCACGCCGATCAGCAGACCGGCCAGCGTCGCCCAGACCATGGCGACCACGGTGAGGTAGAAGGTGGGCATGAAGCGCTCACCGATCTCCTGCGACACCGGCCGCTTGGACTTCATCGACCGCCCGAACTCGCCCTGGACCGCATTGCCGAGGAAGCGGCCGTACTGCACCCACAGCGGCTGGTCGAGGCCGAGATCCTGGCGCACCAGTTCGACGTCCTGCTGGGTCGCATCCGTCCCGGCGACCAGCCGCGCCGGATCGCCCGGCAGCAGATGGACGAAGACGAAGACGAAGACGGAGATCACCAGCAGAACCGGCAGGATGCCGGCGAGACGGCCGACGAGATATTTCAGCATGGGGCGGAGGTCCTGGTGGAGGGCCTGGAGGTGCGGACGAAAAATCCCCTCTCCCCCCTGGGGAGAGGGTTAGGGTGAGGGGGCAGCACGGGCGCAAGCCCGTGCCAGGGGATGGCGAAGGGGCAGTATGCCCCTTCGCGGCGCGCAAAAGCGCGCCGGCCCCCTCACCCTCCCCACCGCTACGCGGCGGGTCCCCTCCCTCTCCCCGCTATCGGCGGACCGAAGGTCCGCCTGTCGCGTCAGCGCAAACTTCGTTCGCGCGAGAGCGGGGGAGAGAGGGCAATTTTTCACATCACTGCAGATCGGCCTCTTCCATCTGCAACCCGCCGTCGGCGACGTAATAGAAGCCGCTCAGCTTCTTCGACTTGCCGGCCAGCAGGTTCTCGACGCCGAGGAAGATCCAGGGCGCGTCCTTCCAGATCTGCTCCTGGGCGACGCGGTAGGCCTCGGCGCGCTTGGCGTCGTCGGCGGTGGCGATGCCGGCCTCGATGGCGGCGTCGACCGTGTCGTTCTTGTAGTAGGCGACGTTGAAGAACTTCGGCGGGAAGCCCTTGCCCCACAGCAGCGGGCGCAGGCCCCAATCGGCGTCGCCCGTCGAGGCCGACCAGCCGCCATACTGCATCTGCACCGTCGCGTCCTCCGGCTTCTCGACGCCCCAGACGCGGGCGACCTCGACGCCAGCCTCCAGGGGGGTGACGGTCAGCTTGACGCCGACCTGCGACAGCTGCTGCTGGACGAACTGCATGCCGCGGATGAAGTTGGTGCTGTTGCGGCCGAACATCTCGGCCTCGAAGCCGTTCGGATATCCCGCTTCGGCCAGCAGCGCCTTAGCCTTGGCAAGGTCATAGGTGTACTGGTTCGGCTGGCCGACATGGAAGCCAAGCTTGGGCGGGATCGCCGAATCCAGCGGGCCGGCATAGCCGCGATAGACCACCTTCATCCAGGCATTCTTGTCGACGGCATAGTTCAGCGCCTGACGGACGCGCGGGTCGTTGAACGGCTTCTTCATGGTGTTGAGCGCCACATAGCGGGCGATGATCGACGGAGCGTCGATGATCTCCAGCTGGGTGTTGGCCTCGACCATCTTCACCATCTCGGACGGCAGCGGATAGATGAACTGCGCCTCGTTGGTCTGGAGCATGGCGATGCGGCTGCCGTTCTCCGGCACGCTCTTCAGCGTGACATGGTCGATCTTCGGCAGGCCCGGCTTCCAGTACTTGTCGTTCTTCTCGACCTTCAGCGTGTCGGCTTCCCAGCTGACGAACTTGTAGGGGCCGGTGCCGACCGGGTGGCGGCCGATCTCCTTGCCGTAGGTCTCCAGCGCCTTCGGGCTGTGGATCATCGCGCCGGGGTGGGCGAGATTGTTGTTCAGCGCGCCGAACGGCTGCGACAGCTTCAGCGCGATGGTGTAATCATCGACAACCACCGTCTCGGCCAGCATCGCCAGCAGGCTCTGGCGCTTCAGCCGGTTGGCCGGGTTGGCGAGGCGGTCGAAGTTGGTCTTCACCGCCTGGGCGTTGAAGGGCGTGCCGTCATGGAAGGTGACGTTCTTGCGCAGGCGGTAGGTGTATTCGGTGGCGGTGTCGTTGACGGTGAAGCTCTCCGCCAGAAGCGGCACCAGCTTCATGTCCTTGTCGAAGCCGAACAGGCCCTGGAGCATGGTGCGGCTGGCCGACTGCGACAGGGTGTCGTTGATGTCGGCCGGGTCCAGCGTCGTGATGTTGTCGGGCAGACCGACAACGAGGTCCTTTGCGGCGAAGGCCGGACCGGCCAGCGCGGTGCCGGCGAGCAGGCCGGCGAGAAGCGGAAGGGCGAAGCGGTTCACGTGTAGACTCCCTGCTTTTTTGGTTCAGAAATCGCCGCCAACGGCGTGTCGGGCGACGAAATGGTCGTCGCCGACCGGCACCAGTGGCTGCACCAGCGGCTCGTCGCCGATGGCACGGATGGGGCTTGGGATCTCGCCGGTCAGCAGCCGCAGGTCACGGGTGCGGCGGCTCGGATCGGCGATCGGCACCGCCGCCATCAGGCGGCGGGTGTAGGGATGCTGCGGATTCTCGAACACGGCGCGGCGCGGGCCGAGTTCGACGATCTGGCCGAGATACATGACGGCGACGCGGTGGCTGACCCGCTCGACCACCGCCATGTCATGGCTGATGAACAGGTAGGACAGGCCTCGTCTGGCCTGGAGTTCCATCAGCAGATTGACGATCTGCGCCTGGATCGACACGTCGAGTGCGGCCACCGCTTCGTCGGCGATGATCAGCTTGGGGTCGCAGGCAAGCGCGCGGGCGATGCAGATGCGCTGGCGCTGGCCGCCGGAGAACTCATGCGGGTAGCGGCGCGCGTGTTCCGGCCTGAGACCCACCTGGGTCAGCAGCTCCGCGACCCGCTCCTCAATGGCACGGCGATGCGACAGGCCCGGCTTGGACGTGGGCACATAGTCGTGGACCAGCATCGGCTCGGCGACGCTGAAGCCGACGGTCATGCGCGGGTTCAGCGAGGCGAAGGGATCCTGGAAGATGTACTGGATCTTTTCCTTCAGCTTGGCCTGACCATTGGAGTCCAGCGTCGCGGTGTCGACGCCGTCGAAACGGATGGTCCCGGAGGTGGCCGATTGCAGCCCCATGATGGTGCGGCCGGTGGTCGACTTGCCGCAGCCGGACTCACCGACCAGCGCCAGCGTCTCACCGGGGCGGACGGCGAAGCTGACCATCTCCACCGCATGGACCCGTGCCTTGAGCGAACCGAAGATGCCCTTGCGCACGTCGAAACGGGTGGTGAGGTCGCGCACCTCCAGAAGCGGGGCATCGGCGGCGCGCACGGTATCCTGCACCGGCGGCGGGGCCGGAGGAGCGGCATCCACCTTGGCGTCATCCACCGCCAGCAGGGGAAAGCGCACCGGCAGATCCTGGCCACGCAATGCACCCAGCTTCGGCACCGCCGATAGCAGAGCCTTTGTGTAGGGGTGCTGCGGCGCCTGGAAGATGCGCTCGACGGGCCCCTCCTCCACCTTGCGGCCACGCCACATCACGACGACGCGGTCGGCGACCTCCGCCACCACGCCCATGTCATGGGTGATGAAGATGACGCCCATCCCCATCTCGTCCTGCAACAGGCGGATCAGCCGCAGGATCTGCGCCTGGATGGTGACGTCCAGCGCCGTGGTCGGTTCGTCGGCGATCAGCAGCGACGGCTTGCAGGACAGCGCCATGGCGATCATCACGCGCTGGCGCATGCCGCCGGAGAGCTGGTGCGGGTGGCGGTCGAGCAGCCGGGCCGGTTCGGGGATGCGCACCTTCTCCAGCATGCGCAGCGCCTCGGCCCGCGCAGCCTTGCGGTCGAGATCCTGGTGCAGCATCACCGCCTCGGCGATCTGGTCGCCGATGGTGAAGACCGGGTTCAACGATGTCATCGGCTCCTGGAAGACCATGGCGATGTCGTTGCCGCGCATGTCGGTCAGGGATTCCGCCGACGGGGTGGCGAGGTCACGTTCGCGCCCGTCGCGGCCCTTGAAGCGGATGCGCCCGCCGACGATGCGGCCGCCGGCATAATCGACCAGCCGCATCAGCGACAGCGAAGTCACCGACTTGCCGGACCCGGATTCGCCGACGATGGCGACCGTCTCGCCCGGCGCCACGGTGAAGCTGACATCCTCGACCACGCGCAGTGGGCCGTGCTCGCCGTCGAAGGCGACGCTCAGCCCCTCCACGGAAAGCAGGGCCGGCGCGGTGTCGACCGCTTTGACGGCAGCCGCACCGTTCATCGCCCGAGCCTTTCGGCGAACAGCGCGAACAGGCGGCGCCAGACCATGCCCGGCGCGCCGCCGCCGACCGGCTTGCCGTTCAGCGTCGTGACCGGGGTGATCTCCTTGGTGGTGCTGGCAATCCAGATCTCGTCGGCGGTCTCAAGCTCCGCCGCCGGGATGTCCCGCTCCTCCAGGCGGATGCCGGCCTCCGCCGCCAGCCGCAGGATGACGGTGCGGGTGATGCCCTGGAGGATGCGGTTGTCGTTGAGCGGGGTGGCGACGACGCCGTCCTTGACCACGAAGATGTTGGTGGCGGCCCCCTCCGTCACCAGACCGTCGCGCAGTTGCAGCGCATCGACCACGCCGGCATCGGTCGCCGCCTGCTGCGCCAGCACGCTGCCCAGCAGCGCCACCGTCTTCAGTTCGCAGCGGCCCCAGCGGATGTCGGGGATGGTGATGGCGGCCACACCCTGATCGCGCCACGCCGCGGGCGGACGCTTCAGCGGGCTGACCATGCCGAACACCGACGGGGTGACGCCAGCCGGGAAGGCATGGCCGCGGCTGGCGGCGGCGCCACGGGTGACTTGCAGATAGACGGTCAGGTCGCCGTCGATGCCGGATTCAGCCGCGAGGCGCTCCATGATGCCCATCCAGTCGCCGGCCGATAGGGTGCAGTCGATGCGCAGCTCGGACAGGCCCCGCTGCAGGCGGGCGATGTGGGCTTCCGGCTCGAACAGGCGGCCGTTGTAGGCGGCGGTCACCTCATAGAGGCCATCGGCAAACAGGAAACCGCGGTCCAGCGGCGACACATGGACCTTGTCCAGCGGCAGGTAACGCCCGTTCCAATAGGAGATCGTCATCGCTTTTCGGCTTCTTTGTCGCGTGGATGGGAAAGTCCGGGTCAATCCGTCGGCCGCTTGGTCTTCGGCACGACGTGGAGATAAGGCAGGATGCGTTCGGCGACGTCGGCCGCCTGACCGACGCTGTCGGGACCGGAGCGCGACAGCGCGGTGCCCAGCGCCACGATCAGCGCCATCAGCCCGGTGGGGGAACTGTGGCGCACCCCATGGTCGGCCCCGGCCAGCAGGGTGACGTCGGCCAGCGGCACGATCGGGCTGTCCGGCGCATCGGTCAGCGCGATGGCCTTGGCCCCGCGCTCGCGGCACAGCTGCAAATGCTCGATGGTCCGGCGCGAATAGCGCGGCGAGGTGATGGCGATGACCAGATCGCCGGGCTTCACCGTCATCAGCCGGCGGATGGTGCGCTCGGTCCCGGCGAACTCAATGGCCTCGCGGACATTGTCGACATAGGGCTCCAGCACGTCGGCCAGGAACAGTGCGAGATAGGCGCTGTCACCCAGCCCCAACGCCACGACGCGCCCCGCTTCGCGGATCAGACGGATGGCGGCCTCGCACTGCTCGGGCTGGAGCAGCTCCATGGTGCGGGTGATGTTGCCGGCGTCGCTGGCCAGCGATTCCCGCATGATCTCGGCGTTGGAGGTGTCGCGCTGGACTGCGACGCGCAGCTTTTCCACCGGCGCGAAGGTCGATTCGAAGGCGCGCAGCAGATCCTCGCGGAATTCCGGATAGCCGTCATAGCCAAGGAAGCGGGCATAGCGGTTGACCGAGGCCACCGACACCTCGGCCGCCGCAGCCAGTTCGCCGATCTTCAGCGTCGCGGTGCGGAATGGATAGGCCAGCGCCCAGGCCCCGACCTTGGCGAGGGCGGCGGGAAGCTGCTGCTGACAGTTCTGCATGCGGATCAGCAGCGATCCCGTCTGAATGGGCAGCTCCATCCCCCCGATACCCCTCGACAGCGTCAGTACGGCCCTTGTGAGGACAGAATTACAGGAATGGCATATTTCTGTAAATCCATTTTCAAATATGGACGTATGAGTGTCCTCCCCGCAGGGGGCGACAGCAGGTCGCACCTGCGGACTGCCGGGACGCAAGCGCCTGATTCCGAACTTCCCTAAGGTCTTCCTTATCGTTTGTTAACGATGTTTGCCGCAATCATCCCGGATCATCGGACTCAGCGCATCATGAAGGGTAGCAATGGCTCAGAAGGTTCGTGAGGACTACCGGACCCTCACCGGCCCCGAAAAGGCCGCCATCATGATGCTTGCGCTCGGCGAGGAGCATTCGTCCAAGCTGTTCGCCATGATGGACGACGAGGAAATCAAGGAGCTGTCCCAGGTGATGGCGAACCTGGGCACGGTGTCGGCCAACCTGATCGAGCGACTGTTCGTCGAATTCGCCGAGCAGATGTCGTCGAGCGGCACCGTCGTCGGCTCCTTCGATTCGACCGAACGGCTGCTGCTGAAGACCCTGCCGAAGGACAAGGTCGATCAGATCATGGAGGACATCCGTGGTCCGGCCGGCCGCACCATGTGGGACAAGCTGACCAACGTGAACGAGTCGGTTCTGTCCAACTACCTGAAGAACGAATACCCGCAGACGGTCGCCGTCGTCCTGTCCAAGATCCGCTCCGACCATGCCGGCCGTGTCCTGGCCCAGCTGCCGGAAAGCTTCGCGATGGAAGTCATCATGCGCATGCTGCGCATGGAGGCGGTGCAGAAGGAGGTTCTGGACGACGTCGAGCGCACGTTGCGCACAGAGTTCATGACCAACCTCGCCCGCACCAGCCGACGCGACAGCCACGAGATGCTGGCGGAGATCTTCAACGGGCTGGACCGCACCACCGAACACCGCTTCATGGCGGCACTGGAGGAGCGCAACCGCGACAGCGCCGAGCGCATCAAGTCGCTGATGTTCACCTTCGAGGATCTGTCGAAGCTCGATCCCACCGGCGTCCAGACGATGCTGCGCACGGTCGACAAGCAGAAGCTGGGCACCGCCCTGAAGGGCGCGTCGGAGTCGCTGAAGGATCTGTTCTTCTCCAACATGTCCGAGCGCGCCGGCAAGATCCTGCGCGAGGACATGGCCGCCATGGGTCCGGTCCGCGTGCGCGACGTGGACGAGGCACAGATGTACATGGTCCAGCTGGCCAAGGATCTCGCCGCCCGCGGCGAGCTGGTCCTTGCCGAGGGCAGCGGCGAGAACGAGCTGATCTACTGATCCGCCATACAGTTTTCCGTCATAAGCAGCGGACAGCGCTGAGTTTTTTTCCGCTGCCCCCACACGGGGTTTGACGGAAGCTCCGGAACGGTGAACCCTTGGAGTCCGAAAACGGGCGGGATCAGGGGGGCGCTGTCCGCTCCCGTCCGACCGGCCGGAAGGCCGGCGGATGCCGCATCGGCCAATAACAGGGAGCTTCCGAACATCATGACCGCTGACACGCTGCAATCCCGTCTCATCAGCCGGGTGGCCGGTCCGATCGTCGCCGGCCTGCTGGGTCTGGGTGTCGCCGCCGGGCCGCTGGCGGCCGCGGCCGAAACCTGGGACATGCCGACGCCGTACCCGGACACGAACCTGCACACCATCGTGGTGAAGCAGTTCGCCGACGACGTGAAGGCGGCCACCGCCGGCAAGATCCAGATCACCGTCCATTCCAACGGCTCGCTGATCCGCCATCCGGAGATCAAGCGCGCGGTCCAGTCCGGTCAGGCCCAGCTGGGCGAGGTGCTGATCAGTTCCTGGGCGAACGAGGATCCGCTTTACGGCCTCGATTCGGTCCCCTTCCTCGCCACCGACTTCAAATCGGCCCACAAGCTGTACGAGGTCTCCAAGCCCTATCTGGAGAAGAAGCTGGAGCGCCAGCGCCTGAAGCTGCTCTACTCGATCCCGTGGCCGCCGCAGGGCCTCTATGTGAAGGACGAGATCCAGGCGGTCGAAGGGCTGAAGAGCCAGAAGTTCCGCGCCTACAACCCCGCCACCACCCGCATCGCCGAACTGACCGGCGCCATCCCGGTGAAGATCGAGGCGGCCGAGGTGGCGCAGGCCTTCGGCACCGGCATCGTCACGGCGATGATCACGTCCGCCGCCACCGGCGTCGACACCAAGGCCTGGGACTTCGTGAAGGTGTACTACGACGTGCAGGCATGGCTGCCGCGCAACATGGTGTTCGTCAATTCTGAAGTCTGGAAGGGGCTGGACGCCGGCACCCAGAAGGCGATCCAGGACGCCGCGGCGAAGGCCGAGGCCGCCGGCTGGGCCGAATGGGAAAAGAAGACGGCCGATCTGAACAAGACCATGGCCGACAACGGCATGAAGGTGTTGCCGCCGTCCGACAAGCTGAAGGAGGGCCTGTCCGCCATCGGCAAGACCATGACCGCGGAATGGACCAAGGCAGCCGGCGCCGACGGCGAGGCGATCATTTCCGCCTTCGGCAAGTAACCGCTCCAAAGGCAGCCGGCCGGCACCGCCCTTGCCAAGCACTGCAAGGCGGCCGGCCGGACGCCCCCGACGCCCCTTCGCTTCGCCCCGACCGCAGGAGGTGGTTGCGCCATGCGCACCGCACTGTCCATCCTTTACCGCGCCGCCGAGATCCTGGGCGCGGTCCTGCTCGCCGCCATCGCCGTCCTGATCGTGACGCAGGTGGTTTCCCGTTTGGTCGACCGCATGGTGCCGGGGGCTGACGAGCTTGCCGGCTACTGCATGGCGGCGTCATTCTTCCTGATGCTGGGCCCGGCGCTGCGCCGCGGCGCGCACATCCGCGTCGGCGTGCTGGTGGAACGGCTGAACGGCACCGCCCGCCGCGTCATGGAGCTGCTGTGCCTGGGCTTCGCCACCGCGCTCAGCGCCTATTTCGCCTGGTACTGGCTGCGCATGACCTACGATTCCTATGATTTCGGCGATCTCAGCCAGGGCGTTCTGCCGGTCCCGCTGTGGATGCCGCAGGCGCTGATGGCGGTGGGTCTGGTGGTGCTGGTCATCGCCCTGATCGACGATCTGCTGGCCGTGCTGGCGGGGCGCGACGCCTCCTACCAGCATGCCGGCATGCAGAGCGAGGGCTGAGCGATGGATCAGACGACCGCTTCCCTCGTCGTCGTGGTGACGATGTTCCTGATGCTGGGGGCCGGCGTGTGGGTGGCGCTGGCGCTGGCCGGCGTCGGCTTCGTCGCCATGGCGCTGTTCACCGCAAGGCCGGTCGGCATGGTGATGGCGACCAACATCTGGGGCGCCAGCACCTCCTGGACGCTGACCGCCCTGCCGCTGTTCATCTGGATGGGCGAGATCCTGTTCCGCACCCGAATCTCGTCCGACATGTTCAAGGGACTGGCGCCCTGGACCGGCTGGCTCCCCGGCCGGCTGATGCATGTGAACATCATCGGCTGCTCGATCTTCGCCGCGGTGTCCGGCTCGTCCGCCGCCACCGCCGCCACCATCGGCCGCATGACCATTCCTGAACTGAACCGCCGCGGCTACGACCCGATGATGACGCTGGGCTCGCTGGCCGGCGCCGGCACGCTGGGGCTGCTGATCCCGCCCTCGATCATCATGATCGTCTATGGCGTCGCCGCCGACGTGTCGATCGCCCGGCTGTTCATCGCCGGCGTCATCCCCGGCATCGTGCTGACCGGCCTGTTCATGCTGTATGTCGGCGGCTGGTCGCTGCTGAACCCCGGCCGGGTGCCGCCGCCGGAACCGTCGCAGAGCTTCGCGGAAAAGATCCGCGACACCGGCGCCCTGATCCCGGTGGTGATGCTGATCGCCGCCGTCCTGGGCTCGATCTATGTCGGCATCGCCACCCCGACGGAGGCCGCCGGCATCGGCGTTCTGGGTTCGCTGGTGCTGGCGCTGGTGACCGGCACGCTCAGCTGGACGACCTTCCGCGACAGCCTGTTCGGCGCCGCCCACACCTCCTGCATGATCGGCTTCATCCTGGCGGGTGCCGCCTTCCTGACGGTTGCGATGGGTTATACCGGCATCCCGCGCCTGCTGGCGGAATGGATCACCACCATGCAGCTGTCGCCGGCGGCGCTGCTGGTGGCGCTGACCGCCTTCTTCGTGGTGATGGGCTGCTTCCTCGACGGCATCTCGATGGTGGTGCTGACCACTTCGGTCATCCTGCCGATGGTGCAGCGGGCGGGCATCGACCTGCTGTGGTTCGGCATCTACATCATCATCGTGGTGGAAATGGCGCAGATCACCCCGCCGGTCGGCTTCAACCTGTTCGTTCTGCAATCGATGACCGGCAAGGACATCTTCACCATCGGCAAGGCCAGCCTGCCTTTCTTCCTGCTGATGGTGGTGATGGTGGCCCTGCTGTGGGTGTTCCCCGGCATGGTGTCCTGGCTGCCGTCGATGATGATCGGGTAAGGAGCAAGAGTGTGGAGGTCCGCTTCACCAGCGTCGGCGACACTGCCTTCAACGTCGAGTTCGGCGAAACCATCGACCGGGTGACCAACACCCGCGTCATGGCCCTGCACGCCCGGCTGAAGGCCGCCCCGCCGCTGGGCTTGGTGGAGACTGTGCCGACCTTCCGCTCGCTGCTGGTGGTCTATGATCCCGTCGCCACCAGCCGCCGGGAGACGCAGGCGGCGGTGGAGTCGGCGCTGGCCGGCAGCGACGCTGCCCCGTCGGAGGGGCGGTTATGGCGGCTGCCGGTCTGTTACGACCCCGACCTCGGACCTGATCTGGCGGAACTGGCGGACACGCTGGGCCTGACGGCCGATCGGGTCGCAGAGCTGCACCGATCGACCGAGTATTTCGTCTACATGCTCGGCTTCATGCCGGGCTTCGGCTACATGGGCGACCTGCCGGCGGAACTGGAACGCCCGCGCCGGAGCGAACCGCGGGTGCGGGTGCCCGCCGGTTCCGTCGCCGTCGCCGGCCGGCTGACCACCGTCTATCCCTGGGAGAGCCCTGGCGGCTGGCACCTGATCGGCCGCTGCCCGGTGCCGCTCTATGACGGCGGCCGGCCCGATCCGGTTCTGCTGGCGGCCGGCGACCGGGTGCGCTTCGAGGCGGTGGACCGTGCGGCCTTCGACGGAATCGCCGAGGCCTTGGCTGCCGGCCGCTTCGATCCCGGCAGCCTGAGGGTGGCATGATGACGGCCTTCCTCACCGTGGTCCGGCCCGGCCTGTTCGCGACGATCCAGGATTTGGGGCGCTTCGGCTTCCAGGAGCTGGGCATGCCGGTGGCCGGCGCGCTCGACCCGGTGGCGCTGCGGCTGGCCAACGCACTGGTCGGCAATCCGCCGGGGATGGCGGGGCTGGAAATCGCCCTGCTCGGCCCTGACCTGCGGGTGGATGCGCCCTCCGTCCGCATCGCCGCGGTCGGTCCGATGGCAATGAGGCTGGAACGCGAGGGCGCCACCCCGCAGCCGCTGGAGCCTCACCGCAGCCACACCCTGCACCGGGACGACGTGCTGCGGCTGGGCGCGGTGAACGGTGCGTCCGTCGCCTGTCTGGCGGTGGCCGGCGGCTTCGCGCTGGCACCGGTGATGGGCAGCCTGTCCACCTATGTGCGCGCCGGCATCGGCCCCCTGGGGGGGCGCCCCCTGGCGCAGGACGACCGGCTTCCGCTGGCTCTTGAGTCCGCCCCGGACGGTCCGGACGTCGAATTGCCTCAGCCGCCCGACTATGGCACCGGCCCGCTGCGGATCGTGTTGGGACCGCAGGAGGATCGCTTCACCGGGGCGGCGCTGACGACCTTTCTGTCCGCGACCTACCGCGTCGGCAGCCAAGCCGACCGCATGGGCCTGCGGCTGGACGGACCGGCGCTGGCGCATAAAGACAGCGCCGACATCCCGTCGGACGGGCTGGTCACCGGCTCCGTCCAAGTGCCGGGCAACGGCCAGCCGATCCTGCTGCTGAACGACCACCAGACCGCCGGCGGCTATGCCAAGATCGCCACGGTGATATCCGCCGACCTGCCCCGAGCCGGACGCCTGCGCCCCGGCGACAGCCTGTCCTTCCAGGCGGTGACGGTGGAGGAGGCCGAAGCGCTCCGACGCCGGCGGGAGCAATCCATCGCCGGCTGGATCCGCGCCATCCGCCCGGTGCGCCCGGCCGGCGGCATCGATCTGGAGGCGCTCTATGCCGGGAACCTGATCTCCGGCACCGTCGACATCGTGAATGGCGGCAGCGACCTGCCTTTGCTGTGACGCGTCGACCTTGGGTTACCCTTCAGTAAACCGGCACTCAGGAAACCGGGACCGGCTCCTTCACGCCAGCCTCACGATGGCGGCAGACCCGGTCCCGGCCGCCCTGCTTGGCTTGATAGAGCGCCATGTCGGCCGCCTTGATCATCACGTCGGCGCGGTCGATGTCAGGGCTGAGGGTCGACAGCCCGATGCTGACCGTCACTTGCAGGATCGCGCCATCCTGCGGAATGGCGAGGTCACGGACGGCACAGCGCAGACGTTCGGCAAGCAGGGCCGCTCCGTCGATCGGCGCATTGGGGAGCAGGATGGCGAACTCCTCGCCGCCAAAGCGGGCGACAAGATCGCTCTGCCGCACGCTGCGCTGGAGCAGGCGGCTGAGCGCCACCAGCACAGCGTCGCCGGCATCGTGCCCGCGGGTGTCGTTGACCTCCTTGAAATGGTCGATGTCCAGCATCAGCAGCGACACCGGCGTGTCGTGACGCAGCGCGCCGGCCACCGTCCGGTCGATCGCCGCGAAAAAGGCCCGGCGGTTCGCCAGGCCGGTCAACGGGTCACTCAGCGCGGCGTCCCGCAGCATCTTCTCCGTATCGACACGGCGGCGCTCGCGTCCCAGCATCGTGCCCAGCATCAGGATGCCGCCCACCGTGAACAGCGCGATGGGCAGCCCCCCATTGACGAAGATCGGAAACGCGACCTCCCACGGCAGCACGAAGATGCTGAGCGAGTGGAGCGACGCGATCGGCGCCAGAGCGAACAGCGGCCTTGCCGTTCGCCAGCTCGGCGCGGGAACCAGCCACCGGATCAGCAGCCCTGCGGCGCCGGCCAGCACAATCCCGACCACTCCCGGCATGACGCCTGCCCCACCGACCGCCACGCGGGCAACCGACACCAGTCCGGCGGCGAGCATGGCGGCCAGGGGTCCGCCGAAAGGCGCGGCCAGCGCCACCGGCACCGCCTTGACGTCCAGATTGATGCCGGGAAGGATGGGGACGGACTGCAGCATGGCCGTCACCCCGCCGGCGCCGAACAGCAGGCCCAGGCAAAGCTGGCGCAGCCAGGGCCGATCACCCAGGCGGTACAGGACCGTTCCATAGATCAGCGTCATCAGCGCCAGCAGCCCGACGCCGCCCGCAAGTGCGGTCATGACCGTTCCCATGGCGCTGGGTTCCTCCACCTGCTGCTCCTTTTGGGATATGCGGTTGCTGGCCTTCCTCCGATCATCCTCTTGCGAACATCCCAATATTGTACATTGGGGTTTGTCCCAAATGTTGCGCAATGGGAACGGCCTAGCAGAGGGTCACAACGCATTCGGGGGAACGCCGCTTGACGAAATGCCGCAGATGATGCGGTTGACCAATGAGGATCGGGGCAACTACCATACCAGCAACTGGAATGGTAGTATGCGACGCCATGAACGGTTCCCAAGCGGCACCGCTCCCGACGATGGCCTGACTGCTCCAGGAAACTTGCTGAAACGTGCGGCCGCCGCCGGACGACGCCGTGGACCTGCCGATCGATCGGCGTCCCGCGCATCCCATCCGGCATGCCCAATCCAATGCGGGCCCGATGCCTGCGGGAGGCCGGTGTGCGAACACCGGGCGGCGGCGCGCGTCCTGGCTGGAGACGCCTATCATGAGCGAACAGATCATTGCCGACGCCGGACCCGGCCAGTCGGCGGAACCGGCCCGCCGGGCCGGCGGTATCGGCAAAGCGGCGGGCAGTGCCGCGGTCACGGTCAGCAAGGCCATCGGCCGCTACCGCTGGACCATCTGCGGCCTGCTCTTCTTCTCGACCACCATCAACTACATGGACCGGCAGGTTCTGGGCCTGTTGAAGTCCACGCTGATGGGCGACATGGGCTGGACCGAGTCGGATTTCGGCGACATCGTCGCCGCCTTCTCGCTGGCCTACGCCTTCGGCTATGTCGGCTGCGGCCGGCTGATGGACAAGATCGGCATCCGCATCGGCCTGCCGGCGGCCGTCGCCGGCTGGAGCTTCTTCGCCTGCGTCCATGCCTTCATGGGCAGCGTCTTCGGCTTCAAGGTGGCGCGCGCCGGCCTGGGTCTGACCGAGGGCGGCAATTTCCCGGCCTCGATCAAGGCGGTGTCGGAGTGGTTCCCGGCCAAGGAACGGGCACTCGCCACCGGCATCTTCAACGCCGGTTCCAACGTCGGCGCGGTCGTGGCACCGATCCTGGTGCCGATCCTGCTCGTCGCCTATGGCTGGCAGGCCGCCTTCCTGGTCACCGGCGGCATCGGCTTCTTCTGGGTCATCGCCTGGCTGCTGATCTACCGCAAGCCGGAAGACCATCCGAAGCTGACGGCGGAGGAGCTCGCCTATATCCGCAGCGATCCCGTCCAGCCGCAGGAGAACATCCCCTGGATCAAGCTGCTGAGCTATCGCGGCACCTGGGCGAACATCGTCGGCACCTGCTTCTCGGCGCCCGTCTGGTGGTTCTATCTGAACTGGGTTCCCGGCTTCCTGAACAAGCAGTATGGCGTCAACCTGTTCGGGGCGATGCTTCCGCTGATCATCATCTACACCATGGCCGATTTCGGCAGCGTCGGCGGCGGCTGGTTCTCCTCCCACCTGATCAAGCGCGGGGTGAAGCCGCTGCGTGCCCGCAAGCTGACCTTCCTGGTCTGCGGCCTGTGCGTGCTGCCGGTCTTCTTCGCCTCGACCGTGTCCAACATGTGGCTCGCCGTTCTGCTGATCGGCATCGCCGCCTCCGCCCACCAGGGCTATTCAGCCAACGTCTACACCATTGTCTCCGACACCATGCCGCGCAACGCGGTGGGCTCGGTGGTCGGCATCGGCGGCTTCTGTGCCTACTTCGTCGGCATGTTCGTGTCGATGGGCGTCGGCCGCCTGCTGGACGCGACCAACGGCAACTATCAGGTGTTGTTCGCCATCGCGTCGGTCCTCTACCTCGTCGGTCTGGCGATCATGCACTTCATCCTGCCGAAGACCGGGTCGGGCAAAACCCCGGCCGGGATCGAGGTCTGACCTTCGCACCACCTCGCCCGCGACACTCCGGGGCGTCCCGCCCCGGAGCCTTCCCGACCAACGTCAAATCTACCGAATGACGGTGCACCGGCCCACCTGCACTGCCGCACTGCCCCCGGGGGGCAGCGGCCAGGGAGACCGCAGCGACCGCCGCGACCCGGAGCCCATCATGCCCGACGCGAACACCGCCCTGCTGGCGGCCCGTCCTTCCCAAACCCGTCTTTCCACCGCTTCCCTGAACAGCCTGCCGCCAACCGTCGAGCGTCCCGCATACGACCGCGCCGCGGTGACACCGGGCATCGTCCATATCGGCCTCGGCGCGTTCTGCCGCGCCCATCTCGCCACCTACACCGACGACGTGCTGGCGACTGGCGACACCGGCTGGGGCATCGTCGGGGTCGACCCGCTGTCGCCGGCGATCCGCGACGCTCTGAAGCCACAGGATTGCCTTTACACCCTGCTGGTGCGCGATGAGACGCGCGACCGGCTGCGCGTCGTCGGTTCCTTCCTCGACGCCATGGCCACCGCCGACCAGCTGGACGAGGTGCTCGCCCTGCTGGCGACGCCGGAGATCCGCATCGTCACCCTGACGGTGACCGAGAAGGGTTATTGCCAGGACGCCGCCACCGGCGCGCTGGACGAGACGCACCCGCTGATCCGCGCCGACCTCGCCGATTCCGCCAAGCCGCGCAGCGTGCCCGGCCTGCTGGCGGAGGCGATCCGCCGCCGCCGCACCGCAGGGATACCGCCCTTCACCGTGCTGGTCTGCGACAACCTCGCCCAGAACGGCATCAAAGTGCGGGGCATCGTCGTCCGTTACGCCGAACTGTGCGATCCGGACCTTGCCGCCTACATCGCTGGGCAGGTCAGCTTCCCCTGCACCATGGTGGACCGCATCACCCCCGCCACCCAGGACGCCGACCGGGCCACGGTGGAGGAGGCGACCGGCTGCCACGATGAATGGCCGGTGGTGAGCGAGCCCTTCAAGCAATGGGTGATCGAGGACCGTTTCCCGCTCGGCCGCCCGGTCTGGGAAAAGGCCGGCGCCATCCTGGTCGACGACGTCCACCCTTTCGAGCTGATGAAGCTGCGCTGCCTGAACGGCGCCCATTCGCTGCTGGCCTATCTGTCGGTCATCGCCGGCATCGAGACGATTGCCGGAGCCATGGCCGATCCACAACTGCCCGCCGTCATGCGGCGCCTGTGGGCGGAAGACCTGATCCCCACCCTGCCGCCGGTGCCGGGAACCGACATCCCCGCCTACACCGCGGCGCTGGAAGCGCGCTTCCGCAACCCCGGCATCCGCCACCGCACCATCCAGATCTCGTCCGACGGCTCGCAGAAGCTGCCGCCGCGCCTGCTGGAACCGGCGCGCGAGCTGTTCGCCGCCGGCAAGGTCCCGGCGGTAATCCCGCTGGCCGTCGCCGCCTGGATGCGTTTCCTGCTGCAAAAGGACGAGTCCGGCACCGCCTACGCGGTCGCCGATCCGATGGCAGCGCGGCTGACCCGCATCGCCGGCACTCATGGCGGCAATGCCGACGCCCTGGCCGCCGCGCTGTTCGCCATCGAGGACATCTTCGCACCGGAACTGGTGGCGGAACCCGTCTTCCGCAGCGCGGTCATCCGGCATCTCGACAATCTGATGAATGTCGGCGTCCGCAAGACGCTTACCACCTTCCTTGGCACCCCCTGACCAAACGGCGGCTTCGGCCCCCCGCACCCGTATTTGAAAGGACCATAATCATGCAGGAAACCTGGCGCTGGTTCGGCCCGGACGATCCCGTCACCCTGGAAAAGGCCCGTCAGGCCGGTGCCACCGGCATCGTCACCGCGCTGCACCACATGAACCAGGGCAGCGTCTGGACGCCCGAGGAGATCCAGAAGCGCCGCGCCATGGTCGAGGCCGCCGGCCTGACCTGGGACGTGGTGGAAAGCATCGGCGTCGGTGAGGAGATCAAGACGCGCACCGGCGACTTCCGCACCAAGATCGACAATTACAAGCAGTCGATCCGCAATGTGGCGCGGGCCGGCATCCCGGTGATCTGCTACAACTTCATGGTCATCACCGACTGGAGCCGGACCAACCTGATGCACCGGCTGCCGAACGGCGGCTATGCCCTGCGCTATGACAGCGTCGATTTCGCCGCCTACGACCTGTTCGTGCTGAAGCGCCGCAATGCGGAAGCGAGCTACGACCCTGCCCATATCGCGGCCGCCAAGACGCGGTTCGAGGCGATGACGGTGGAACAGGTGGCGGAGCTGGAGCGCAACCTGATCGACTGGCTGCCGGCCCGCGACTTCGCCTATGACCGCGACAGCTTCCGCGGCATGCTGGAACTGTACCAGGAGATCGGCGTCGAGGATCTGCGCGCCAACCTGATCGAGTTCCTGCGCGAAATCACGCCCGTGGCCGAAGAGGAAGGGGTGCGGCTGTGCATCCACCCCGATGACCCGTCCTTCCCCATTTTTGGCCTGCCGCGGGTGATGTCCACCGCGGAAGACGTGCGGGCGCTGTTCGATGCCGTGCCGCAGGAGGCCTGCGGGCTGACCCTGTGCACGGGGTCCTTCGGCTCCAACCCGAAGAACGATCTGGTGGCGATGGCGAAGGAGTTCGCCCCGCGCATCCACTTCGTCCATCTGCGCAACACCACGCACGAGCCGGACGGCTCCTTCTATGAGGCCGACCATCTCGGCGGCGATACCGACCTGATCGGCGTGGCCGCGGCGATCATCGACGAGGAAGCCCGCCGCCGGCAGGCCGGCCGCGCCGACGCCCAAATCCCGATGCGCCCCGACCACGGCCATCTGCTGGGCGACGACATCGGCCAGACGATGAATCCCGGCTATTCCTTCGTCGGGCGCCTGAAGGGACTGGCTGAACTGCGCGGCGTGATGCGCACCATCGAAGCCTTCCGCGACAAGCGGGTAGCCTGACATGTAGCGGGACCGGCGGCGGGGTCCGTCTCCAGTGCGGGGAGACGGCCCCCGCCGCCTTCAGTCTTGCCCGTCCTCCCCGATGGCTTCCCGGCTGACCTGGGCGACCGGCCTGACGGCGAGGTCGAATGCCCCGGCCGGCACCGGCGGCCCAAGCAAGCCGCCCTGGACGAAGCCACAGCGAACCTCGCCGGCCAGCATCCGCTGCTCCCCCGTCTCCACCCCTTCGGCGATCACCGTCAGGTTCATACTGCGGGCCAGCGCCACGATGGCATGCACCATGTCATGATTGGCCGGGGTGCGGACGACGTCCCGCAAAATAGCCTGATCGATCTTCAGGAATTCCACCGGCAGCCGCCGCAAATGGCCGAGCGATGCGTAACCGGTACCGAATCCGCCAACCGAGAAGGCGACGCCCAGCAGCCGCAGGGTCTGCATCGTCCGCGTCATCTCCGCCGATGGCGCCAGCATCGCGGCCTCCGGCAGTTCCAAGATCAACCGGTCCGGCGAAGCACCGTGGCGGCCGAGGCAGCCGGCGACCTCCTCGTCGAAACCGGGATGCTTCAGCTGCAGGATGGACACCGGCACCGTCAGCCGCAAGCCTTCGGCACCGCGGCCACGCCAGTCCGCCAGTTGCCGGCAGGCGGCGTCCAGCAGCCAGGAGCCGATCTGCAGCATCAGCCCGTTCGCCTCCGCCAGATGCAGAAAGTCGGCGGGCGCCAGCTGACCGCGCTCGGGATGGTTCCAGCGCACCTCCGCCTGCGCGCCGGCCAGCAGGCCGCTGCCGACCTCCACCACTGGCTGGAGGAACAGCGCCAGCTGGCCCTTCGCCAGCGCCTCGTGCAGGTCGTTCTCCATCCGCAGATGGGCCAACTCATCGGCGTCCATTCCCGGATCGTAGAAGACCCAGTTGGCCGTCCCCTGCCGCTTGGCATGGTACATCGCGACGTCGGCATTCTTCACCAGAAGCTCCGGGTCGGTGCCTTGGTCCGGCGCGAAGGTGACGCCAATGCTGGCGGAAATATGCAGGGTCTGGCCGGCGATATGGAAGGGCGCGCCCAGACTGTCGAGCAGGCGGCGGGCGACCTTCTCCACCTCCCCGGTGTCGCCGACATCCGACAGGATGACGGTGAACTCGTCGCCGCCGATCCGCGCGATGGTCTCCGACCCGCGGACGCAGGCCGCCATCCGCTGGGCAGCCTCACGCAGCAGCACGTCACCGGTCTGATGGCCCAATGTGTCATTGACCCATTTGAAGCGGTTCAGATCGATGAACAGCAGCGCCACGGGCGTCCTGTCGCGTGCCGCACGGCGCAACGCCTGACGCAGCCGGTCATAGAACAGCGGCCGGTTTGGCAGCCCGGTCAACGCGTCGTAATTGGCCTGATGGCGGATCGTCTCCTCCGCCCGGCGACGCGCGGTGATGTCCTGGATCGCGGTGATCAACCCAAGAACGAGGCCGTCGGCGTCATGGAAGGGTTCCCCCACCTCCTGAAGGTCCAGATGGCCGCCGCCGGGACGGGCGATGCGGTATTCGACGTCGAAGCGCGTGTTCTCCTCCCAGGCGCGGCGATAGGTATCCTGAATTTCCAGCCGCTGGTCCGGAATCACGCGGTCGAGATAGAGCCCGACGGTCAGCGGCTCCGACGCGGCCGATACCTGCTCGTTGTGCAGGCCGATCAGTTCACGGAAATTGGCCGAGACCTCCAGCCGGTCTTCGGGCAGATGAACGGTGTAGGCCAGCTTGGCGACGCGCTGGGCCTGCGCCAGCCGCGCCTCGCTGAGGCGCAGCGGTTCCTGGCGCTTCAGCCGTTGCAGCACGCGCTGGAACAGGAACAGCAGTGCCACCAGCGCCAGCATGAAGCCACCGGCATAGGGGGCGGTCTCCCGCAACAGGGTGCGGCCGGGCTGTTCGGGCGCCCAGGCCAGCACGCCGAACGACGTCCCGGCGATGCTCCTCAAGGGCAGGCTGGAGACGGCGGGCGGAACCGGCCCGTCGGCCGGGACGATGCGCAGATCGGCGATCCGCCGCGAAGCGGCGAGCTTCGCCAGCTCCAAGTCGAGCCGGGTCAGGAAGATCTGGACCGGTTTGGCGGGATCCGGCGGAAGCTGGGCGTGCCCTTTCTCATACTCGATCACCCGGGCACCGAAAACGAAGGGCGTCTGCCCGACATGGACGATGCCGCCGGTCGGTTTCCCGGCGGTGCGCGCCGCCACCAGCACCTCATGCAGATCGACCACCTCCTGCGCGGCCACTTCCATATCCTCGCGCAGGGCGCCGTCCTTCGAGGCGTAGATCAGCCCGTCCCCTCCGTTCCAGGCGTAGGAACGGTCGAGTCCCCAGAGCCGCTCCGCATAGGGGCCGACATTGGCGTAGGCCCAGTCTCTGTCAAACGCGACGACCAGATGATCGACGGCGTCGTTCCACAGGCTGTATTCCTCGGCCTTCTTTCCCATAGCCGTGGTCAGATCGGCAACGGCGTCGGCGATCTCGGCCTTCGTCCGCTCGGCCGTTGCCGCATCGATCCGCCGCGCCGTCTCAAGCGTCATGAACAGCACAAACGCAACGGTAAATACAACCATGACGACAAAAAGCAGGCCGACGACATTAAGTCGACGCGCATCGCCCGTGGCGTGACAGAAGGTTCCTGGAGTTGGGGGCGAGATCATCGCGACGCTTACCAAATTCCGGATATCACAATTATTCTACCCAGCTTCCTGTTAATTTTCCGCTTATAGGAACAGTTTGCAGGCACAGCGTATCAATCTTTCCCCACCTCCGCCGCTTATCCGCTGCGGAGTCCTGCCTGTCCTTGAGTGAACACAAACAGGCAGCCGCCCCCCGGAATCCCGCGGCAATCGGAACGGTGCAAGGAAATGGCGCCGGGCTCGTCAGCGACAGGAAGCACATCCGCGGCCAACCCACCCCACGAAGCGGCGTTCAGCAGCGGGACTTGCGAAGCCAAGAGGTCGGAATGCAGACGCTCAGCCCGACAGCACGAAGCAGCCGCAAGATTGCTCTCTCGCCGCCGCAGGTCGGTGCATCAAGTTTTCATGGAATTCAATGGCTTGGCGCCCGCCAAGCAAGGTGGCGGAGGGGATGGGATTCGAACCCACGATAGGGCTTTAAACCCTATGACGGTTTAGCAAACCGTTGCCTTCAGCCACTCGGCCACCCCTCCAGCCAGTGCGGTTTCCCGTGGGTCACCGCTGGCGTGGGGAGCGTTCTAACGGCCGGCCGTACCCTTGTCAACGCTTACAAAGCCACAAATCCGCTTTTCCCGAAAATCATCGGGAAGAGACAAATCTGTATAAAATTTTAGCCTATTTTTAACGGAAGGCGGTTATGATGCCACCATGAGCAATAAAAAGCTCGGGTGACGAACGACTCGGTCGCGTGGGGGTTGAACCCGTCAGAGCCCCGCCGGTCAGTGACGCCGCACCCCGTCGCCGTGGAGGATGCCATGACCCTGTCACGCCGTTGCGCCGAAACACTGATCGACCTCGTCGAGATCAAGCTGAGCTGCCTGGAAATCACCGACCGCGAAGACCAGCGTGAAAAGGAACTGCTGCAACGCTGCGTGCAGGAACTGAACGCCGAACTGCGCGGGGAAAACGGCGCGCTCGCCAACTTCGCGGCTCCCAAGCGCCGCGGCCGTCGGCCCAAGCATCTGCAATTCCACGAACTGCACGTCGCCTGAGCGGCTTCCGGCAGGACGGCGTGGCGGGATTGCGGTCCGGCGTCAGTTCAGCGCCGGCTCGGTCGCGGTGGCCGGCTGCATCGCCGGCGCCTCGCGCGGCAGCTGGATGGTGAAGCGGGTCCCCTGCCCCGGCCAGGATTGGACGGTCACCGTGCCGCCCAGCGGACCGGTGACCGTGTTGAAAACGATATGCAAGCCCAGGCCGGAGCCACCCTGCCCGCGCTTGGTGGTGAAGAAGGGGTCGAAGACCTTCGACAGATGTTCCGGCGCGATTCCGGCGCCGTCATCGATGAAGTCGATCCGGACGCGGTCAGCCCCGTCCGCCTGCGCGGTGATCCTGATCGTGCCGATCGGCTTTTCGGCCACACGGTCGGCCACCCTGTCGCAGTCACCATAGGCATGGACGATGGCGTTGATGACCAGATTGGTCAGCACCTGCCCCAGCGCGCCGGGAAAGCTGTCCATCGTCAGATCGTCATCGCACTCCACCACCACCTTCAGGTTGGTGCGCTTCAGACGCGGACGCAGCGAGAACAGCAGCTCGTGGATATAGCTGCCCAACTCGAACACCCGCCGGTCTCCGGACGACTGATCGACCGCCACCTGCTTGAAGCTCTGCACCAACGACGCAGCGCGGTCGATGTTGGCCATCAGCAGACGGCTGCTTTCGCTCAGGCCATCCAGGAACTCCAGGAATTCCGACCGGCGCAGCGCATTGCCGGTGAAGCGCTCCCGCAGAATCTGCGCCTGTTCGCCGATGTGGCTGGCGGCGGTCAGTCCGATACCGATCGGCGTGTTGATCTCGTGCGCCACCCCCGCCACCAGCTGCCCGAGCGAGGCCATGGTCTCGGCCTGGATCAGGCTTTCCTGCGCCTCGCGCAGGTCGGCCAGCGCGCGCTCGGCCTCTTCCCTGGCCTCGATCATCGCCGATTCGGCAGCCTTGCGGTCGGTGATGTCGTAGAGCCAGGTCAGCAGCGCCGATTCGCCATCCAGCTCGATGCTGTTCCACGAGGACAGAACCCAGACGACGCTGCCGTCCAGGCGGCGGAACCGGATCTCGGCATTGCGGAAAGCGCCTTCCCGGTCGAATCGGGCGATCAACTCATCGCGATCGGCGGGGTCTGCATAGAGGTCGGCCACCGGGGTGCGCATCAGTGCTGCCCGATCACGGCCCATCAGCCGTGCCGACTGGGCGTTGCAGAACAGCCAGCGACCGTCCCGCGTGGTGACGTTCACCGCGATGGGCGCCGCCTCCATGATCTTCAGCAGCCGTTCCTCGCTGGCGCGCAGCCGCTCCTCCTGCCGACGGGCTTCGGTAATGTCGGTCATGATGCCGGCATAGCGCACCGCCCGACCACTCTCGTCACGGAAGGCACGGCCCTTGGCGGCGATCCACACCCAGCCACCGCCCTCATGGCGAAGCCGGTAGCTGTAGGCATAGGCCGGGGTCTCACCCGCCAGATGAGAGGCGATGTGGGCCAGCACCCGTTCGCGGTCCTCCGCGTGCAGCCGCCGCTCCCAGAAATCGGGGGGCATGGCCGGCCGCGTGCGATAGCCCAGCATTCGCGGAAAGGTGTCCGACCACCAGCAGGTCCCGGCCACCAGATCGGCGTCCCACACCGCGGCACCGGTCGCCTCCAGCGCCATCTCCAGCCTTTGGCCGATCTCCGGCTCATGCAGGGGGTGCGGCGGCTGGGCGTTGGCGGGATCGGCTGACTGCTGCAATGAAGGTGGCGAACGGTGGAGCGCCCGGCGACCGGCATACCGGCCCAGCAGCACCCCGAGCAGTCCGCCGACGGCACCAGCCGCCAGCGCCACCGTTACCGGCTCCGCCGCCATGGTTCCTCCACCGTTTCCAGCACTGTGACGGCGGAAACCGGGAAAATTCAACTGTGGCTTTGCCTTAGGGAGCGGCTACACCCAAGAAAAAAGCCCCTCCGCCGGGCGGAGAGGCTTTCCTCAAACATTCTTTCGGACGGGACGGAGATTTCCATCCGCCGACCGGGAAAAGCCGCTTAGCCTTTCAACTTGTTCATCAGGATTTCGTTGACCATGGCCGGGTTGGCCTTGCCCTGGGTCGCCTTCATCACCTGACCGACGAAGAAGCCGAACAGCTTGTCCTTGCCGCTGCGGAACTCCGCGACCTTGTCGGCGTTGGCGGCCAGCACGGCGTCGATCGATCCCTCGATCGCGCTGGTGTCGGTGACCTGACGCAGGCCCTTCTTTTCGACGATGTCGGCGGCCTTCTCGCCGGTCTCGAACATCGTCTCGAAGACCTCCTTGGCGATGCGGCCGGAGATGGTGTTGTCGGCGATCAGGTCGATCAGGCCGCCGAGATTCTCGGCCGACACCGGGCTCTCCTCGATCTCCTTGCCAGCCTTGTTCAGATAGCCGAACAGCTCGCCGGTAACCCAGTTGGAGGCCAGCTTCGGATCGCGGCCCTTGGCAACCGCCTCGAAATAGTCGGCCTTCGACTTCTCCGAGACCAGCACGCCGGCGTCATAGACCGACAGCTTGTAGTCCTCGATGAAGCGGGCCTTCTTGTCGTCCGGCAGTTCGGGCAGCGTCTTCTTGATGTCTTCCACCCACGCTGCGTCGAGTTCCAGCGGCAGCAGGTCGGGATCGGGGAAATAGCGGTAGTCGTGCGCCTCTTCCTTCGACCGCATGGAGCGGGTCACGAATTTGGTCGTGTCCCACAGACGGGTCTCCTGGTCGATCTTGCCGCCTTCCTCGATGATCTCGATCTGGCGGCGCGCCTCATACTCGATCGCCTGCATGACGAAGCGGATCGAGTTGACGTTCTTGATCTCGCAGCGGGTGCCGAAGGGCTCGCCCGGCTTGCGCACCGACACGTTGACGTCACAGCGCATGGAGCCTTCCTCCATGTTGCCGTCGCAGGTGCCGAGATAGCGCAGGATCGAGCGCAGCTTGCGCACATACGCGCCGGCCTCTTCCGAGCTGCGCATGTCGGGTTCCGACACGATCTCCATCAGCGCCACGCCCGACCGGTTCAGGTCGATGTAGGTCTTGGACGGGTGCTGGTCGTGCAGCGACTTGCCGGCATCCTGCTCCAGGTGCAGGCGCGTGACGCCGACCGTGCGGCTGGTGCCGTCCGGCAGGTCCAGCACGATCTCGCCCTTGCCGACAATCGGCTGCAGGAACTGGCTGATCTGGTAGCCCTGCGGCAGGTCGGCGTAGAAGTAGTTCTTGCGGTCGAAGACCGAGTGCAGGTTGATCTCGGCCTTCAGGCCCAGACCGGTGCGCACCGCCTGTTCGACACAATATTCGTTGATGACGGGCAGCATGCCGGGGAACGCGGCGTCGACGAAGCTGACCTGGCTGTTCGGCTCGGCCCCGAATTCGGTGGCGGAGCCGGAGAACAGCTTCGCGTTCGAAATCACCTGGGCATGGACCTCAAGCCCGATCACGACTTCCCAATCGCCCGTTTCACCCTGGATGTACGACATCGTTCCGCTCTTCGACGTTCACGGCACGGGACTGGACAGGCGTCGCCCTTGGAAAGGACGCCCCGGCCATACCCTTGGAATCCTGTTTCTTCTAACGCCCTTTGCGGCCGCGCGCACGCTTTATCGCGACGCGGCTTTCCCGGCCTCTTTCCCGGCCTCCTCGTACCTCCCCTCCTACCTCCCCTCCTACCTCCATTGTGCGGCCCGCCACAGACAGGCCGTTAACCCTCGGGCAAGCTTTGACCGCCACGCTGAACGGATCGGGCGCGGGAGGGTATGATGTCGGTGCAAAAGCTGCTGCGGAAGGTCGGGTTCGGGTTCGGTCTGGGTGCGCTGCTGATCGCGGGTGCAGCCCTCGGCCATGCCGCCACCCAGCCCGACGGCCTGTCGCTCAACCCGGCCAGCGCCGCGCCGGTCGCCGTCAATCCGGTGCCGGCGGCTCCCGCCTCCTCCGAGTTTCCCGATGCAGCGATGTCACGCAACGACCAGGGCGACGTCACCGTCCTGCGCCTGGACGGCATCATCACGCCTGGAGCGGAGCGCAGCTTCGTCGACACCCTGCACGCCCTGCCGGCCCGCCGCCCGCTGGTGATCGAACTGTCCAGCCCCGGCGGTTTCACCGCGGCTGGCTACCGGATGATCGACGCCGTGCTGGCCGAACGCCAGGGCGGACGGCCGGTCGCCACCCGGGTGCGCGACGGCGACTCCTGTGAAAGCATGTGCGTCGGCCTCTATCTCGCCGGTTATCCGCGCTACGCGGCGCCGCGGGCGGAATTCATGGTGCATGCCCCACGGATGGCGGAAAATGGCCGGATGACCATGCGCTCCACCCAGACGATGGTCGAGCGTCTGGTATCGCTTGGTGCCTCGCCAGCCTGGATCCGGCGCGTGACCGCCGAAGGCGGCTTCTCCGGCGCCCGCGACTATCGCGAAACCGCCGACCGCCTGACCGCCGACGGAGCCAACATCGTCACCGACCTGCTGCGCTGAGCAGTCCTTCGGCCACCATCTCAGCCGACCGGCCGACGATCCGCTCATATACTTCGGGATCGGTCGCCCCCTCCGTCCCAAACACGAGCACGCGCGCGTCGGGCACGAGGCCCAGCGCCAGCCGCACCTCCTCATGGGCGGCGGCACACAAAAGCCCAGCCAGCCCGGCGACGCCGGATTCGCCGCCCACAACCGGCCGCCCGCCATGCCCGCCTTCCGCCAGCTTGCGCATGGCGGTCACGGCGCCTTCGTCAGGGATGGTCAGGAAATCGTCGGCGCCGCGCTCCAGGATCGCCCAGGCCAGCAGCGAAACCTCGCCGCAGGCAAGCCCGGCCATCACCGTGTCGAGATCGCCCTGCGCCCTCACCGGCCGGCCGGCGACGGCGCTCTGGTACAGGCAGTCGGCGCTGTGCGGCTCCACCACCACGAAGCGTGGGCGCTGGCGGCCCCAGCTTTCCCACAGATGCCCACAGACCGCGGCGGGCAGCGCACCGACGCCCCCCTGCACGAAGACGTGGGTCGGCCGTTCGCTGGCGGGAAGCTGCGAGATCGCCTCCTCCACCATCACGGTATAGCCCTGCATGACGTCGCGGGGCACGTCCATATAGCCCGTGTAGGAGGTGTCGGAGACGACGAACCAGCCCTGTTCCGCGGCGTCGGCGGCGGCGTAGCGCACGGCATCGTCATAGGGCCCGTCCACCACCACCACCCGCGCGCCGTACGCCTCGATGGCGGCGCGGCGACCGGGCGAACAGGCGGCTGGCACATACACCACGCAATTGCAGCCGAACACCTGCGCCCCCCAGGCGACCGACCGGCCATGGTTGCCGTCGGTCGCGGTGGTGACGGTCAGCGTCCGCGTCACCTTGGCGTATCGGCCAACGACGAGGTCCAGTGCCGTCACCGGCACGCCGGGCACCCGCACCGTCACCTCCCGCGCCAGCAGCCGCAGCACGGCATAGGCCCCGCCCAGCGCCTTGAAGCTGCCGAGCGCGAAGCGGGTGCTTTCGTCCTTGTACCAGAGGCGGTCGATCCCGGCCTCCCGTGCCAGTCCGGGCAGGGAACGCAGCGGAGTGGGCGCATAGCCCGGCCAGGCGCCGATCTCCGCCATCGCCTCCTCGAAGGCGGCGCGGCTGAGGATCGCGCGTTCCGACGGGCCATAGACCCGTTCATGGTCGGCGTTGGGATTGGAGAAATGACGAGGCAGGCAGGAGGAGGGGGAGACGGCGGTGTGCGGCATGGCTTCGCTCTCCGGGCCGGCGACGCCGTCGGCGACGGCACTTCCCACGACCGCCGTCAACGAGACCAGAAGCCATCGCCCGCCGTCAAGACGCCAGCGCAAGCACGGCTGCTACCGAATGAAGCATCGATAAAGGCAAAGCGCCGGGCTCAGCGCTTCCATTCGCGGCTGGACTTGATGAAGTCGGTCAGGGTGACGCCGATCTTGTCGTCAATGATCGCCACCTCTCCGCGCGCGACCAGCACGCCTTCGACATAGACGTCGGTCGGGTCCTTCAGGTGGCGGTCGAGTTCCACCACGGCGCCGCGGCCCAGCTTCAGCAGATCGCGGACGCGGAGCATGGCGGTACCGATCACGACCTTGATCTCCACCGGCGCGTCGCCGATGGCGAAGGCCGAGGCATCGCCGTCGTTGGGATCGGGCGCGCCGAGCAGGTCGTCGATGTTGGCCATGGCTGTCCAAGCTCCCGCGCCGGAATGGGCGCCTTCTTACACGAATGGAGCATCCTACACCCCGGACGGGCTGGCCGGCAACGCCACCGACCGGTGGGGCCTTGCGACAAGATTGGGCTTTTCCCGCACCGGCGCTTCGCCCACACTGTCGGCCCGCCAACCTGCCGGCCTTTTCGTTGCTGATACGCAACAATCCCGGCAGGTCAGGGTATCGACCAACCGGAACCGGGTTCATCCTGATGACCGACAGCAGCATTTCCCCGCTTGTGGACGCTTTCTGGCTGAAAAGCCGGCTCGACAGCCCCGGCATCATTGTCCTCGACGTGCGAACCCCGCCCACTGGCGGCTTTGTTCCGGGAGCGGTTCATTCCGACTACGCAACGGCCGGCTGGCGGACTGTGGTCGGTGGCGGGGCCGGAATGCTGCCGGACTCTGGAGTTCTGGCGGGGCTGATCGGCGGCCTGGGGATCGGCAACGGCGACCATGTGGTGCTGGTTGCGGCCGGTGCCAATGCGTCCGACATGGGCAATGCCACCCGCGTCTACTGGACCTTCAGGATGCTGGGCCATGATGCGGTATCGGTGCTGGACGGCGGCTTTGCCGGCTGGATCGCGGCCGGCGGCCCGCTCGATCCGCTGCCGGCGGAGCGCAAGCCGGTGACCTTCTCCGTCCACCCCCGCACCGACCTGCGCGCCACCCTGAACGATGTCGACGCCGCCGTGAAGGCCGGTACCGTTCCGCTGCATGATGCCCGCTCGGCCGAGCAGTTCGCCGGCAAGGCCAAGAGCCCGCAGGCCCGCGCCGCCGGCACCATCCCCGGCGCGGTGAATCTCGATATCACCCCGCTCTTCTCGGCGGCCGAACATCGCTTCGCCTCGCCCGACGCGGTGAAGGCGCTGGCCGGTCGGGCCGGTTTGCCCCTGCGCGACCAGCCGATCACCTTTTGCAACACCGGCCATCTGGCGTCCGTGTCCTGGTTCGCGCTGAGCGAGATCGCGGGTGTGCCGGGCGTGCGGCTCTATGACGGCTCCATGTCGGAATGGAGCGCCGATCCGCAGCGGCCCTTGCAGACCGAAGGCTGATCTACGCCTTCGCCCGGCGGCGGCGCAGACGGCCGAGGTCGCTGCGCCGCACCAGCCCCAAGAGCACCGCGGCGACGGCATAGACGACCAGTCCGACCACCACAAGAATTGTCAGCCCGCCCAGCCGCTCGATCAGGCCGGCCGCGCCCAGCCAGGGAGAAAGCCGCTCCGTCGCCAGCCACAGGGCGCCTGCCATGGCGACGGCGGCGATGGTCATGCGCGGCAGATTGCGGGTCAGCCGCGCGTCGGCGCAGAACAGGCCGCGGCGATGCAGCAGCAACGCCAGCAGACCGGCATTGACCCAAGCGCCGACGGAGGTGGCGACCGCCAGCCCGACCTGTGACAGCGGCCCCATCAGCGCCAGCTTCAGCGCCACATTGATGCCGACCGCCGCCAGCGCGACCCGCACCGGCGTTGCCGTGTCATGACGGGCGTAGAAACCGTTGACCAGACTGCGGATCACCACGAAGGCCGGCAGCCCCAGCGCATAGGCCTGCAGGGTCACGGCGGAGGCCGCGGCGTCCGACGGGCCGAAGGCACCGCGCTGGAACAGCACCGACAGGATCGGTGTGCCCGCCACCAGGAAGGCGATGGCCGCCGGCAGGGTCAGCACCAGCGACAGCTCGATGGCGCGGTTCTGGCTGTCGACCGCGCCGGCCTCGTCACCGCTCTTGATCCGCTTGGACATTTCCGGAAGCAGAACGGTCCCGACCGCGATGCCGATCACCCCCAGCGGCAGCTGGTTCAGCCGGTCCGCATAATAGAGGTAGGACACCGCACCGGTCGGCAGGGCCGAGGCGATCAGCGTGTCGGCGAACAGGCTGATCTGCGTCAGGCCGGACCCCAGCGCCGCCGGCCCCAACACCTTGAGGAAGCGCTTCACGTCGGGCGAAAGGCGCGGCAGCACCGGCCGCAGGGTCATGTCGGCCCGCCTTGCGTCCCAGGCCAGATAGAGAAACTGCGCGATACCCGACGCCAGCACACCCCAGGACAGCGCGTGCCCGGCCGTCGGCATCAGCGGCGTGCCGACCACCAGCGCCGCGATCAGGCACAGATTCATCAGAATCGGGGCTGCGGCGGCGGAGCCGAAGCGGCTCATGCTGTTCAGCACGCCGCCATAGAGCGACACCAGCGAGATCAGCAACAGGTAGGGAAAGGTGATGCTGGTGAACAGCACCGCCAGCCGGAACTTCTCGGGCTCGTCGGCGAAGCCGGGGGCGAAGACGGTCATGAATTGCGGCATGAAGGCCAGCACCGCCAGCAGCAGCGCCAGCTGCACGATGACCAGCAGGGTCATCACCTCATCGGCGAAGCGGCGGGCGGATGCGGCGCCGTCCTGCACCAGCTTGCCGGAGAACAGGGGCACGAAGGCGGAGTTGAAGGCCCCCTCCGCGAACAGGGCGCGGAAATGGTTCGGCAGCCGGAAGGCGACGAAGAAGGCGTCAGCGACCGGCCCGGCGCCGAGCAGCGCCGCGGTCAGCACGTCGCGCAGGAAACCGAGCACCCGGCTGGCCAGGGTCAGGCCGCCGACAGACAGGATATGACGGAACACGATGGCAGGGTCGCTCTTGTGGTGCAGAATTGGCCCGGCGGCATCCTAGCGGCACGGCCGTGTTCGTCATAGGATCGCCGCCCGCATTCGTCCAGAACGCATCTCCACTCCTCACGGTCGAAGGCCCCGACATGGCGCAGCAGCAAGCCCTCCCCCTGACCTATCTGGAAGCCGGCGAAGCCAATGGCGGAACGCCGATGCTGATCCTGCACGGCCTGTTCGGATCGGCCCGCAATTGGCAGACGCTGGCCCGCCGCTTCGGCGAATCGCGTCGGGTCTATGCGCTGGATCTGCGCAACCACGGCGGCGCGCCTTGGGCCGACGGCATGAGCTATCCGGAGATGGCGGCCGACGTGCTGCGCTTCCTCGACGACCGCGGCTTCGCCCGCGCCACCATCGTCGGCCATTCGATGGGCGGCAAGACCGCCATGGCGCTGGCGCTGGCCCATCCCGACCGCGTGGAGCGGCTGGTGGTCGCCGACATCGCCCCCGTCGCCTACACCCACACCCATGCACCCTATGTCGCCGCCATGAAGGGCGCGAAGCTGGAAGGCGTCAGCCGCCGGCCGGAGGTCGAGGCCCAGCTGGCCGACGCCGTGCCGGAGGCGCCGCTGCGCTCCTTCCTGATGCAGAATCTGGTGTTGGAGAACGGCGTCTTCTCCTGGCGGATCAACCTCGACTCCATCGGGGCGAACATGGCGGGGCTGATCGGTTTCCCGGATTTCGGCGCCGCGCGCTATGACGGCCCCGCCCTGTTCATCGGCGGCGGCGCGTCGGACTACATCCGGCCGGAGCATCACGATGCCATCCGCCGCCATTTTCCCAAGGCGGAAATCCGCATGATCGAGGGGGTCGGACATTGGCTGCATGCCGAACGCCCGGCCGAATTCGCCGCGATGGTGGAGGGATTCCTGTGATGCCCGGCACCGATCCCCGCATCCGCACCGGGTTGTAAGCCGAAGCAGATATTGCATCGCCCGGACGTCGGGGCTATCAAGCCTGCGCGCCTTAAAACGCGGCCTGCGAGACAACGCGGCTGCCATTCCTCGAAGGATCGACCGATCATGAGCGTCATCACCGAGATTCACGCCCGCGAAATCCTGGACAGCCGCGGCAACCCCACCGTGGAAGTCGACGTTGCGCTGGACAGCGGCGCCTTCGGCCGCGCCGCGGTGCCGTCGGGCGCCTCCACCGGCGCCCATGAGGCGGTCGAGCTGCGCGACGGCGAGAAGAACCGCTTCGGCGGCAAGGGCGTGCTGAAGGCGGTCGAGTCCGTCAACGGCGAGATCTATGATGCGCTCGCCGGCCTGGAGGCCGACGACCAGCGCGCAATCGACCTCGCCATGATCGACCTGGACGGCACCGAGAACAAGAGCCGCCTTGGCGCCAACGCCATCCTGGGCGTGTCGCTGGCGGTCGCCCGCGCCGCCGCCGAGGATGCCGGCCTGCCGCTCTACCGCTATGTCGGCGGCGCCTTCGCCTCGCTGCTGCCGGTGCCGATGATGAACATCATCAACGGCGGCGCCCATGCCGACAACCCGATCGACATCCAGGAATTCATGATCATGCCGGTGGGTGCGGAGACCGGCGCCGACGCCATCCGCATGGGCTCGGAGATCTTCCAGTCGCTGAAGAAGAAGCTGAAGGACGCCGGCCACAACACCAATGTCGGCGACGAGGGCGGCTTCGCCCCCAACATCGGTTCGACCGACGAGGCGCTCGGCTTCGTCATGAAGGCGATCGAGGCCGCCGGCTACAAGCCGGGCGACGACGTCATGCTGGCGCTGGATGCCGCCTCCACCGAGTTCTTCAAGAACGGCAAGTATGAGCTGGCCGGCGAAGGCAAGTCGCTGTCGCCCGAGCAGATGGTCGCCTATTGGGCCGATCTGGCCGGCCGCTACCCGATCATCTCGATCGAGGACGGCATGGCCGAGGACGATTGGGAGGGCTGGAAGGCGCTGACCGACGCCATCGGCAACAAGGTGCAGCTGGTCGGCGACGACCTGTTCGTCACCAACCCCAAGCGTCTGGCCCAGGGCATCAGGCAGGGTGTGGCGAACTCCATCCTGGTGAAGGTCAACCAGATCGGCACGCTGTCGGAAACGCTGGAGGCGGTCGACATGGCGCACAAGGCCGGCTACACCGCCGTCCTGTCGCACCGCTCGGGCGAGACCGAGGACAGCACCATCGCCGATCTGGCGGTCGCCACCAACTGCGGCCAGATCAAGACCGGCTCGCTGAGCCGTTCGGACCGCCTCGCCAAGTACAACCAGCTGATCCGCATCGAGGAACAGCTCGGCGTCGCCGCGCGCTTCGCCGGTCGCGGCATCCTGAAGGCCTGATCGGTCTAATTTAAGAGAAAGCCCCTCTCCGGTCCGCCGGAGAGGGGCTTTCTCATTTTTGAAGCGCTGCCTTTATTCCCCGGCCAGCGTGCCGATCATTTTGCGGACGGCGGTCATCTGGAAGCCGCTCTTGCGGGCGAAATCGTAGCCGGTGTAGCCAAACCAGTCCCAGCAGGCCTTCGGGTTGGAGGTCGGCTTGGCGGCGCCATCGATCTGCGGGTACAGCACGACGATGTTGTTGACATCGGCCCAGCGATTGTAGCCGGCATTGACGGCGAAATGGTCGCCGATCAGGTTAGACGGCATCTGGCAGCCGTGGAAGGCGACATGGATGCGGCAGGTCTGCTGGCCGCCTTCACAGGCTTCCGGAACATAGACATAGCCGGTCTTCGCCATACCGCTGCGGCTGGTGTCGCCGACGAAGGGCGCCTGATTGAACAGCTGCGGCTGGCGGGCCGCGACGGAAGCGTTCGGGATCTTGGCGTCGGCATAGAAGAAGCGGACGATGGCGCCCGCTTGATCATACTGACAGTTGTTGATGTATTCGCTCTTCTCACCCTCCTTCGGGATGAAATCGCAGGCGGCGCCGTAGCCGTCGGTGATGTAGGCGTGGGCCGCCTTCGGCAGCTTCACATAGGAGAAATTGGCTTCCGTTACCCCCAGCGCCCGATAGAACTGCTCGGTCGCATCGGCGACCGGCCGTTTCACCGTCACATCATTGTCGCCGTTGAACAGGTAGATCTTCGACTGTGCCATGTTGGACAGCGGATCGATCTCCTTGGCCTTCTCACGCGCCTTGGCGTTGGCGACCAGGGCGCCGACATCGGGCGCGCCCATCGCCACGTCCATGCAGCGCTTCAGCGCCACGATCGCGGTGGCGACGCCGCCCGTCGACACCTCGGCGCAGTCGTAAGGCCCCCCGGCGACGAGCCCGGCCGCCTTGACCAGCCCCGAATAGGCGACCTGGAACTGCCCGGCCATGTAGGCGCCGGAGGAAATGCCCGACACCGTGGTCTGCGCCGGGTCGATCTTCAGCTTCAGATCCGACAGCTTGATTTGCGCCGCGGCGGGAAGCGGCGCCAGGACGACGAGCGCCGCCAGGGCGGCCTTCAGAATGGCTTTGTTTGAAATCATCATGAGTGGGGTCACCTTTGCCCTGCAAGGGTTGTCAACATCGCTTGGACAGCGGCGATCTGCGCCCCGCCCTTCGTCGCGTATTCCGTCCCCGTCCTGCCGACCCAGTCCCAGCAGGCCACCGGATCCGCGGAACGGCCCGGTGACAGCTGCGGGTAGAGCACGATCAGGTTGTTGTTGACCGCCCAGCGGTTGAATCCGGCGGCGGTGGTCACAGCGTCGCCGACATCCGTCGCGGACTGGCGGCATCCGTGGAAAACGATGTGCACGGCACAGGCCGCCCCGCCCGCGCAGGCCGGCGGCACATAGACATAGCCGGTGGGCGCCAGCCCCGTGCGCTCCGGATCGCCGAACGGCGTCTGGTCGAAGGGGCTGGCCGCCGGCAGGTCCGGAGCCGGCGGATTGAGGCCGCCATAGATGTGCGACAGGATTCGCCCGGCCTGGTCATAGTCGCCGCAGGCGTTGACATACGGGCTGCGGTTGGCAGTGCAGTCGTTGGAACCGCCCGGCGCGATGAAGCCGTTGCCGGCCTCCAGCCCGGTTTCCATCCGGATCTGGTTCGCCGGCACACGGGCGGCACGGTAGAAGGCCTCCGCCTCCTCCACCGCCTTGCGGTTCACCACCATGTCCGACTGACCGCTGAACAGGTAGACCTGCGCGCCCGCCAGCCGGTCGAGCGGATCGATCGCCCCGGCCATCACCAGCGGCTGCGTCGCCTCATAGAGGGACTGGCCGCGCGGCCACAGCGGATTGCCCTGCATGCAGGCGGCCGCCAACAGAGGATTCTCGGCGGCACAGAGATAGGGACCGCCGGCGACCAGACCGACGCCGGCCATCTCGGCCGAATGGGCGACATGGAACTGCATCGCCATGAAGGCGCCGGCCGCCAGCCCCGATGCCGAGGATTTCGCCAGAACGACGGTGCGCGGGACGAGCGGCGGCGCGGTGGACTGGGCCATGACCGCATCGGAGCCGAACGGCGACACCGGCGCCAGGATCACCGCGAGGCACGCAACCAGAAAACACCGGACCAGCCGACTCTTTGCCACCTGCTGAACCCCATCCACCCGAACCAGCTCGGAAGGTAGCAAGGCACAGGGGAATGTCTAACAAAAAGCCTTAAGAAAACTCTGATGCACGCGGATGCTGGACCGGCTGCAACCGCGCCCGGATCGTACCGGCCCCGGGAGCGCCAGGCGGGCATGGAAAAAGGCCGGCGGAGCCCATATCCCGCCGGCCTTTCGCCGTCAACCCGCCGACCGGCATCGGGCGGCGTGCCGAATCGGGCCGCTCAGCTCCGCAGATAGGCGAGCACGGTTTCCGGCGAGGATTCGCCATAGGGATCGCCGTTCTCGCCCTCGTCGTTGATGCCCGGCTCCTCGAACCATTTCTCGACGACGCCGTCCTTCACGACCATGGCATAGCGCCAGGACCGGAAGCCGAAGCCGAGATGATCCTTGTCGATCAGCATTCCCATGCGGCGGGTGAAATGGCCCGACCCGTCGGGGATCAGCTTCACCTTCTTCAGGTTCAGGCTCTTGCCCCACTGGTACATGACGAAGGCGTCGTTGACGCTGAGGCAATAGACCTCGTCGATGCCCAGATCCTTGAACTCGTCATGGAGACGCTCGAAGGCCGGGCACTGCTCGTTGGAGCAGGTCGGGGTGAAGGCGCCGGGCAGGGAGAACAGCACCACCCGCTTGCCCTGGAACAGCTCGTCGCTCCGCACATCCTGCCAACGGAACGGGTTGGGTCCGCCGACGCTCTCGTCGCGCACGCGGGTCTTGAACACCACCGAGGGAACCTTGCGCCCTTCCATCGTCATCTCCGGCTGTCGTTGGGAATGGACCGGCGGAACCGGCGTCCGGGCACGATAGCGGTAATGCCCAGTCCCTCCAACCGGCCATAGGTCATGCCCCTCCTGGCGGCAGCGGGCGCAGAGTCACCCATAAAGAGCAAACAATACTGAGGTAATTCAGCGCAAAAGCGGTGGCATCCGGTGGCAATCCTGTGACGTCCCTGAATATTAATGTCCCATTTACCAGGATCGCGTTCCCTGACCTCGCCTGCATCCAGTGGGCACTGCGCCGAACGGTGACAATTGGAGGGCTGTTCATGCCTATTTCAACCAAGTCCAACTCTTTGCGACAGCCCGGCAACGATAAGCCGGAAGCGTCTTTCAACCGTGGTTATTTCACCAGGGTACTTGTTAGTACATTTGTCTTCAGCGCCACCATCAACGCGCTGATGCTGGCGATGCCGCTTTATTCGCTTCAGGTGTTCAGCCGCGCCATTCCGTCCGGCAATTACGACACGCTGGCGATGCTGACCGTCATCGTGGTGATCGCGCTGACGCTGAGCGGCCTTCTGGAAATGGTGCGCTCGCGCCTGCTGGCCCGTGCCGGCAACGCGCTGGAGGTGCGGTGGCGCCGCCGGCTGACGGCCGACGCGCTCGACGCCGCCGGACGCGGACGACCGGACAATGGTCCGCTCGCCGACCTGATGGAACTGAAGGCAGCCTTCTCGCGCCCCTCGCTGCCGGCGCTGATGGATCTGCCCTGGGCCCCGCTCTACGTCATCGGCATCTACGTCATCCACCCGATGCTGGCGCTGGTGCTGGTGGTGTCGATGCTGATCATGGCGGTGATGGGCTGGATCGGCTATGTCGCGGTCAAGGACATCAACGACGAGAGCAAGCTGCCGGCCAGCCGCGCCCAGAAGCTGTTCGAGGCGCTGGCGTCGCGCTCCGACACGGTGCGCGGCCTGCGCATGGGCAACGCCTCGCTCGACGCCGTCAACCGCGACTTCCTGACCGCCAGCGCCATGCAGGGCCACGGCTACGAGCGCAGCGCCGCCATCGGCGCCGCCACCAAGTGGGTCCGCATGGTCCTGCAGATCGCCGTGACAGGCATCGGCGCTTGGCTGGTGATCGAGCAGCACCTGTCCTTCGGTGGCATGATCGCCACCTCGATGCTGGTCGGCCGCGGCCTCGCCCCGATCGAGCAGACCGCCGGCGCCTGGGGTGGGCTGGTCCGCTCCGCCCAGGCCGTCCGCCGCCTGCTGCCGCTGCTGAAGCGCCTGTCGCGGGAGCCGGAGCGTCCCTCCGTGCCCGTCGAGAGCGAGCGCCTGACCGTCGAGAACCTGCTGTTCGTCTCGCCCCGCGACCAGAAGCCGATCCTGCGCAGCGTCACCCTGTCGGTCGAGCCCGGCGAGACCGTCTGCATCGCCGGCCCCAACCGCTCGGGCAAGTCGGTGCTGGCCCGCCTGCTGGCCGGCGTCGCCCTCCCCTCGGCCGGCACGGTGCGCCTGGGCGGCCTGTCCGTCGCCACCCTGACCCCCGACAGCCCCGACCAGGGCATCGGCTACCTGCCGCAGCAGGTCGACCTGCTGCCCGGCAGCATCGCTGACAACATCGCCCGCTTCACCACCGCCACCCGCGAAGAGGTGGAGGAGGCCGCCCGCGCCGTCGGCATCCACGAGTGGATCGAAAGCCTTCCCATGGGCTACGAGACCGAGGTCAACGACCCGCTGTCCCCGATCACCGGCGCCAGCGCCCGGCTGATCGGCCTTGCCCGCGCCGCCTTCGGCCAGCCGCCACTGCTGGTGCTGGACGAGCCGACCGCCGGCCTGGACGAACTTGGCATCAAGGCGGTCCGCGCCTTCGTCGCGGCCAGCAAGGAGCGCGGGGCGACCACCATCATCATGACCCACGCCCCGATCTTCGTGGATATGTCCGACCACACCTATGTCCTGAAGAACGGCATGGCGATGGAACTGCCGCGTCCGGAGCAGCAGCAGGCCCAGCCCGGCGCCGTCAACCTCGCTCGCCTCCGCAATCTCGGCCCTCAGGGTCCGTCGACCGCCACGGCAGGGGCCGCCGGCTGACCGCCGGCACCGCCCTCGAGACCGACCATCCGGCTAACGACACCCGACCCGACAGAGCCAAGGAAGTCCCATGACCACGATGACCACGACCTTTCCCGCCCCGCTGTCTTCCGATAATGGCCCCGAAAACCCCACCGGCAAGCCGTCGCGCAAGACCGCGACCATCACCTCGATCCATGCGCTGCGGGCAACCATGCCGGAAACCGGTGTGCGCGGCCTGCTGCTGGGCGGCTTCCTGGTCCTGGCGGTCGGCTTCGGCGGCATGGCCGGCTGGGCGGCGGTGGCCCCCCTGCACAGTGCGATCAGCGCCTCCGGCTCGCTGGCGCCGGAGACCGGCCGCAAGGTGGTGAAGAACACCGAGGGCGGCGTGATCAGCGCCATCCTGGTCAATGAGGGCGACCGGGTCCAGGCCGGCCAGGTCCTGATGCAGCTGGACAGCACCGAAGCGCAGACCCGGCTGGAGATGCTGAACGCCGCCCTGTTCGACACTCTGGCCTCCGAAGCGCGCCTGTCGGCCGAGCTGTTCGAGAAGCCCGCCATCGAATGGCCGGCCGAGTTGGCCGCCCGCCGCGCCAAGGAGCCGGCGGCCGAGAACGCCATGGTGAACCAGGAGAAGCTGTTCCAGGTCCGCCGCAACCAGCTGGATACCGAAGCCAAGCTGACCCATGACCGCATCGCCACGCTGGGCGACGAGGTGCAGAGCCTGGAGAAGCAGCGCGCCTTCCTGGCCCGCGAGATCAAGCTGTCGGACGAGGACATCCAGATCACCCAGGGCCTGCTGGACCGCGGCAACTCCACCCGCACCAAGCTGGTGGCGGCGCAGAAGGAGAACGCGCAGCTCCACGCCCAGGACCATGAGCTGGAAGCCCGCATGTCGCAGTCGCGCCAGCAGGCGGTCGACGCCCAGGGCGATCTGGTCCGCCGCCGCAGCGACTTCCGCGAGAAGGTGCTGGTCGAACTGGACAAGGCCCGCGGCGACGCCCAGAAGCTGGCCGAGCAGATCCGCGACGCCAGGAACCGTCTGGACAACCGCACCATCAAGGCGCCGGACGCCGGCAACGTCGTGATGTACGGCCACCCGGCCGTCGGCGGCACCATCACCGCCAACGAGCCGGTGCTGGACGTCGTCCCCGACGACAAGGCCCTGCTGGCCGAGGTCCGCATCCAGCCGAAGGACATCAAGTCGATGGCCGTCGATCTGCCGGTGAAGGTGCAGCTGACCGCCTATGACAGCCGCGTCGTCGGCACCATCGACGGCACCGTGTCCTACGTGTCGGCCGATCGCCTGACCGACAATGCGACCCGCCAGGAATATTATCTGGCCCGCATCCGCCTGAAGGACGCCGACAGCCATGAAGTCCGCAACCTGAAGATCAAGGCCGGCATGCCGGTGGAAGCCCGCATCGTGCTGTCCGCCCGAACCCCGCTGGACTATCTGATCCAGCCGCTGCGCCAGTCCTACGTGAAGGCGTTCATCCAGGAGTGATCAGTTGGCGGGTGAATCGGTCTCCCGACCGCCGATCTCCTTACGAAAAACCCCCGACCAACCGGTCGGGGGTTTTTTCTTTGCCTGGAAGCCTCAGCTCTTGCCCGGCCGCAAATCCGGCTTGGGCGGAATCGGCAGGGGTTCCGGCACCTGGATCGCCTCCGTCTGCTCGCGCGTGCGGCGGGAGGCCGCGCGGTCCTGGGCCAGACGGTCCATCGCCTGCTGGCGCTGCGCCTCGGTGGTCAGGTCGGTCGGGCGCGGCGGCACGGTGCCGAGATTCGGGTACTCGTCATTGTTTCCGCTCATGCCGCGAACCGGCGACGAATTGTCGCTGACCGGTGATGGATCGCCCAGGACGGCACCCAGCGGACCGGTGTCGAGCATCCGGTCGCTGCAGGCCGACAGCCCGAAAACCATTGGCAACGCTACGGCAAGCGCGCCGAACGCCCGCCCGGCCCCCGCAATGCCCCGACCGTTTCCCTGACTGCCCGTCACCATCATCCTTCCCCGTGTCTGGCCGATACGCCACACTTGTGCGACGATCCGTGAAATGAAATGTTCATATCTGCGGTGTATGAGAGGTTTCGGATTTCTCCCGCACCGCACCAATAAGGCCGGACCGCCGCACGCAACCCACAGCGACATGGTGCAGACCTCCCGAATGCCCCCCTAGAGAACACCGCCCGCAAGCCTGTATAGCCGTCCGTCCGCAAGGCCCAAAGCCCAATCTGGCGCAAGCCCGATCCGGCGGACCCAAGGCGACGCAGGCAGCCCTAGACCGAGACGACGCGACACCCGCCCAAAGAAGAAGGACCGTGCTCATGGCCGAGACCAAGGCCCCCCCTCAGGCTTCCAACCCGGCTTCCCCCCAGGTGCCCGACGTCAAGCTTCCCGATCCGGTCGAGATGTCGCGGGCGATGACCCGCATCGCCGAACAGAGCCAGCGGCTGGTGTCCGAGTTCCTCGCGCGGCAGGCCGCCGACGGCGCCGGCCCGAAGAGCCCGGATCCGATGGGCGTCGGCCATGCCTTCCTCGAGATGACCACCCGCATGATGGCCGACCCGGCCAAGCTCATGCAGGCGCAGATGTCGCTGTGGCAGGACTATCTGACCCTGTGGCAGCGCACCACCCAGCGCTTCTTCGGGCAGGAGACCCAGCCGGTCATCGCCCCGGCCAAGGACGACCGCCGCTTCAAGGACGCCGCCTGGGACGAGAACACGCTGTTCGACTTCATCAAGCAGTCCTACCTGCTGAGCGCCCGGTGGATGCAGTCGACCGTCAATCAGGTCGAGGGGCTGGACGACCACACCGCCAAGAAGGTCGATTTCTACACCCGCCAGTTCGTCGACGCGATGGCGCCCTCCAACTTCGTCATGACGAACCCGGAGGTGCTGCGCGCGACCATCGAGAGCGGCGGCGAGAATCTGGTCAAGGGCCTGGAGCATCTGCTGAAGGATCTGGAGCGCGGCAAGGGCGAGCTGCGCATCTCCATGACCGACTATGACGCCTTCCAACTGGGCAAGAACATCGCGGTCACGCCGGGCAAGGTCGTCTTCCAGACCAGCCTGATGCAGCTGATCCAGTACACCCCGACCACGCCGGACGTGAACAAGCGTCCGCTGATGATCGTGCCGCCCTGGATCAACAAGTTCTACATCCTCGACCTGCGCGAGAAGAACAGCTTCATCAAATGGGCGGTCGACCAGGGCCACACCGTCTTCGTCCTATCCTGGGTCAACCCGGACGAGACGCTGGCGGCCAAGGGCTTCGAGGACTACATGGTCGAAGGCCCGCTGGCCGCGCTCGACGCCATCGAGAAGGCGACCGGTGAGAAGGACGTCAACGCCATCGGCTATTGCCTGGGTGGCACGTTGCTGGCATCGACGCTCGCCTACATGGCGGTCAAGAAGGACGACCGCATCAAGTCGGCCACCTTCTTCACCACCATGCTGGACTTCGCCGAGGCCGGCGAGCTGTCGATCTTCATCGACGAGGAGCAGCTGACCTTCATCGAAGGGCAGATGGCCGAGCAGGGCTATCTCGACGGCGCCAAGATGGCGACCACCTTCAACATGCTGCGCGCCAACGACCTGATCTGGTCGTTCGTCGTCAACAACTACCTGCTGGGCAAGGATCCCTTCCCCTTCGACCTGCTGTACTGGAACAGCGACAGCACCCGCATGCCGGCGGCGATGCACAGCTTCTATCTGCGCAACATGTACCAGAAGAACCTGCTGGCGCAGCCGGGATCGGTGACGCTGAAGGGCGTTCCGGTCGACCTGACCAAGGTCAAGGTCCCGGCGCTGTTCCTGTCGGCCCGCGAGGACCACATCGCCCCGTGGAAGAGCACCTACAGCGGCGCCCAGCTGTTCAGCGGTCCGGTCAAGTTCGTGCTGGGGGCGTCCGGCCACATCGCCGGCGTCGTCAACCCGCCGGCGGCCAACAAATACTGCTACTGGACCAGCGAGAAGCTGGCCAAGACGTCGGACGAGTGGCTGGAGAAGGCGACCCAGACCCCCGGCTCCTGGTGGCCGGAATGGAACAAGTGGGTCGGCCAGTACGCCAACGGCAAGGTTCCCGCCCGCCAGCCCGGCGACGGCGCCCTGCCCGCCTTGGAAGACGCGCCGGGCTCCTACGTCAAGGTCAAGAACGAGTAGTCGCTTCCTTCGCGCTTATCCGCACGGAAAACCCCCGCCCGTCCCGGCGGGGGTTTTCCTTTTGGGGCCAATCCGATAGTGTTACGCACGTGCGCGTTAAGGGTTTGTTTGCCCTTTTCGCGCCAGCTATCGCCTGCGCATATTCGCACGCTCCGGGGATCCGCCGTCCATGCCATCCGACGCCCAGACAGGTACGATGGGAGCCGCCACGGCAGCGATGGCGAATGCCGAACCGGTAAAGCTCGCCGAACGCTACGAGATCCAGCCGGGCGCACCGATCCCGCTGCTGAACGCCGTCGGCGGCAACGCCTTCACCGCCAAGGCGCTGCGCGAAAAGCGGATCGAGCCCTTCGCCATCATCTGCCACGCCGCGGTGCTGCCGCGGATTGACATCTGCTCCACCGTCGGCAGCCTCGACAACGCCGCCCATATGCGGCTGCTCGACTGGGGGCTGGTGGATTGGCCGCAGGATCGCGGGCGGCGCTTCTGCCTGGTTTTCGAGCGGCCGGGCGGCAAGCGGCTGATGGGGTCGCTGACCGACACGCTGGACCCGATGCCGGAAGACCAGCTGACCCGGCAGATCGTCCATCCGCTGGTGTCGGCGCTGAAGGAGCTGTCGAGCCGCGGCGTCGTTCATGGCGCGATCCGCCCGACCAACCTGTTCTACCGCGATCTCGCCTCGGGCGGGCTGATGCTGGGCGACTGCGTGTCGACCCAACCCGGCTATGGCCAGCCGGTCCTGCTGGAGACGATCGAGCGCGGCATGGCCAACCCGGCCGGGCGTGGCACCGGCACCATGGCCGACGACCTCTATTCACTCGGCGTCACCCTGCTGATCCTGGCGCTGGGCCGCAACCCGCTGGCCGGCCTCGACGACGAAGCGGTGCTGCAGGCGAAGATGGAGCGCGGGTCCTACCCGGCGCTGGTCCAGCAGCACCGGCTGCCGCTGGCGATCAACGAAGTGGTGCGCGGCCTGCTTGTCGACGACCCCAAGCAGCGCTGGACCCTGAACGACCTGGACCTCTGGGTGGCCGGCCGCCGGCTCAGCCCGAAGCAGCCGCAGATTTCACGCCGTGCCGCCCGTCCGCTGGAGTTCCAGGGCTCGGAATACTGGCATTGCCGCACGCTGGCCCGCGCCTTCGCCCGCCATGCCCCCGCCGCCGCCTCCGTGATCGAGAGCGGAGAGCTGGACAAGTGGCTGCGCCGGTCGATGGGCGACGAGGTGCGGGCGGAAGCGGTGAGCCACGCCATCCAGACCGCCTCCAGCGGCAAGGGCGGCAGCCAGGGCGACCGGCTGGTGGCGCGCGTCTGCATCGCGCTCGACCCCGCAGCACCCATCCGTTACCGCGGGCGGGCGATGATGCCGGACGGCATCGCCACCATGCTGGCCGACGCCTTCATGCGCGGCGAATCTCCCCAGGCGGTGGCGGAGGTGCTCGCCAACCAGCTGCCGATGTTCTGGGTCAACGTCCAGTCGGACTTCAAGCCGGAATTCGTGCCGCTGGTGCAGACCTTCGACCAGCTGCGCGGCTTCCTCGACCGCTCCAGCCATGGGCTGGGGGTGGAGCGCGTGCTGTACGAGATGAACCCGACCATGCCCTGCATGAGCGGGCTGGTCGCCAAACAACTGCCCACCACCCCGGCCGAGCTGCTGCGGGCGCTCGACTGGATCGCGGCAGGGGGCGAGCGGCACAAGGACCCCATCGACCGCCAGATCGCCGCCTTCCTCGGTGCCCGCCACAAGCGCGGGGATGAACTGCTCTACACCCAGCTCGGCAGCGGTGTGGAGCCGATGCGGCGCGTCATCGCCATGCTGACCATCCTGTCCGACATCCAGGCCCGCACCGGGGTGGACGGGCTGACCCATCTGGCCAGCTGGGTGGTGGCTCTGCTCGACCCCGCCTTCCGCCGCTTCCACAACCGGCCGCAGCAGCAGGAGGTCCGCAAGATGGCGGACGCCGCCGCGCACAACGGCCGGCTGACCGAACTGCTGAAGGTGGTCGACGACCCCGAATCGCTGCGCCGCGACCGGCTGGAGTTCGAGGCGGCACAGATCGCCTATCGTGAGGCCGATGCGGAGATGGACAAGATCCGCCACACCATCGCCGACCGCAACTCGATCATCGAAACGTCGGGACGGCAGGTCGCCGCCATCGTGTCCAGCCTGCTGTCGACCGTGCTGGTCGCCGGCATCATCCTGTTCTTCGCCTTCTGACCGGACAACGGGGGATCGCCATGGCGCGCAAGAAGAAGAAAAAGGGCGGTGCCCTCACGCTGATCCTGCTGATCGTGCCGGCGGCCCTGATCGTGCTGCCGACCACCATCCTGTTCGGCATTGGCATGATCCCGACCATCGTCGCCTATGTGGTCGACCGCGATCCCGACAAATCGGCGCCGATCACCGTCGGCGGGCTGAATTTCTGCGGCTGCATGCCCTTCGCCATCGATCTGTGGAAGCACCAGCACACCATCGGCGCCGCCGCCAAGGTCTTCGCCGACCCGCTGTCCTGGCTGGTGATGTACAGCGCCGCTGCCGTCGGCTGGGGCATCTATTACGGCATTCCGCCGATGGTCGCCGGCCTGGAGGTCACCCGCGCCGAAAAGCGGGTCGAGGTGCTGAAGCAGAAGAAAGTGGCACTGGTCCAGGAATGGGGCCCCGATGTCGCCGGCGATTACTTCGACGAGTCCGGCGGCATGGAGCCTGAGGCAGAAATGGAAAGCGCCTGACCAGCAAACAGACCGACCGCAGGACTTGCAACCGGGCTCCCGGCCAGGGCATGATCGGGACGAGGGCCGCCGGGTCGGCCATGAGGTTGGAATGTTCAGCGTCAGCCAGGATGAAGCCGCCGCGATCCAAAGGGCGTTTCACGAGAGCGGCGAGTGGGCGGCCGTCGTCGAGTTGCGGCGGCACTTCCACATTCAGGACAATGTGAACGCCCTGAACGCCGTTCGCTCCATCGTCCGCTGGGCCCAGCCGCCACACCCCTCGCCCATATCTCCCGTCTAGATCCTCTCCCGCCCGAACAGGCTCAGCCGATCAGGCCGGTCACCGCCCGCGCAACGTCGGCGTGGATCGCGTCCTGCTGCCTGAAGCCTTCCGCGGTCTGCGTCAGGTAGCTGGCGACCAGCAGCGGCGCACGGCCCTCCGGCCAGAGAATGGCGATGTCGTTGGCGGTGCCGTTGGTGCCGGTCCCCGTCTTGTCCCCCACGCGCCAGCCGGCCGGCAGTCCGGCGCGCAGCCGTTTGTCGCCAGTCTTGTTGGCGACCATCCAGTCGATCAGCAGCCGGCGGGAGTCCGGCCGCAGGACATCGCCGACCAGCAGACGCTGCATGCTGCGCACCATGGCAGCAGGCGTGGTGGTGTCGCGCGGATCACCGGGGATGGCGGTGTTCAGCGTCGGCTCGTTGCGGTCCAGGCGCGTGGTCCTGTCGCCGATGCCCCGCAGGAAGGCAGTGAGGCCGGCCGGGTTGCCGACGCCGGGCAGCAGCAGGTTCGCCGCGACATTGTCGCTGAGCGTCATCGCTGCCTCGCACAGTTCGGCCACCGTCGGCGGCGTGCCGTTCAGCCGCGTCTCCGAAAAGGGCGCATAAGGCACCAGATCGGCCTTGGTCACCGGGATTTGCCGGTCCAGCAGGTCCTTGCCCTGGTCCACTGTCTTGAGGACGGCAGCAGCCAATAGAAATTTGAAGGTGCTACACATCGGGAACCGTTCGTCGCCGCGCCAGCCATGCAGCCGGCCGCTACCGCTGTCGAGCATCGCAACGCCCAGCCGGCCGCCGGTGCGGCCCTCCAGATCCGCCATCCGCGCCGCGAACGCGTCGTTCCCGGCCCCTTTTGTTGCTTTGTTTTTGCTGGCTTCCGCAGCTTGCGCGCCGGCCGCCGACAGCAGCAGAACCCCGCCCGTCGCCGCCAGAAATCCCCGTCTTCCAATCATCCCATCCTCCCGTTGAGCTGTTGCGATGACCGGACGATAGAAATCCCGGCGGAGGCCGGCAAACGAGCTTTCCTCGCGGAAGACCCAAATAAAACTTATGCCTTTCCGGATGATCGCCATGGCAGGCTATGGGCCGCTGCAGATACCGGAAGGAGCAGGCCGATGCCTTTGCGTCAGGAGATGGAAACCGACCGCTTTGCGGCGACGGCCGAGGATGGCAGCGTCCATGCAGTGGTGGAACTGACCAGCTTCATCCAGATGGTGACTTTCCGCGGTCCGGCCGGCTGGGTGCCGGAGGACAAGAGCTATCGCTTGGACAACGGCGACGCGGTGGAGCAGACGCCGGACGGCGGCTTCCGCATCGCCGGGTCAGGGCTGGTGCTCAGACGGTCCGTCTAAATCGGGTCGCGTAAATCCGGAAGGGATTTGGACCGTGAATCCAATCGCCAAATTCTAAGTACACCCATGCTGAACCAGCCCGCGCTTTCCGCTGGCGCGGTCAGGGCGGTTGAGGCCATCCTCCCTGCAACAATCGGCCCCAACTCTCTTGGAGCCACAAATGAGGGAGACAGAGACCGTGACCGCGCCGTTCATCCTCTATGGCAATGTGAATTCCCAGCCTGCGACCCGCATCGCGCTGTTCTTCCGGCTGGCCGGCATCCCCTTCCAGTACCGCCATCTCGATCTGCGCGCCGGCCAGCAGAAGTCGCCGGAGTATCAGGCGATCAACCGCTTCGGCCGGGTGCCGACGCTGGTACACGGTGACCATTCGATCTCGGAATCCAGCGTGATCCTGACCTATCTGGCCGAACAAACCGGCCAGTTCGGTGGCCGCGACGAGGCCGAGAAGCTGCGCCTTGCCGAATGGCTCAGCTGGCTGGCCGACGTGCTGCTGCCGGTCCAGCGGGCGCGCGCAGTGCGCAAGTTCAACGGAGACGCCAACGCCCTGCCCTGGCTCGACGCGTCGGCGGCGAGCGGGCTGAAACTGTTCGATCAGCATCTGGCCGGTCACAGCTACGTCCAGAGCGAACGGCTGACCATCGCCGACATCTTCGCCTTCCCCTGGATCGACCTGCTGAGCGAATCCGCGGTCGATGAGAAGGACTATCCCAACGTGAAGGCCTGGGCGGATCGCATCCGCGCCCTGCCCGGCTACAAGCCGCAGTATGAGCTGATGCCTTCGGCGGACGCGGAGTGCTGACGTAACGGATAGGGTGATCGCGGCGGGCATCCCGCCGCGACGCTCTCACCCCCGCGTGTCGTCGATCACCTTGCCGTCGTTGGGCAGACTGCCCGGTGCCACGAACTCCACCGCCCCCTTCAGTTTCGTCACCGACGCCAAAGTCTCGCGGATGGCGGCGGCGAGCCCCTCGCCGGTCTCCTCCGCTTCGCAACGGAGCGTCATGGTGTCGCTGGCGTCCTGACGGCCGACGACCAGACGGGCGCGGGCGAGCTGGGGATGGCGGCGCAGCACCTCCGCGACCTGGCTCGGGTGGACGAACATGCCCTTGACCTTGGTGGTCTGGTCGGCGCGGCCCATCCAGCCCTTCAGCCGCATGTTGGTCCGGCCGCAGGGGCTGGCGCCCGGCAGCACCGCCGACAGGTCGCCGGTGGCGAAACGGATCAGCGGATAGGCCGGGTTGAAGATGGTCACGACCACCTCGCCGACCTCGCCGTCGGGGACCGGGTCACCGGTGCCGGGGCGGACGATCTCGACGATGCAGCCCTCGTTCACCACCAGCCCCGAGCGCGCCGTGGTCTCATAGGCGACGATGCCGAGATCGGCGGTGCCGTAGCACTGGTAGACTTCCAGCCCGCGCGCCTCGTAGAAGGCCCGGGCGTCGGGCAGATAGGGACCGCCCGACACGCTGGCGATGCGGATCGACGACACGTCCAGCCCCAGCGCGTCGCCCTTCTCCAGGATGACCTTCAGGAAGTCGGGCGTGCCGATATAGCCGCGCGGCTTCAGGCTGGCGACGACCTGGGCCTGCATCTCGGTGTTGCCGGTGCCGGCCGGGATGACGGCGCAGCCGAGGGCATGCGCGCCGGTCTCGAACATCGAGCCGGCGGGAGTCAGGTGATAGGCGAAGCAGTTGTGGGCGAGATCGCCGGCACGGAAGCCGGCGGCGAACAGCGCCCGGGCGCTGCGCCATGGGTCGGCGCCATGCGGCTCCGGATCATGGATCGGGCCGGGCGAGGCGAAGACGCGGGCCAGCCGGCCGACCTCCATCGCCGCCAGACCGCCGAAGGGCGGGTTGGCCTGCTGGAGCGCGATCAGGTCGGCCTTGCGCGTCACCGGCAGGGTGGCGAGCGCGTTGCGGTCGTGGATCGCCGCCGGGTCGATGTCGGCCAGCAGCTTGCGGAAATAGGGGGCCGCGTCCCTGGCATGGTGCAGATGGGCCGGCAGCGCCGCGAACTGCTCGGCATCGCGCCGGTCGGAGGAACGGGTTTCAAGGTCGTCGTAGAAATCGGTCATGGTCGCTCGTCCGTTCAGGGGTCGGCCGATCAGGTGGCGGTATCGGCGGCGCGGGCATCGCAAAAAGGACGCCCCGCCACCCCCCTCAAATCCAGCGCTTGCGGCGCTTAAAGCTCTTCAGGTTCTTGAAGCTCTTGCGCTCTTCATTGCCGCCGCCGAGGTAGAATTCCTTCACGTCCTCGTTGTTGCGCAGCTCTTCGGCGGTGCCGTCCAGCACGACCTTGCCGTTCTCCATGATGTAGCCGCGGGTCGCGGCCTGGAGCGCCATGCGGGCGTTCTGCTCCACCAGCAGGATGGTGACGCCAAGATCCTTGTTGATCTGCTGGACGATGCTGAACACCTCCTTCACCATCAGCGGCGACAGGCCCATGCTGGGCTCATCCATCAGGATCAGCTTCGGCCGTGCCATCATCGCGCGGCCGATCGCCAGCATCTGCTGCTCGCCGCCGGACAGGTAGCCGGCGAGGCCGGTGCGCTCCTTCAGCCGGGGGAAATAGCTGAAGACCATGTCCAGGTCGTCCTTCACCCCGTTGTCGCGGCGGGTGTAGGCGCCGAGACGCAGATTTTCCAGGCAGGTCATATCGGCGATGATGCGCCGGCCCTCCATCACCTGGAAGATGCCCTTGCGGACGATCTGGTCGGGGTCAATGCCGTTGATGCGCTCGCCGTTGAAGGTGATGTCGCCGCGGGTGACTTCGCCGTCCTCGGTCTTCAACAGGCCGGAGATCGCCTTCAGCGTCGTCGACTTGCCGGCGCCGTTGGCGCCCAGCAGGGCCACGATCTCACCCTCGGGCACCTCCAGGCTGAGGCCGCGGAGCACGAGGATCACGTCGTTGTAGACGACCTCGATGTTGTTGACGGACAGCATCATCCGCTTCGCAGCCGTGACGGGCGGTGCGACTGGAGCGTTGGTCGAAGCGGCCGTGGCGGTGTTCAGCATGCGGCACCTGAGCTTTTCGGAAGATGACCGGTCGAAAGAAAGGAGGCGCCCCCGCCGATACGGGACGGAGGCGCCGCGTGCTTAGGGGCTTACCAGCCCAGCCATTCCGGCTTGCGCGGGACGTCGACGGTGGTCAGCTTCTCCAGCTTGATGGTGCCGGCATTGACCAGATCGGCGACGCTGGCGCCGGTGTCGCCCGTAACCTGCGCACGGTAGATGTTGACCGCCGTCATGCCACGGTGGTCGCTGTCGGTCCAGGTCGAGGGGACACAGACGCCCTCCAGCCCGGCCGGGACCCAATCCTTCTTCTGGTACATCGCCTTGCGGATGTTCGGGCCGGTGACGCCGCCGTTCTTCGACGCCCAGTCCATCGCCTCCTTCATGTAGAAGGCGGTGCAGACGCCAGCCATGTAATGCACCGGACGATAGGCGTTGCCCGACGCGTCGGAGATCTTGGAGATGTCCTTCAGCGTCTTCATGCCCGGCACTTCGGCATTCCAGGTCACCGCGGTGCGCATCGGGAACACCACGCCGTTGGCGGCCGAGCCGGCGGCCTTGGCGGCGTTCTCGTCCATGCCCCAGACATTGCCCATGAACTGCACCTTGGCGCCGACCGTCTGGCAGGCCTTCAGCACCGAGATGTTGGACCCGGCGGTATTGCCGAGATAGGCATAGTTGGCGCCGGCCTCCTTCAGGGTCAGGCACTGGGCGGTGTAGTCGCCGGGGGTCAGCGCGAACTGCACGGCCGGCAGGACGTCAAAGCCCAGCTCCTTGGCCAGCTGCTCGCCGGCATCCTTGGGCGCGTTGGGATAGGGGTGGTTGGCGCCCATGTGGACGTATTTCGGCTTGCCCTGGCCGCCCTGCTTCTTCCAGTCCTCCGCCGCCCACATCAGCATGCCGCGCAGCGCGTCGGAATAGGAGGGACCATAGAAGAAGTTGTAGGGCGCCGGCTTGGAGCCGTGCGGGCCCTTGCCGGTCGGGTCGGTCAGGTGGCCGGAATAGGAACCGGAATAGGCCGGGATCTCGTCCTTGCCGACGAAGCCGGTCAGCGCCTCGGTATCGGCGGTGCCCCAGCCCTGGAGCGCCGCGATCTTGTCGCTGCCCGACGACCATTTCTTGTACTGGCTGATGGCGCGCGGCGCCTGATAGCCGTAGTCGACGGTGTCGACCGCCAGCTTGGTGCCGTTGATGCCGCCCTTGGAGTTGATGTAGGCCAGCGCGTCCGCGACGCCCTGCGCGTAGGGCACGCCGACGTCCGAGGTGGCGCCGGACTGGTCCGCCAGATGGCCGACCGGGATGTCGGCATAAGCGGTGGCGGAGGTCGCCAGCAGGAGGGCCCCGGTAATGGCCGAAGTCGCGAAGAGCGCGGTCTTGATCGACATGGTGCGTTTACTCCCCAGTCTGTTCTGTTTGTTGATCGGCAAAAGCGTACGCATCAGTGCGAGAAGGGATAGAGCTTCCAGTAGGCCTTGATCTGCTTCCAGCGGTGGGCCAGCCCGTCGGGCTCGAACACCAGGAACAGGATGATGACGAGGCCGATCGACATCTCGCGCAGGAAGGCGATGTTGTCCTTCAGGTTCAGCGCGGTATCGAGCGCGGTACCGCTCACCAGCTTGGTAAGCGCCTGCATCGCTTCGGGCAGGAAGACCATGAAGGCGGTGCCCATCAGCGTGCCCATGATCGAGCCCAGCCCGCCGATGATGATCATGCCCAGGAACTGGATCGAGAAGAGGATGGTGAAGCCCTCGACCGACACGAACTGGAGATAGTGGGCGTACAGCGCGCCGCCGATGCCGGCATAGAAGGCGGAGATGCCGAAGGACATCGTCCGGTACTTCGTCAGGTTGATGCCCATGATCTCGGCGGACAGATAATGGTCGCGCACCGCCACCAGGGCACGGCCGTCGCGGGTCCGCATCAGGTTGGTGGCGAGGATGTACATCACCACCAGCGCCACCAGCGCCACGTAGAAGAAGCGCTCGTCGGTGTCGAAGGCGAAGCCGAACAGGGTCAGCGGCTCGGCAATGGTGCCGGCGGTGCCGCCGGTGAACCAGTCGGCGCGGGCGAAGAAGTCCTGCAGGATGTACTGCGCCGCCAGCGTGGCGATGGCGAGATACAGGCCCTTCAGCCGCGCCGCCGGCATGCCGAACAGCAGCCCGACCAGCGTGGTGACGACGCCGGCCAGCGGGATGGCCAGCGCAACCGGAACGCCCAGGCTGTTGCTGAGCCAGGCGGAGGCGAAGGCGCCGAAACCGAAGAAGGCGGAATGGCCGATGGAGATCTGACCGGTGAAGCCGACCAGGATGTTGAGGCCGAGGGCGGCGATTCCGAGATAGCCGATCTGGATCAGCAGGCTGAGCCAGTAGCGGTCCATGAAGGCCGGACAGGCCAGCAGCAGGACCACGCCCAGGATCGCGAAGTTGCGGCTGGTCCTGGTCGGGAAGATGGTGGTGTCGGACCCGTAGGACGTCTTGTAATCGCCGCTCGGGATGATGCTGACGGATGCCATGGGGGCCTCACACGCGCTCGATGTCTTTGGTGCCGAACAGGCCGTACGGCTTGATCATCAGGATGGCGATCAGGACGTAGAAGGGCGCGATCTCGTACATGTTGCCCCAGTTCAGCCATTGGCTGTCCAGGTAGTGCGCCATGTTCTCCAGCACGCCGACGATCAGGCCGCCGACCACAGCACCGATGACGCTGTCGAGACCGCCGAGGATGACCGCCGGGAACACCTTGATGCCGAAGAAGGACAGCGCCGACGACACGCCGTTGACCACGCCCACCGTGACGCCGGCCACCGCCGACACCATGGCGGAGATCGCCCAGCTCATCGCGAACATGTGGCGGACCGAGATGCCCAGCGACTGCGCCACCTGCTGGTCGAAGGCGGTGGCCCGCATGGCGAGGCCGACCCGCGAGTATTTGAAGAACCAGCCGAAGCCCGCCATGATCAGGATCGAGATGACCAGCGACATGACGTAGACGGTCTGAACCTCCAGCCCGAACAGGTTCATGGTTGGGCTGGCGAAGATCGGCGGGAAGGGCTTGGCGAAGACGCCGAACATCCACTTCATCGCCGCCTGGAAGACGATCGACAGGCCGATCGTCACCATGATGACGGAGATGATCGGCTCGCCGATCATCGGCCGCAGCACGACGATCTGCAAGATGACGCCGAAGGCCAGCATGAAGGCCAGCGTGATCGGGAAGCCGATCCAGAAGGGCAGCTGCCAGCTGGTCAGCAGCCACCAGCAGGTCCAGGCGCCGATCAGCAGGAATTCGCCCTGCGCGAAGTTGACGATGCGGCTGGCCTTGTAGATCAGCACGAAGGACATGGCGACCACGCCATACAGCGCGCCGACGATCAGGCCGTTGACGAGAAGCTGAAACAGAAGGGTCATGGCGTGGCCTCGCCCGTGAATTTCATGCGGTTCCCTCTCCCCCCCGGGGAGAGGGTTAGGGTGAGGGGGACGCGTGGCGAGGAGCGTCCGGCGGACGGATCCCCCTCACCCATCCTCTCCCCGGGGGGGAGAGGGGCTATTCTTGTCTGCATGGGCCGATCACGCCGCAACCGGCTGCCGCGGCGCCTTGGCGGCGGGGGCCAGATCGATGACGGTCAGCGTCGTGCGGATGCGCTGCTTGGTGCCGTCCTGGAAGGCGATCGTGGTGTCCACGTCGATCTTCGGCTGGCCGGCATAGATGCTGTCGATGATGGTGCCGTACTTTTCGGCGATGACGCCGCGGCGCACCTTGCGGGTGCGGGTCAGCTCGCCGTCGTCGGCGTCCAGTTCCTTGTAGAGCAGCAGGAACTTGGAGATGCGCTGGTAATCCGGCAGCGTCTGGTTCACCCGCTCCACCTCCGCCCGCAGCAGGTCGTAGACCTCCTGCTTCGACGACAGGTCGGAGTATGTCGTAAACGCGATGCGGTTCTTCTCCGCCCATTTCGACACGATGGGGAAGCGGATGCAGATGATTGCCGACAGATAGTCGCGCTTGTCGCCCAGGATCACCGCCTCGGCCACGTAGGGGCTGAACTTCAGCTTGTTCTCGATGTATTGCGGGCTGAAGCGGTCGCCCCCGGCGGTGGTGGCGATGTCCTTGATGCGGTCGATGATGACCAGATGGCCCTTCTTGTCGAAGAAGCCGGCGTCGCCGGTGTGCATCCAGCCGTCGCGCATGTCGGCGACGGTCGCCTTCTCGTTCCGGTAATAGCCGGCGAACATGTTGGGGTGGCGGGTGACGATCTCGCCGACGCCGTTGTGGTCGGGGTCGATCACCTTCACCTCGATGCCGCTGTCGAACGGCACGCCGACCGTGTCGAAATCCACGTCGGTGCCGCGATGGACGGTGTAGGCGCCCATCGTCTCGGTCTGGCCGTAGATCTGGCGAAGCGGCACGCCCAGCGCCTGGAAGAACTTGAAGGTGTCGGGGCCGAGAGCCGCACCGCCGGTCGCCGCCGATTTCAGGTTGGTGAAACCGAGCCGGTCGCGCAGCGCCTTGAACAGGATGGCGTCGGCCATCGCCGACCGCTCCCCTTTCGCCAGCGCCTCCAGCCCCAGCTTCATGCCGAGATCGTACATCTTCTGTTTGAAAGGCGAGGCGTCCATCATGCGGGCGCGCACGTCGGCAGCGATCTGCTCCCACAGGCGCGGGGCGAACAGCACGAAGGTCGGCCCGATCTCGCGGAAGTCGTGCATCATCGTCTCGGCTTCCTCGACGAAGTTCACGCGCATCCGCGACACCATGCCCATGCCGACCGCATAGACCTGCTCCATGATCCAGGACAGCGGCAGGACGGAGACATACTCGTCCTCCGGCCCCTTGGGATCGGCGGACAGGTAGCTGGCGACATGGCGGATCAGCCGCCCGGCCGGCAGCATCGCCATCTTCGGATTCGATGTGGTGCCCGATGTGGTGCAGAGGATGGCGACCTCGTCACCCCTGGTCGCCGCGACCATGCGGTCATAGAGGTCGGGCTGCTGCGCATGCAGCGCCTCGCCCATCGCCACCAGATCGGTGACCGGCATCAGGCGGGGATCATGATATTTGCGCATGCCGCGCGGGTCGGAATAGATGATGTGCTGCAGGGTCGGCAGCCGGTCGGCGAGGTTCAGCAGCTTGTCGACCTGCTCCTCGTCCTCGGCGAACACCACCTTCACGTCGGCATAGGTGATGAGGTACGCGACCTCCTCGTCCAGCGCGTCGCGGTAGATGCCCAGGCTGTAGCCGCGCACCGCATGGGTGGCGATCTCGCCCATCACCCAGTCGGGACGGTTGTCGCCGAGAAGCCCGACCACCTCGCCCGGCACGACGCCGAGCTTGGTCATGCCGAGCGCGAAGGCGCGGACGCGGGCATGGACCTGGCTCCAGGTGAAGGTGCGCCAGATGCCGAAATCCTTCTCGCGCATGGCGATGTCGACACCATGCTCGCGGGCGTGCAGGGCCAGCAGCTTCGGCAGGGTGTCGTTGATGGCCAGATCGGGAAGAGTAGAAGCGGACATCACGCGACCTCCTTGCGGGCCGGCGGAATGGCGGCGGCCGGGGCATCCTCCTCGTCATCCTCGCCCAGATAGGCGCGGCGGACACGGGGATCGGCCAGGACCTCCTCCGGCTTGCCTTCGGCGATCTTCTTGCCGAATTCCAGCACCATCACCCGGTGTGAGATGTCCATGACCACGCCCATGTCGTGCTCGATCATGACCACAGTCATGCCGAACTCCTCGTTCAGGTCGACGATGTAACGGGCCATGTCCTCCTTCTCTTCCAGGTTCATGCCGGCCATCGGCTCGTCCAGCAGGATCAGGTCCGGCTTCAGCGCGATGGCACGGGCCAGCTCCACCCGCTTGCGCAGGCCGTAGGACAGGGTGCCGGCGGTCGCCTTGCGCACATGCTGGATTTCGAGGAAGTCGATGATCTCCTCGACCTCGCGGCGGTGAGCCAGTTCCTCCTTGCGCGCGCCGGTCAGCCAGTAGAGCGATCCGGTCAGGAAGTTGTTCTTCAGCAGGTGGTGGCGGCCGACCATGATGTTGTCGAGCACGGTCATGTGCCCGAACAGCGCCAGATTCTGGAAGGTACGGCCGATGCCGAGCGAGGCGCGATGGTTCGGGGTCATCCCCGTCACGTCGCGGCCCTTGAAATAGACCTTGCCGTCGGTCGGTCGGTAGCGGCCGGAGATGCAGTTGACCATCGAGGTCTTGCCGGCCCCGTTGGGACCGATGATCGAGAACAACTCGCCCTTACGGATGCCGAAACTGACGTCGGTCAGCGCATGGACGCCCCCGAAGCGCAGATTGACGCCCCGAGCCTCGAAGATGGTCTCCGCCTGGGTTGCGGGCGAATTTTGGCCACGGGAATTTTGGCCAGGGCCGGGGTGTGGTGCGACGGGCGCGCCGGACATTTCCTCCTCCGTTGCTGTTGGTACCGCTTCTCGGGGTCACGATCCGGCTCTTTGGCGGCCGGCGTGGTCCATATTGTGGACCGTTTCATGAGCAACTTCCGCACTATATACCGTACCCCCGTCTGTTTTCAACACTGACATTCCGTCAGCGCATGTTTTTTGTTGCGGTAAGCCGCCGCAGGGTCCATATGATGGACCTCATGAGCAGCCATGCCGACATCACTTCCCCATCAGCCGCCCCGAACGCGGCAGGCGGCACCCAGAGCCTGGAGCGCGCCATCGCCCTGCTGCGCGCCGTCGCCGACGCTGAAACCGATGGCGCGCGGCTGGCCGACCTGATGACCGGGGTCGGGCTGTCGAAGGCCACCGCCCACCGGCTGCTGATGGCGCTGGCGCGCGACGGGCTGGTGGAGCGGGACGGCCGCAGCAAGCGCTATCACCTGGGACCCGATCTAGTGACGCTGGGCGATCTTGCGGCGCTGCGGCATCGTCCGCCGGCAACGCCTCCCTCCCCTGACCTGACCCGGACGTCGGAGGAAGCGCCGCAGGCGGTGCAGCCTTCGCCACCGGTCCTGATGGTGAGGCCGTCGGCCTTCCTGCGACCGGAGTATCGCGGTCAGTCGATTGCCCTGGCGACGCTGCTGTGCGACCGCCATGCCCGCGCCGCCGACGGCGCGCGGGCGGCATTGCTGCATGAAAGCGTCGCCGGCCAGACGACGGAGCTGAGCTTTGCCCGACTGGCCCGTGATTCGGCCCGTTTCGCCAGCGTGCTGGCCGGCATGGGGGTGGGAGCCGGTGACCGGGTGGCCGTCCTGCTGCCGAAGGGGCCGGAACTGCTGATCACCGCGCTGGCGATCTGGCGGCTGGGCGGCGTCTACATGCCGCTGTTCACCACCTACACCGCCTCGGCCGTGGCCTACCGGCTGGCCGACAGCGACGCGCGGGCCATCGTCACCAACGGCTTCCTGCGCCGCAAGGTGCCGCGCGACAACAGCCGGCCGGTGGTGACGGTGGAAGGCGACGAGGCCTTCGGTCCCGATGCCGTGCCCTTCTGGTCGTCGCTGCACGAGGCCGCCGCGCTGGCAGAGGTCGCCTGCTACCGCGAAAGCGATGCCTTCGCCCTGATCTACACCTCGGAGTCGGAGCCGACGCCCCTCGGCGTCTCGCTGCCGGTCAAGGCGCTGTCGGGGATCGAGCAGTACATGCGCATCGGCCTCGACCTGCGCGACGACGACATCTACTGGAACATGGCCGACCCTGGCTGGGCTTATGGCGCCTATTACGGTCTGGTCGGGCCGCTGCTGCTGGGGCGGACGACGATCTTCTGCGATGGGCCGTACGACGTGCGGCAGGGCTATCGCATGCTGACCAAGTTCGGCGTCACCAACCTGACCGCCGCCCCGTCGCAGATCCGGGCGTGGCATGGCGCCGATCCCGGCGTGACACACCAGTTCGCCCTGCGCATCCTGTCGGTGGTGGGCGAGCCGCTGCCACCCGACCTGATCGCCTGGGCCAACCGCACGGTGAAGGTGCCGCTTCTCGACCAGTATGGCCAGCGCGAGACCGGCATCTTCATCGTCAACCGCTATGATCCCGAAGGGATCGGACGTTCCGAGTCCGAACGGTTCGATGGCGCGGATTTGGTCCAGGCGGCCAGCGGCTCGCTGGGTCGGCCGATGCCGGGCTTCCGCGTCGTCATCCTCGACCCCGACGGGGGCGAGGCGCCGGTGGGCGGGGCCGGCGAGATCGCCATCGACGTCGACCATTCCCCGCTGTTCTGGTTCGAATCCTACGCCAACAACCCGGAGCGCACCGCCCAGCGCTTCCGCCACGGCCGGCGCTATTACCTGACCGGCGACCGCGCCTTCCTGGACGCCGACGGCAACATCCATTACCGCGGCCGGGCATCCGACGCGATCCAGATGCAGCAGGGCGAATAGGCAGCAGCCCCCCTTTTCGGGTATAGATCGCCTCCGGAGCAGGACGCCCAGGATGCGGCAGCCGGAAAAGCGCGAAGGACGGGCATGGAATCCAAGACGAAGAACCGCGAATCCTGGCTGGCCGCCGCCTTCACCGCGCTGGCCGAAGGCGGTGTCGACAAGGTGCGGGTGGAGGTGCTGGCGAAGGCCCTGAAAGTCACCAAGGGCAGCTTCTACTGGCATTTCCGCGACCGCACCGACCTGATGGACGCGCTGCTGGAAAGCTGGAAGCTGGGCCGCATCGCCGCCATCAAGGAGCAGACCCGGCTGGACGGGCGCGAGCCGGCGCAGCAGCTGCGCGACATGCTGGCGCTTTATGGCGGCAGCAAGCCGCGCGGCATGGCGATCGAGCTGGCGGTGCGCGACTGGGCCCGCCGCGCCCCGGAGGCTGGAAACGTCATCGCCGAGGTCGACCGCGAACGGCTGCACAGCGTCGCAGGCCTGTTCGTGGCGCTCGGGCTGCCCTCCGATCAGGCCTTCGCCCGCGCCTACCTGTTCTACGCCTTCGCCTTCGGCCAGGGGCTGCTCGCCCCCGGCGCCGCCGCCGACCGGGCCGAGGTGGTGCGGGCGATCTGCGCCGACGTGCTCGTACCGGCGGCGCAGCCCTGAGGCGTCAGGGCATGTAGGCCAGCCGCACATTGCCCCAGTGACGGCCGCGCACCACGATCGGCGCATCGACCTCCTTCAGGCGGACCATCTGGCCGCCGCCCATGTCGCGGCGGTAGGACTGCAACAGGAACGGACGGGTGTTGCGCGCCGCGGCAAGTCCGGAGCGGTCGGCGAAGACGCGACGGTTGCGGCAATGGGCCGCGTTCCACACGGCGTCGCCTGGCCGCTGCGGTTCGGAATAGCGGCTGTTGTGGGTCGGCAGATAGCCGACGGCATTGACCGCCACGCAGAACTGGAAGCGCGGATTCGTAGCGAGCACCGGCTCCTGGATCGCCGGGAACAGACGGTCCGTCAGTTCGGTGAAGGGGGCGAGGCACTGCTCCGGTTCGGTGCCGGGAATGGTGGACAGTTCGGTGGAGAACAGCGCCTCCTCGCCGATGGTGCCGTTGGACAGCGCCCCTTCCAGCGCCTTCGCCATGGCCGCGGCGGCGTCCTGCGCGCTGCGGATGATGGCGGAATCCGCCTCGATCATCGCGTTGTAATGTTTTTCGAGCCGGTTGCTCTGCGCGTCCGACAAATCGTCGAAAGCCAGATGCAGGCCGAGATCGCTGGTTCCCGCAACGACGGCCGACAGATCGCTGACGTCGCGCAAGGTCACGGTCAGCCGCGTCTGTTCGGCAAGCTCCGGCAACCCCTTGCCATCCACCAGCAGCCCGTCCAGCGACAGGTCCAGCATGGTGACGGTGCGGCGGTCGCCGCCAACAGTGACGGTGATCGGCTCCTCGCAGGGGATGCGGTTGGAGATGCGGCGGTCGCCAGCCACCGACTGGCGCAGCGCGATGACCAGCCGGCGCTTCAGGTCGGACACCGCGGCCTGGGTGTCGGACAGGCGACGGCTGACATCGGTGGCGATGCCGGTGATCTCGTCGGTCTGGTCGCGGATATGCAGCACGCTGCCCGACACCTGGGAGGCCCCCCCGGCCGAGTTGGTGGCGCTGCGCCCGATCTCCGCATTGGCGGCGGATTGCTCCTCCACCGCGGCGGCGGTGGCGGCGGCGGCTTCGTCGATCTCCTCGATCACCGAGATGACGGTCTGGATCGCCGAGACGCTGCCGCCGACCGCCTGCTTCAGCTGCTCGATCTGGCGGGCGATGTCCTCGGTCGCGCGCGCGGTCTGGTTGGCGAGGGCCTTCACCTCGCTGGCGACGACGGCGAAGCCCTTGCCTGCTTCGCCGGCCCGCGCCGCTTCGATGGTGGCGTTCAGGGCCAGCAGGTTGGTCTGGCCGGCGATCTCGTTGATGAGGTTGGCGACCTTGGCGATCTCCTCCGTCGCGATCTCCATCTGGCCGATGGCGGAGGCGGAACCGCGGGCGCTGTCCACCGCGCGCCGCGCCACCTCGCTGGAGCGGGCCGCCTGCCGGGCAATCTCGTGGCCGGCCGAGTTCAGTTCCTCCGTCGCCGCGGCGACCGACTGGGCGTTGGAGCTGGCCTGCTCCGAGGCGGCCGACACCACCACGGTGTTCTCCCGCACCACCCCCAACGACTGCATCAGATGCTGGATGCCGTCGCCGGCCCGACGGCTCGCCAGCTCCACGCCCATCCAGGTGGAATCGAGGTCCCCTTCGATCGACTTGCAGGTTTCCAGCAGGGCTTGGCGGGTCAGAGACTTCTGGCGCAGTTCCGTCTCGTGCTTCTCATGAATGCCGTAGGCCAGCTTCGCCTTCATCGCATTCAACTCCGACGCCACCCGCCGGAACTCGGGCACACCGATGGCCGGCACCGCTTCGGTCAAGGCACCGCGGGCGATACTCTCGAAGGTGTGTTCCAGCACCGCCAGCGGCCGACGCAGGTTGCGCAGGATCGCCCAGCCGAACAGGAGGGCGAGCAGCCCGCTGAGCATCATGGCCGCCGCCACCTGGAAGACGCGGCTCGCGTAGTCCCGTTCCGCCTTCTCGAACTCCTCGCGCGCCACCCGGACCTGAAGCTCCAGCAGGGCGTCGGACACGCGGCGCAGGTCGGCGAAGACCGGACGCAGGGTGTTGCGCAGATGGGTGTCCAACCCCGCCGCGTTCTTCTCCCGCGCCAGCGCCAGCGCCGGGGTGATGCCGGTCTGGAGATAGGAGCCGACCAGCGGCTTGAACTTCTCGGCGAGGATCGCTTCCTCTGGCGTCAGGTAGGTCGCCAGATAGTCGGACAGCAGGCGCTGCATCGTTGCGACGTTGCCGACCACCTCCTTCTCGACCGCGGCCGGATCGCCAGCGCCGCTTCCGGCCCGCAGGTCGGCCGCAAGGTCGGTCAGGCGTTGCCGGCTGTCGCGGGCGAGATTCTGGATTTCGCCGATCTGATAGGCGGGAACGGTACGATCCTCATACACCGTGCGCAGGGACTGGTTGGAGTCCGCCATGCCGTCCAGCCCGAGCCAGCCCGCCAGCAGGATGGCGAGGGTCAGCAGCGCGAACACCGCGGCCATGCGCCCGGACAGGCTGGCCCAGGCCAGGGCGGCGGCACGACCGGCACGGCTGCGGCGGACGAGAGTCCCTTCCGCCAGTTTCACGGCGGCGCGGCCGTCGCGCATCTCCGCATACAGCGTCTCGGCCATCGCGATTTCCTCGCGTGACGGCTTGGAGCGGATGGAGATGTAGCCGGTGACCTCGCCATTCTCCATCACCGGCGTGACGTTGGCCCGCACCCAATAGAAGTCGCCGCTCTTGGTGCGGTTCTTCACCAGCCCTTCCCACGGGCGCCCGGCCTTCACCGTCGCCCACAGGTCGGCGAAGGCCTCCTTCGGCATGTGCGGGTGACGGACGATGTTGTGCGGGGCGCCGATCAGCTCATGTTCGTCAAAGCCGCTGATCTCGACGAAAGCCTGATTCACGAAGGTGATGCGCCCGCCGGTGTCGGTGCGCGACACCAGGGGAATCCCTTCGGTCAGATGGACCTCACGGTCGGTGATCGGTGTATTGACGCGCATGACGCGGTTCCGCTCCAGCCAAAGCCTTGAACAAGACGGTCGGGCATGGAGACGAAACGAAAGCCGCCGCATGACAGCATTGGTCGCCCCACCGGACCGGACCTTTCGCTGCAATCGGCATGCCGGTCATTTTGTCGGTAAACGAACAAGCCACGCTCAAGCTCACAACGGCGACGCGAAACACCTCGCACCATCTCGTCGCAAAATGCATCCGGAAACGCAGGCCGGTCCCAAAGTATTATGCAATTTGGAAATTCCTATGCACTCCGACCATTCAGCCTCGCAACGATCCTGCGGACAGTCCGTCCAGCGGGATGGCGGTGACGCTTTTCACCTCCTCCATCACCGCGTAGGTGTGGGTTTCCCGCACGCCGCGGGCGGTGGACAGCAATTCGCCCAGGAACAGGCGGTATTCGTTCATATCGCGCACGCGGGCCTTGACCAGATAGTCGAAGCCGCCGGCCACCATGTGGCATTCCATGATCTGCGGCATGCGCAGGACGGTGGCCTTGAAGTCGTCGAAATTGTCGGGCGTCGTGCGGTCCAACACCACCTCGACGAAGACCAGCATCCCGGCTTCCAAACGGTGCGGGTCGAGCAGCGCCACATAGCGCTGGATGATCCCGTCTGCCTGGAGGCGCTTCACCCGCTCCAGGCAGGCGGCCGGGCTGAGGTTGATGCGGCGCGCCAATTCCACATTGCTGAGGCGTCCGTCATCCTGAAGTTCGCGCAGGATCTTGATGTCGGTGGAATCGAGGCTGCGGTCCATCGGCGGCTCGGAATGCTGTTCGGCTGGTAGCCCCAATCCTAACGGAAAAAACGGGATCAGGCCATGCCGGACCATGATCGGAGCGGCCAGGACCACACGGATCCGAAGCCTGTTCGCCCGCAAGGACGTCGCTCACGCCGACAGTGGCAGGATCACCGTCATGCGCAGGCCGCCGGTCGGGCGGTTCTCGGCGCGGACACGGCCGCCGAAGGCTTCGATGTTGCGACGCACGATCCACAGCCCGATGCCGAAATGCGCCGCTCCGGCCTGATGCGCTGCCGCTTCGTCCTCCGGCATGCCGCGGCCGGGTTCGCGGTGGGAGAAGTAGCGCTCGAAGATGCGATCCAGGTTGGCGGGATCGACGCCCGGCCCTTCATCGTCCACCACCAGCTCCGCCATCGACGCCCCCGGAGAGCCGGCGCGGGCCAGGCGGACGCTGACCGTGCCGTCGGGCGGCGAGAAGCTGACGGCGTTCTCCACCAGATTCTCAACGATGGTTTCCAGCGTCTCCTCGCTGGCCCGCACCACCAGCCCGGCCTCGATGCGCGAGCGCATGTGCAGGCGGCGTTCGGCGAGCAGCCCGGTATAGCCGCCGGCCATCCGCTCCACCAGGGACGACAGGTCGACGCGGCGGCGGGCGGGGGCCAGCAGGTCGGCCGCCGCCTCGTCCATCCGGCGGGCGAAGGAGACGAGACCGTCCAGCTTGTCCAACGACTTCTCGATCATGGTCAGGGCGCGCTGGCTGCGGGCGTTCTCCGCCGGCATGGCACGGCGCAGCGGCTCCACCGACTGGCGGATCACGGCGATCGGCGTCTTGAAGGCATGGGCATTGTCCTCCGCTGCCCGGCGCAGCGACTGTGCGCTGTCACGCAGGGTGGAGACCAGCCGGTCGAAGTCCTCGGCGACGCCGGCCAGTTCCGGCACGGTGTTGCGCGCGGCGAAGGAGGCATCGCCGTTTTCCTGGTCGGGCACATCCTCGCCTCCGACGATACGGCGGGCCAGATCGCCGAAGCGGTTCAGGTTGCGCCAGATACCGGCCAGCACGGCCAGCACCAGGGCGGCCATCGCCAGATAGATCGCCGCGGCGGCCTGGACCGCCGGCGTGCTCCAGTAGGGCCGGCCGATCGAGGAGGAGATGTAGGCCTCTGTCGCGTGGCTGGTCACCAGCGCCCAGCAGCCGAAGCTGGTCTTGATCGGGGTGATGGAGGACAGCACCTCCTCCCCACCTTCGACATGGGGAACGCGCATCGCCAGCGTCGAATTGCCGGCGCAGCTCGACCCCAGGCGGTCGAGTACCCCCTGTTCGAGCAGCAGGCGCCGTTCGGCGTCGATGTCAGCAGTCGACAGGCTGGGGGCGGCGGCGACGTAGAAAAAGGGTTCCGGCCCGGCCTTGGCGCCGGACGGGGTGGTGGCGGCGGCGCCGGTGGCGGCCACCCGCGGGCGCACCAGCAGCTTCAGCCGCGTGCGGTCGTCGCCGTAGCGGGCAAGGGCGATGCTCAGGCTGGGCAAAGCCGTGCGGTCGACCCCCAGCAGTTCGGGCTCCAGCGCGCGGGCGATCAGTTCGCCCTGGCGCTGCGCACTTTTCAGCAGGAGCTGCTGGGACGCCTCGTCGGCGCGCTGGAACTGGTCATAGAGCAGGACCGGCACCGCGACGAAGACGAGGGTGAGCAGCAGCAGGCGGCTCGCCATCGAGCGCCAGAGCCAGAGCAGGCGGGCGGACGCCCGTCGGGGCGCCCGCATCGCCAGGTCAATCGGCAGCAGCGCCATCGATCAGCATATCCTCGCCCATACCATCCTCATCACGGCCCTGGTTGGCCGCGTTCTCACCCTTGCCCCAGCGATAGCCGAAGCCCGGATAGTTCTCGATGCAGGCGAAGCTGGCGTCGACCGAGCGGAACTTCTGACGGATGCGCTTGATGAAGGCGCGGACATTGGCGCGGTAGCCCGACGGGCCGTAACCGGCGACAAAGCCCTTGCCGTGGACGAGATCGTAGATCTCGCGATAGGAGACGTCCTCCTCCGGGCGGGTCGACATCAGCTTGACGATGTTGAACTCGGTCAGCGTCAGGTCGATGCGCTTGCCCTTCCAGAAGGCGCGGCTGTTGTCGAGACGCAGTTCCAGCTCGCCCAGGCGGTGGCTTGTGCCGTTGCCGCCGGCCTCCGCATCTTCCGAGCCCTTGGTCGCGTCGCCCTTGATCCCATCGAGGATCAGGCGCATGCGCTTCAGCAGGATCGACAGGCTGCGCGACTTCTCCACGAAGTCCAGGGCACCGCCAGCCAGCGCCGCCTCTTCATAAATCTGGTCGGACAGAACGGTCAGGAAGATGACCGGCGTGGCGATGCCGCGGGCGCGCATCTGGCGCAGCACGTCGATGCCGTCCAGCTTGGGCATGCGCCAGTCCAGGAGGACGATGTCGACCGACCCGCCTTCGGCGAAGAAATCGAGCGCCGGTTCGCCGCGGTCGAAGGTGATGACCTCGTAGCCCTCGTCACCGAGGTTGAGGCTGAGCGACTCACGGAACAGGTCGTCGTCGTCCACCAGAGCGATGCGGGCAATGGTCGGTTCAGTCATTGCGGACATTCCCTTGTTCGACTCCGCCTTACTGAAGCCCGGGGCGGACAGGGCGCCCTGCGTCAGCTTGAGCGAGGAGTTGGGCGAAGCATCGGTGGTCGGCGTCAGGGACATTTTGGCTGCTCTTCATGTCGTAGGAGAGGGCGCGGAAGTCCTGGGACGAGGTCATATCCATGAAGAAGAAGACCTTGAGGGTACAATCGCCCTTGGCATACCGCCAAATCTTGGCGGGAGGCGCCTCTTCCCGTGCAACGGGGGACCCCAGGAGTTTGAGAGTCTGGACTTCGTCCAGCCCGACAAGGCTGTCGGGGTCGGCGTTGGTGGTTGCGGGCGGGGTGGACATGCCCCCCATGGACGGAACCGCCGCGGCATTCGCCGAAGCAGTCGCCGTTTGGGGAACCGTATCGGGCGCGATGGCCGCCAGTTGGGTGGAGGCCTGAGGAGAATTCTGGCCGGCATTCTGGCTGACCGCCAGATCGCCGGTGGTGACCGGTGGACCCGGCTGCGGCATCGGCAGGGCCGGCGCCAGCGCGGCGGCATCGGCAATCTTGCGGACCGGCTTCTGCCTTGGCACCGGCGGGGTCGCCGTGCGGGCATTCGGATTGGCCGCCGTCACGTCCGCTCCCCCCACGGCCCGGCCGTGTTGGCCGGGCAACCGGCCAGCAGCAGGACCGCGACCAGCAGGCCCGCATGTCGGCTCCGGCCGGCGGCGTAGGCGCCATACTGCGCCACATCGCGGAGGACTGCCGGCACGGTCATGGGGGCGGGCCTTTCAAATCCAGGGGGAACGGGCATAACGGCATTAACACGGGACGAACCATTTCCATCTAGCCTGGAAGTCAACTTCGCGTGCTGGTTGGAGTTGGCCGCGTCTGATGTCTCTAAACTCAATCCAGTCTGGTTAATGGCGCGTTAAAGCCACAGCCCTTACCCCCATTTTGCGAAAGTCCATCAATATTTTCGGAGGTTTCGTTTGATTTTCGAGCAAATCCACCCGGATTCGTCGGGTTCTTTGCTCAAAAGTGGTATGAATTCCGGCCAATCCATTATACGTCGATCGCGTCCTTGATGTTATGCGGAGCACGACAGGACGTGACAGAAATGAGGCGGGAGGATGGCCCGGATGGGACGGGACTGTGGCGATTGCCCAAAAAGCACTCGGCACAAAAACAATCGGCGGCGGAGCCACCCGGGTATGGCTCCGCCGCCGTTCAGCCGGACGGGCAACAGGTCATATGGCGGCGCGCAGGTAGCGGCCGTGGGTCGTTGCCACTGGAACTCCAGCCGTGGTTCCGGCCGGCCGTCAGGCCGGTCGGCGTCGTGGGAACGCTGCGTTTTCTGCACCATCCATCACGGAAATCATGATGCGCCGACCAAGCAGGATCGTCAAGTTTGTAGTACGTACAATTTAGGATGCCGCATATCCGGAGGATGGGGGGAGAGGGAGAACCTCCCCCCAAACACGAAGGGCCGCGCCTCCTGCAGGAAGCGCGGCCCTTCGTTGCCGAAGATTCCCTCACGCACAACCACGAGCGCGGGCCACCTTCGATGCGGTTGGACGACCGATGGCGTCGCTGATGAACGCACCAGCTGTGATCAGCTTGTCCAGATCGACCCCGGTCTCGATGCCGAGACCGTTCAGCATGTACAGCACATCCTCGCTCGCCACGTTGCCGCTGGCACCCTTGGCATAAGGACAGCCGCCAAGCCCGGCGACCGAGCTGTCCACCACCGCCACCCCCATCTGCAAGGCCGCCAGGATGTTGGCCAGCGCCTGCCCGTAAGTGTCGTGGAAATGGACGGCGATTTTCTCAACCGGTACCCGCTCCGCCACCGCAGCGATCATTGCTTGCGCCTTGGTCGGGGTGCCCGTGCCGATGGTGTCGCCCAGCGAGATCTCGTAGCAACCCATGGCAAACAGCCGTTCTGCCACGTCGGCCACCGCCTTGGGCGCGATTTCCCCCTCATAGGGGCAGCCGAGCACGCAAGAGACGTATCCGCGCACCGGCACGCCCGCCGCCTTGGCCTGCGCCATGACGGGTGCGAAGCGGTCCAGACTCTCGGCGATCGAGCAGTTGATGTTCTTCTGGCTGAAGCTCTCCGAGGCGGCGCCGAACACCGCCACCTCGTCGGCCCTGGCCGCCAAGGCACCCTCCAGCCCCTTCAGGTTGGGGGTGAGGGCGGCATAACGGACGCCGGGCTTGCGGGCGATGCCGGCCAGAACCTCGGCGCTGTCGCCCATCTGCGGCACCCATTTGGGCGAGACGAAGCTGGCCGCCTCCACCACGCTCAAACCGGCGTAGGACAGGCGGTCGACCAGTTCCACCTTCACCGCCGTCGGCACCATGGACTTTTCGTTCTGGAGGCCGTCGCGCGGGCCGACCTCCACCATGCGGACGAATTTCGGCAGCTGCATCGTCAGGACTCCGCGATGTCGAGAACCAGCAGGTCGACGCCTTCCGACACCTGATCGCCCGCCGCGAAATTCACCGCGCTGACGGTGCCGGCGGCCGGAGCCTTGATGGTGTGCTCCATCTTCATCGCTTCCAGCAGCATCAGCGGCGCGCCGGCCTCGACGCTCTGGCCCGGCTCGACCAGCACGCGGACCACGGTGCCGGGCATCGGCGCGGTCAGGCGGCCGGAGCCGCCCTCCTGCTCCGCCGCGCGGGCGCTGGGGTCGTCCAGCGTCAGGCGCGACACAGCACCATCGATCAGCACGGTGATGTCCAGCCCCTGCCGCACAACGGTGGCGCGGGTGCGCATGCCGTCCAGCGTCGCGGTCAGCAGCCCGTCCAACAGGCTGACCCCGGTCACCGGCATCGGCTTGCCGCCATCCACCGCGATCTCGTAGCCATCGCTGCGGAAATGCAGCGTCACCTCGCGCGCGGTGTCGCCATCCATCAGGCGCAGGTCGTAATGGTTCTCCTCGTTCAGCCGCCAGCCATTGGCGAGCAGCCACGGAGAATAGCGGTCTGAGCGGGCGCGCAGGGCGGCCTGGGCCTCCTCCCGCCGTGTCAGCAGCACCGACAGCGCGGCCGCTGCCAGCGCCCTGTCGGCCACCGGGGCCGGCGGCGGCAGCAGGTCGGCGCGGTGGCGCTCGATGAAGCCGGTGTCGATCTCCACCGCCTTGAAGGCCGGATGGCCGGCGATGGCGCCGAGAAAGGCGACGTTGGTGGTGACGCCGACCACCTCATAGTCGGCGAGTGCAACGCGCAAGCGGCGCAGCGCGCTGTCGCGGTCCTCGTCCCAGACGATCAGCTTGGCGATCATCGGGTCGTAATACATCGTCACCGAATCGCCCTCGCGGACGCCGGTGTCGACGCGGACATGGTCGCTCTCGGCCGGCGGGCGCAGACGCACCAGCTTGCCGATCGCGGGCAGGAAGTCGCGCTGGGGATCCTCGGCATAAAGCCGCGCCTCGAAGGCATGGCCCCGGCGGGTCAGCTGCTCCTGGCGCAGCGGCAGCTCCGCCCCGGATGCCACGCGCAGCTGCCACTCGACCAGATCGAGGCCGGTGATCTTCTCCGTCACCGGATGCTCCACCTGCAGACGGGTGTTCATCTCGATGAAGTAGAAGCCGCCATCCTCATAGAGGAACTCGACGGTGCCGGCACCGACATAGTTCACCGCCTTGGCGGCGGCGACCGCCGCCTCGCCCATGCGGCGGCGGAGGTCGTCGGGAAGGTTGGGGGCCGGCGCCTCCTCGATCACCTTCTGGTGGCGGCGCTGGACCGAGCAGTCGCGCTCGAACAGATAGACGCCGTTGCCGTGGGTGTCGCAGAAGACCTGGATTTCGACATGGCGCGGCCGGCCGAGATACTTCTCCAGCAGCAGGCTGTCGTCGCCGAACGCGGCCTTGGCCTCGCGCTGGGCGCCGGCCACCGCGTCGGCCAACTCGCTGGCGGCGCGCACCACGCGCATGCCCTTGCCGCCGCCGCCGGCCGACGCCTTGACCAGCACCGGATAGCCGATGCGCGCGGCCTCCGCCGACAGGGTGGCGAAATCCTGGTCGGTGCCGTGATAGCCCGGCACCAACGGCACGTCGGCATTCGCCATCAGCCGCTTGGATTCCGCCTTGGAGCCCATGACGCGGATCGCCTCGATCGGCGGGCCGATGAAGACGACACCGGCCTCGGCACAGGCGGCGGCGAAGCCGGCATTCTCCGACAGGAAGCCGTAGCCGGGATGGATGGCCTGTGCCCCCGTGCGCTTCGCCACGTCGAGGATGACGTCGCCGCGCAGATAGCTTTCGCCGACCGGGGCCGGGCCGATGCAGACGGCTTCGTCGGCCATCTGGACATGCATGGCCTTGGCGTCGGCCTCCGAATGGACGGCGACGGTCTTGATGCCCAGGCGGCGGGCGGTGCGGATGACCCGGCAGGCGATTTCGCCGCGGTTGGCGATCAGGATCTTGTCGAACATGTGGATCAGCTCCGCCAGGACGGGGTGCGTTTGTCGAGGAAGGCGCCGACGCCCTCCTTGCCTTCGGCGCTGGCGCGCTGGCGGGCGATGCGCTCCGCCGTGTCGCGCATCACCTCTTCGGTCAGCGGCCGGCGGGCGACGGCACGGATCAGCTCCTTGGCGGCGGTGACCGCCGTCGGCGCGCTGTCCATCAGGTTCTTCACCGTCTTCGCCACCGTCTCTTCCAGCCCGTCGGCGTTGGTCAGCTCATGCAGCAGGCCGATGCGATGGGCCTCCGCCGCGCCGAAGCGCTCGCCGGTCAGGAAATAGCGCCGGCAGGCGCGCTCGCCGATTGCGGCGATGACATAGGGGCTGATGGCGGCGGGGATGATGCCCAGCCGCACCTCCGACAGGGCGAAGGTCGCCGTCTCGACGCCGATGGCGATGTCGCAGGCCGACACGAGGCCCACGCCGCCGCCGAAGGCCGGCCCCTGCACCACGGCAACCGTCGGCTTCGGGCATTCGTCCAGCGTCCGCAGCATGCTGGCGAGGCCCATGGCGTCGGCCAGATTCTCCTCGCGCGAATAGCCGGCCATCCGCTTCATCCAGGACAGATCGGCCCCGGCCGAGAAGCTCTTGCCCACCCCGCGCAGCAGCACGACGCGCACAGCCGGATCCTCGCCCACCCGGCGGAAGGCGGCGGTCAGGTCGGCGATGACCTGCTCGTTGAAGGCGTTGTGGACGTCGCCGCGGTTCATGGTGATGGTGGCGACGCCGGTGTCGGCAACCTCGATAAGGATGTCGCTCATGGTCGCCTCCCTCACATCCGGAAGACGCCGAAGGGCGTCTTCGGCACCGGGGCGTTCAGCGAGGCCGACAGGCCCAAACCCAGGACCATGCGGGTGTCCGCCGGGTCGATGATGCCGTCATCCCACAGCCGGGCGCTGGCGTAATAGGCGTGGCTCTCGCGCTCGAACTGGGCGCGGATGGGGGCCTTCAACGCCTCCTCCTCCTCGGCCGACCAGGGCTTGCCCTGGGCTTCCATGGCGTCGCGCTTGACCTGGGCCAGCACGCCGGCCGCCTGCTCGCCGCCCATGACGGAGATGCGGGCGTTCGGCCACATCCACATGAAGCGCGGGCTGTAGGCACGGCCGCACATGCCATAATTGCCGGCGCCATAGCTGCCGCCGATGATGACGGTGAATTTCGGCACCTTGGCGCAGGCGACCGCCGTGACCAGCTTGGCGCCGTCCTTGGCGATGCCGCCGGCCTCGTATTTGCGGCCGACCATGAAGCCGGTGATGTTCTGCAAAAACACCAGCGGGATGCGACGCTGGCAGCACAGCTCGACGAAATGGGCGCCCTTCAGCGCGGATTCGCTGAACAGGATGCCGTTGTTGGCGATGATGCCGACCGGATAGCCGAAGATATGGGCGAAGCCCGTCACCAGCGTCGTGCCGTAGAGCGGCTTGAACTCGTCGAAGCGCGACCCGTCGACCACCCGCGCGATCACCTCGCGCACGTCGAAGGGCTTGCGGGCGTCGCTGGGGATGACGCCGTAGAGTTCGCGCGGGTCGAAGGCCGGCTCCTCCGGCTCGCGGAGGTCGAGGTCGATGTGCTTGGCGCGGTTCAGGTTCGACACCACGCGGCGCGCCATCGCCAGGGCGTGGGCGTCGTTCATCGCATAATGGTCGGTGACGCCAGAGGTGCGGGAATGCACGTCGGCGCCGCCGAGATCCTCGGCCGACACCACCTCGCCGGTCGCCGCCTTCACCAGCGGCGGGCCGCCCAGGAAGATGGTCCCCTGGTTGCGGACGATGATCGCCTCGTCCGACATCGCCGGGACATAGGCGCCGCCGGCGGTGCAGCTGCCCATCACCACGGCGATCTGCGGGATGCCCTCGGCCGACATGTTGGCCTGGTTGTAGAAGATGCGGCCGAAATGGTCGCGGTCGGGGAAGACCTCGTCCTGGTTCGGCAGGTTGGCGCCGCCCGAATCCACCAGATAGATGCAGGGCAGGTTGTTCTGTTGGGCGATCTCCTGCGCCCGCAGGTGCTTCTTGACCGTCAGCGGGTAATAGGTTCCGCCCTTCACCGTCGCGTCGTTGGCAACGATCATGCACTCCTGCCCGGCGACGCTGCCGATGCCGGCGATGATGCCGGCCGACGGGATGTCCTCGGCATAGACGCCGTCGGCGGCCAGCTGCGACAATTCCAGGAACGGCGAGCCGACGTCGAGCAGCTGGCGGATGCGCTCGCGCGGCAGCAGCTTGCCGCGCGCGAGGTGCTTTTCACGAGCCTTCGCCCCGCCGCCCTGCTGGATGGCGGCAACCTTCCGGCGCAGATCGTCGACCAGCGCCTGCATGGCGTCGGCGTTGGCCTGGAACTCGGCGGAGCGCGCGTTCAGGGCGCTCTTCAGGACGGTCATGCCGTCTTCCTCCCGGTTTGGCGGTCTTGGTTGTTGGACGTGTTACTGGACGAGCGCGCGGCTGATGACCAGCCGCTGGATGTCGCTGGTGCCCTCGTAGATCTGGCAGACCCGGACGTCGCGATAGATGCGCTCGACCGGGAAGTCGTTGAGATAGCCATAGCCGCCATGGATCTGGATGGCGTCGGAGCAGACCTTCTCCGCGATCTCGGAGGCGAACAGCTTGGCCATCGCCGCCTCCTTCATGCAGGGCACCCCGGCATCGCGCAGGCTCGCGGCGTGCAGCACCATCTGGCGCGCGGCCTCCACGCGGGTCGCCATGTCGGCGAGGCGGAAGGCGATGGCCTGATGCTGGATGATCGGCACACCCATGCTCTGGCGTTCCTGGGCATAGCGGATGGCGTGGTCCAGCGCGGCGCGCGCCATGCCGACCGACTGCGAGGCGATGCCAATGCGCCCGCCTTCCAGATTGGCCAGCGCCACCTTGTAGCCGGCGCCCTCGGCCCCGAGCATCAAGTCGGCGGGAACACGGCAGTCCTCGAAGACGATCTGGCAGGTATCGGAGCAGTGCTGGCCCAGCTTCTCCTCGGTCCGCGCCACCTGATAGCCCGGCGTGCCGGTCGGCACGATGAAGGCGCTGAGACCCTTCTTGCCGACGGCCGGATCGGTCACGGCGAAGACGATGGCGACATCGGCCTGCGAGCCGGAGGTGATGAACTGCTTGGTGCCGTTCAGCACCCAATGGTCGCCGTCGCGGCGGGCGCGGGTCTTGATCGCCGAGGCGTCGGATCCCGCCTGCGGCTCAGTCAGGCAGAAGGCGCCCAGCATCTCGCCGCGCGCCATCGGCTTCAGGAAGCGGTCCTTCTGGGCATCCGTGCCGAACTTCAGGATCGGCATGCAGCCGACCGAGTTGTGCACGCTCATGATGGTGGAGACGGCACCGTCGCCGGCGGCGATCTCCTCGATGGCGAGCGCGTAGGCGACATGGTCGGTGGCAGCACCACCGAACTCCTCCGGCACCAGCATGCCCATCAGGCCGAGTTCCCCCATCTCGGCGAGTTCGGCCTTGGGAAAGGCACCGCTGCGGTCGCGCTCGGCGGCGGTGGGCGCGAGCCGGTCCTGCGCGAAGGCGCGGGCCATGTCGCGGACCATGGTCTGTTCTTCGGTCAGGTGCATCGGGCGTTTCCTCATTTATTTAAGATCCCCTCTCCCTGGGGGGAGAGGGGGAATAGGGGCGGGAATGCCTTACACCCGCTCCACCGCAATCGCCGTAGCCTCGCCGCCGCCGATGCAGAGCGACGCGACGCCGCGCTTCAAATCGTACTTCTCCAGCGCCGCCAGCAGCGTCACGATGATCCGCGCCCCCGACGCGCCGATCGGATGCCCGAGCGCGCAGGCGCCGCCATGGACGTTCACCTTGTCGTGCGGCAGGTCCAGATCGCGCATCGCCGCCATCGTCACCACGGCGAACGCCTCGTTGATCTCGAACAGGTCGACGTTGCGGGCGGACCAGCCCACCTTCTCGAACAGCTTCTGCATGGCACCCACCGGCGCGGTGGTGAACAGCGCCGGCTGCTGGGCGTGGTTGGAGTGGCCCTTGATCTCGGCGATCACCCGCAGGCCGAGGCGGTCGGCCTCGCTGCGGGTGGTGACGACCAGCGCCGCGCCGCCGTCGGAGATCGACGAGGCGTTCGCCGCCGTCACCGTGCCGTCCTTGGCGAAGGCCGGCTTCAGCGTCGGGATCTTCTTCGGATCGCCCTTGCCCGGCTGCTCGTCGGTGTCGACCAGCACGTCGCCCTTCCGCCCCTTCACCAGCACCGGCGCGATCTCCGCCTTGAAGGAGCCGTCCTCCACCGCCTTGCGGGCGCGGTTCAGGCTTTCGATGGCGTAATTGTCCTGCGCCTCGCGGGTGAAGTTGTAGCTGCTGGCGCATTCCTCGGCGAAGGTGCCCATCAGGCGGCCCTTCTCGTAGGCGTCCTCCAGCCCGTCGAAGAACATGTGGTCCAGCACCTTGCCGTGGCCCATGCGGTAGCCGGCGCGGGCGCGGTCCAGCAGGTAGGGGGCGTTCGACATGCTCTCCATGCCGCCGGCCACCACGATTTTGGCCGAGCCGGCCTTGATCGCGTCATGGGCGAACATCACCGCCCGCATGCCCGAGCCGCAGACCTTGGAGATGGTGGTGCAGCCGACGCCTTTCGGCAGCCCGGCGCCCAGCGCCGCCTGGCGCGCCGGGGCCTGGCCCAGACCGGCCGACAGCACGTTGCCCATGAACACCTCGTCCACCGCGTCGGTGGGCAGGCCCGAGCGCTCCAGCGCCGCCTGGATGGCGACGGCGCCCAGCTGCGGGCCGGTCAGGCCCATGAGGTCGCCCTGGAAGCCGCCCATCGGCGTGCGGACGGCGGCGGCGATGACGATGCTGTCGGTCATGGTGGTCGGTCCCTTTCCCTCGATGCTCTCTATGCTTTGCCGAACCGCTTCACGCGGTCTTCCGGCCTTCAGGCCGTTTCCTTGAACAGCTCGCGCCCGATCAGCATGCGGCGGATCTCGCTGGTGCCGGCGCCGATCTCGTAGAGCTTGGCGTCGCGCAGCAGGCGGCCGGTCGGGTATTCATTGATGTAGCCGTTGCCCCCCAGCGTTTGAATGGCCTCCAGCGCCATCCAGGTCGCCTTTTCGGCGGAGAACAGGATGGCGGCGGCGGCGTCCTTGCGGGTGGTCTCGCCGCGGTCGCAGGCCTTGCAGACGGCGTACACATAGGCCTTGGCAGCGTTCATGATCGTGTACATGTCGGCGATCTTGCCCTGCATCAGCTGGAACTCGCCGATGGACTGGCCGAACTGCTTGCGGTCGTGGACATAGGGGATCACCACGTCCATGCAGGCCTGCATGATGCCGAGCGGACCGCCGGACAGCACCGCGCGCTCGTAATCCAGGCCGGACATCAGGACGTTCACGCCGCGGCCGACGCCGCCCAGGACGTTCTCCTCCGGCACCTCGCAATCCTCGAACACCAGCTCGCCGGTGTTGGAACCGCGCATGCCCAGCTTGTCCAGCTTCTGCGCCACCGAGAAGCCCTTGAAGCCCTTCTCCACCAGGAAGGCGGTGATGCCGCGCGGGCCGGCGGCGAGGTCGGTCTTGGCGTAGATCACCAGCGTGTCGGCGTCGGGGCCGTTGGTGATCCACATCTTGGTGCCGTTCAGGACGTAGCGGTCGCCCTTCTTCTCGGCCCGCAGCTTCATCGACACCACGTCCGACCCGGCATTAGGCTCCGACATCGCCAGCGCGCCGATATGTTCGCCGGAGATCAGCTTGGGCAGATAGCGGCGCTTCTGCTCCTCGTTGCCGTTCTTGCGGATCTGGTTGACGCAGAGGTTGGAGTGGGCGCCGTAGCTGAGCCCCACCGAAGCGGAGGCGCGGGACACCTCCTCCATCGCCACGACATGCTCCAGATAGCCCATGCCGGCGCCGCCATACTCCTCCTCCACCGTGACGCCGAGGATGCCGAGGTCGCCCATCTTGCGCCACAGCTCGTTCGGGAACTCGTTGCTGTGGTCGATCTCGGCGGCGCGGGGGGCGATCTCGTTGGCGGCAAAGCTGCGGACCGAATCGCGCAGCATGTCGGCCGACTCGCCGAGGTCGAAATTCAGGCTGGGGTACTGGTTGGACAGCATGGACGTATCGCTCCCCTGGGAAATCATCCGTTCTTTGACCATACGTTACCGTATGGCAGGGCGCATGGCAAGGGGCAAGGGGAGCAGGTCAAAAACCCATTCAGCCTCAGGGAATTAGCACCCGATCGCCAGCGCGGTGTATTTCCGCATCGTGGAAAAATCGCGGGGCGTGCCGGATTTCCCCAATCTTTTCAAAGCTGCCATGCATCGTGGATACTGTATTCCAGAACCCCAACGGCGGTTATATCAGGTGGTGCCGCGTTATATCCGGCCCGCACCATCGATTTGAGGGACCAACCAATGATCCGCGTGCCGCGCCCGAACATGGACGGTTTCACCATGGCCCTGGTGGCGACCGTCGGTCTGGCGACCGTGCTACCGGTGCAGGGGCAATTCGCCCAGGGCGTGCACTGGCTGGCGGAAGCTGCCATCGCGCTGCTGTTCTTCCTGCACGGCGCCCGGCTGCCGCGGGAGGAGGTGGTGGCGGGTATCGCGCACTGGCGGCTGCACCTGCTGATCTTCTGCCTGACCTTCGTCGCCTTTCCGCTGATCGGCTGGGCGGTGGTGGAAACGCTGCCGCACAGCCTGCTGCCGCCGGCGGTGGCCATCGGCGTGCAGTTCCTCTGCCTGTTGCCCTCCACCGTCCAGTCCTCCATCGCCTTCACCTCGATGGCGCGCGGCAACGTGGCGGCGGCGGTGTGCAGTTCGACCCTGTCCAACATCTCCGGCATCCTGATGACGCCGCTGCTGGTGGCGCTGTTCCTGAAGGTGCAGGGGTCGGCGCTGTCGCTCGACACGCTGGAGACGATCGCCGCGCAGCTTCTGCTGCCCTTCGTCGCCGGACAGCTTCTGCGGCGCTGGATCGGCGCCTGGGCGGCCCGGCACAGGACGATGCTGAAATTCACCGACCGCGGCTCGATCCTGCTGGTCGTCTATCTCGCCTTCAGCGAGGCGGTGGTGAACGGCCTGTGGCATCAGGTGCCGCCGGCGGCGCTCGGCATGGTGGTGCTGATCGACGGCGCCATCCTGGCGGCCTTCCTGATCGGCACGACCCTGCTCAGCCGCCGCCTGGGTTTCTCCCGCGCCGACGAGGCGGTGATCGTCTTCTGCGGGTCGAAGAAGTCGCTGGTCAGCGGCGTGCCGATGGCCGGCGTGCTGTTCGCCCCCGCCACCGCCGGTCTGGTGCTGCTGCCCGTGATGGTGTTCCACCAGATCCAGCTGATGGTCGGCGCCGTACTCGCCCGCCGCTATGCCGACGAGAGCGCGGCGAAGGACGAAGCCAGGGACGCCCTGCCGGCGACGTCGTGAGCGGGGCTATTCCTCCTCGCCCTCCGCAAACTCTCCCGTCGCGGCCATGATGGCGGCGCGCAGTTGGTCGGCCTTGGCCGGACCGGCAACCAGCTCCAGCAAGCGCAGGGCGTAGAACAGGGTGATCTCCGCCGTTTCCGCGTCTTCCGGGTCGCCGGCGGCATTGGGATACTGCGCCAGCAGCGCATGCGCCCGCACCAGCAGCCCCTTCTCCATCGACGCCATCGCGTCCTTCAGCGGCTCGTGCAGGCCCAGCGCCTCAGCCAGCCCTTCACAGCGGCGCAGGGCGCGGGCGTGATCCTCGGCTGCCTCCTGGGCGTTCTCGTCCACCGGGGCGGGACGGCCATCCTCGGCCGGGGCCGGGACGGCGGTCAGGATGCCGGCGGGTGCGGTGTCCAGCACGGTGCCGGCCACCATGGTCCGCACCGCCGCCTTCACCGCGTCCAGCCGCTCGCGATAGACAGGATCGGCCAGGAAATCCATGACGGCGGAGGTGGTGTTGACGCTGGCGACCAGCCGCTCGGCGATGGCGATGGCTTCCTCCGGCGCCATGGCGACGGCCGCCCGGTCCGGCCCGGCGCTGTAGCCGTTGCCGTCGAGCCTAGCCGAGCGCTCCTCCAGATTGGTGACGACCAGCCCGCTCAGCTGGGCGAAGATCACAGGCTGTTCGCGGCGCGCCTTGCCAAAATCCAGATCGCTCAGCACCGTCAGCAGGTCGGCCGGGCTCGCCATGCGCGAGGCCGCGACCAGCAGCAGGTAGTAGACCAGCCCGGTCGATTGCCGCGCCACCGCCTGGGCCGCCTGTTCGATGGCGACGACATGCCGGTCCTCCAGCACAGTCAGCGGCTTCGGCGCCAGCGCGTCCTTCAATGATTCGACCGTCAGCCCCATTTCCAGGAAGGCGGCGACGTCCAGCACCTGCCGCTTCATCTCCTCGTCGCCGTTCAGCACGCGCCACAGAGCCTGCCGGCCCGCGCCCTGCTCCACCGCAGCCCGGATCGCTTGGGCGGCCATCGGCCACAGCCGGCGCCCGATGTTGCGCAGGGCGTTCAGATTGCCGGGAGCGGTTTCCTGCACCTGCCGGTCGAGCTGGTCGATCAGGGCGGTGTCGCCGCACTCCGTCACCAGCCGCCACACCGGGTCGATCACCCGCCGCTCGATGCGGCCGAGCGGCACGTCGACACCGCCGAAGCTTTCCAACACATCCTCGAACGGCATGCACAGGACACGCTTCAGCGTCGGCCGGCGGCCGGGGCGCACCTGGACCAGACGCGGACGGATGGCGGCGAAGGTCTGGCGCACGTCCGGATGGTCGCGCACCCGCTCCAGCAGCCGGACCACCTCGATGAACTTCTCCTCGGGGATGTCGAACAGCCGGTTCTCCAGCCCCGGCAGGCGGTCGACCTTGCCCCGTTCCGCCGCCGCGCGCTCGATCATGGCGCGCGCGCCTTGACCGCCTCGATCCGGCGGATGGCGTCGATGTCCATCTGGCCGGTGCGCCAGTCCTCCAGCATGCGGACGGAACGGCGATGGGCCAGTTTGACCTGCTTGGAATCCTCGACGAAGTTGCGGCTCGACTCCCTGCGCGGCAGCAGCGGCAAGATGCGGAACAGGTCGTTGACGGCGGCGGCCTGCTGGTGATGGTCTTCCGCCTGCGCCATCTCCCAGGCGCCGGTGATGTGGCTCCAGCCGTCCAGCAGCCAGGCCATGCGGGCGGCCTGGGCCCGGATGCGGACGATCTCGCTCTCCCAATCGCGCATCAGCGGCCCGATGGCGTCGATCCGGCGGTGGAAGTCACCCATCACCGCGTCGCCGATGGCGATGGTGTGCTGCGCCACCTCCGCACAGAACTCCGCCACGGGGGCGGCATCGCTCGGCACGTCGCGCGCCCAACCGGTCATGCTGTCGCGAAACCCCTTCAGATCGTTCAGCCCGCGCGTCAACCGGCCGGGCCGAGGCGAGTGCGCCAGCCCCACCGGGGCGGCGACGACAGCGATGTCGGCCAGCCGGGCATAGAGCAGCGTGGCGTCCATGCGCAGGCTTTCCGCCGCGCGCGTCATCATCTGCCGGGTCAGCCGCTGACCCTCGTCGGTGTCGATGCCGGCCTTCAGCATCTCCGGCGATTCCAGCCCGACCGCCTTCAGGATCGCCAGAATCAGCAGGTAATGGGTGAGGGTGCCCTGCTCCTCGTCCTCGTCCAGCGCCCGGCGCGCGGCCTGCGCGGCTTTCGGCCCGGCAAGCCCGCGCCGCGCCGCCCTCAACGTCGCCCGCCGGATATCGTAGGGAGAGCAGGCCTCCTCCTTCACGATCAGATTGTGCAGGTAGCGGTCGTGCATGGTCATCGACACCATGTCCGGCACCGCTTTCCAGGCGACGACATAGATGCCCATGCCCTGCGACAGGCTGGGGATCAGCACCTCGAGCTTCGACCGCTCGCCGCGGCGCACGCGGGTCTGTGACAGCAGCGGCGTGGTGAAGGCCACCGCGGCTCCCCGCTCCTCGAAGGTCGATGGCGCGTATTCGATCGCACCTTTCAACATGACTGCCGTTCCGGAATCGCCTGCTCGTTCTCCTGCCGAAACCACGTCCCCATTCTGCGGGTCGCTCATTTCGGCCACGCCCATATTATTACATAGTCGTAAGAAATACGGCGGCGACCAATTTGTTCTGAATTGTAGCGCCGTGCGACGGCCTGTCGCACTTGGCAACAGTCCACCCGACAAGCCCGGGCCTGTCCATAAGGTTTTGTCCTAAGCTTGCTTGCCCGAAGCTTGGGTATTACCGCAAAGCGGCGGAATTTATGCAGGAAACTTTATGAAGATCAGAGGAAATCTTCGAACACGCAAGCCCTGCAATGCTGCCGCGCGACAGCCCTTGCGCTTTGCGCGGCGACGCGACAGTTTGGGTGAAGGTTACACCGCCAACATGGGAGACGCAGAGGGTGAGCAACATCGGCATCGTGCTCGGACGGTTCCACCGCAAAGAGGTGGAAGAGATGCTGGACGAGGCGCGCACCGTCGCCGCCAGCCGTGGCCTCGGTATCGTGGCGGAGGTCTGGGTTCCCGGCTCGATGGAAAAGCCGCTGGCGATCAAGCGCCTGCTGATGCGCGACGACGTCGCCGGCGCGGTGGCGCTGGGCATCATCGAGCGGGGCGAGACCGAACACGGCAACGTCATGGGACATGCGGTCATCAGCAGCCTGATCGACCTCCAGCTTCAGTTCATGAAGCCGGTCGGCGTCGGCATCCTCGGGCCGGGCATCAACCCGTCGCAGATCCCGCCGCGCATCCGCCCCTACGCCGCCGCCGCGGTGAACGCCTGCGCCGACCTGATCGAGCAGGGCTGACGTTTCTTATGCTCCGGCGGGGCGCCACCGGTGCACCACATGCATCGCCCCGCCGAACAGCAGGCCCCAGAAGGCCGACCCGACCCCGAAGAAGGACAGGCCCGATGCAGTCACCAGCAGCGTGACCAGGGCGGGAATCCGCTCTTCCTCCGCCTGCACCGCCGCCAGCAGCGAGCCGCCGAAAGCGCCGATCAGCGCCAGCCCGGCCACCGCCTCGATCAGGATCGGCGGGGAGCGGGTGACCAACGTCGCGGTGATCGCCGCCAGCGCCGTCAGCGCGATGTAGCCGAAACCGCCAGTGACAGCGGCCTGCCAGCGCCGCTCCGGCCGGGGATCGGCATCGGGGCCGGCGCACATGGCCGCGGTGATTGCCGCCAGATTGACGGTCGGCGCCCCGAACGGTGCGGTCAGGGCCGAGGCGAAGCCGGTCGCCAGGAAGGCCGGCGGCACCCGCGGCGTGTAGCCGAAGGTCGCCAGCACCGCCAGGCCGGGGATGTTCTGCGACGCCATGGTGACGACGAAAAGCGGCAGGGCCAGGCCGACCAGCGCCTCCCAGGTGAAGGCCGGGGCGACCAGCGACAGCGTCGGCCAGGGATCGGCCGGCAGCGCACCAGAGACCGGCGGATTCATCGCCATCGCCGCCAGCGCCACCGCGACCGCCGCCGGCACCGCATAGAGCCGGGCGACGCGCCCGACCACCGCCCAGGTCGCCAGCACCAGCAACCCCAACCCCGGCGCCTGCCCGATCGCCATGAAGGGCGCCAGGCACAGCTTCAGCAGCAGCCCGGCCAGCATGCCGTTGGCGAGTGGCTTCGGGATCGCCCCGATCCAGCGTCCGAGCGGCCGCCACAGCCCCGCCACCATGATCAGCGCGCCCACCGTCAGGAAGGCCCCCACCGCCGCCGGAAAACCGCCGGCCACCGGGCCGGTCGCCGCCAGCAGCGCCATACCCGGCGTCGTCCAGGCGACGCTGATCGGCTTGCGCTGCGTCCAGGCCAGCCAGATCGCCGACAGCCCCATGGAGAAGCCGACGGCCACCAGCCCGGAGGTGATCTGCGCCGTATCGGCCCCGACCGCCGCCAGCCCCTGGATCACCACCGCGACCGAACTGGCATAACCGACCAGCGCCACCAGCCCGCCGGTGGCGAGCGCCGAGGGCGACAGGCCGCGGCCCGGAGCGGTGGAAACGGTCTGCTCGGCGGATGACGAGCCGGTCATGGCCGGTCCTTTCGCATGCATGGACAGGAGAGGACTCGACAGGTAAATTGGATCCAATATCCAGGCAAGCGTTTTCTCACCTCTCAGGCCGCCCTATGCCCCACTCCACCGACAGCCCCGCTCCCGACCTGACCGTGCTGATCGCGCGCAACCGGCCGCGCTTCCGCACCGCGACCGAATTCGTCGAGGCGGCGATGCGCGAGGCGATCCTTGAGGGGGCCCTTCCGGCCGGCGCCCCGTTGCGGCAGGAGGATCTCGCCGCCGCCTTCGGCGTCAGCCGCATGCCGGTGCGCGAGGCGCTACGCCAGTTGGAGGCCCGCGCCCTGGTGGAGTTCCATCCCCACCGGGGCGCCGTGGTGGCGGAGATCTCGGCGGAGGATTCGGCGGACATTGGCGCCATCCGGGCGGCGCTGGAACCAGCGGCACTGCGGCTGTCGCTGCCGCATCTGACGGCGGACGATTTCGCTCTGGCCGCCGACCTGATCACGGAGATGGATGCCGAGGCCGATCCCGGCCGGCCAGGAGAGCGGATGGGGGAATTGAATCGGCGCTTCCACATGACGCTCTACGCCCGCGCCGGCCGGCCGCGCCTGCTGGCGCTGGTGGAACAGCATCTGGCCGCCGCCGACCGCTATCTGCGCTTCCAGTTCTCGGCGCTCGGCTACCATCCGCGCTCCCAGGACGAGCATCACGCCCTGCTGGCGGCCTGCCGCGCCGGCGATACGGAGGGCGCCTGCGACATCGTGGTCCGCCATGTCATGCAGGCGGCGGAACAGCTGAGCGCCTTCCTGGACGGGCGGGGCTGAGAGGGCGGCGTGCCCCCTTCCTGCCCCGCCCTTCAGGACGCTCCCAGCAATTCGCCCAGGGCGTGGCCGAGCTGGCGCGGCGTCACCGGCTTGTGGATGATGCCCAGCCCATGGGCGGCAGCATCGCGCTCGCACTCGGGACCGGTCTCGCCGGTCAGAATCAGGCCGGGGATCGGGCCAGAGACAGAAGGATTGCCGGGGTTGTCGTACAGCGCGCGGATGCGGGCCACCGCCTCGGTGCCATAGCGGCCTTCGCGCAGGCGGTAATCGGCGACGATCAGATCCGGGCGGCGGCCCATGCGGCTCAACCCCTCCACCGCCTTCTGGGCCGAGCCGGCGACCAGCACCTCATAGCCCCATTCGCGGAAGATCGTCTCCAGCCCCAGCAGAACGATGGCGTCGTCGTCCACCACCACGGCGAAGCGCCCGCGGCCGGCGGTCGCCGCCTCCGCCGCGGTCGCCGCCAACTCGACCGCGCGGCCGACCGGCAGCGCGATGACGAAGCTGGTTCCCTGCCCCGGCTTCGAGGTGACGTCCACCGGATGGTTCAGCAGCAAGGATAGCCGCCGCACGATGGCCAATCCCAGACCGAGCCCGCGGTTGCGGTCGCGCTCCGGGTTGCCAACCTGATGGAACTCCTCCCAGATGCTCTCCAGATGATCGGGCGGAATGCCGATGCCGGTGTCGCGCACCTCGATCAGCAGCCGCCCGCCGGCCCGCCGGCATTCGATGTCGATCCGGCCGCTCTCGGTGTAGCGCAGGGCGTTTTCCACCAGATTGCGCACCATGCGGGTCAGCAGGGTGCGGTCGGTGCGGGCGGCGGCATTGCAGGAAAGAACGTGCAGTTCCAGCCCCTTGGCCGCTGCCACTGGCCGGTAGGAAGCGGCGATGTGGTCGAACAGCGGCATGATCGACACGTTTTCGATGTTCGGCTGGACCACGCCGGCATCCAGCCGCGACATGTCGAGCAGGCTGTCCAGCAGCTCCTTCAGCGCGTCCAGCCCGCGGCCCAGATGCATCAGCGCGTTGGCGCCCTGGCTACCCTGCACATGCGGCTTCAGCACGTCGACGAACAGCAGCAGCGCCTGAAGCGGCTGGCGCAGATCGTGGCTGGCGGCAGCCAGGAACTTGCCCTTGGCGAGGTCGGCAGCCTCCGCAGTCTCCTTCGCCTGCAACAACGCCTGCTGCGCCTGCCGGCGGGCGGTGATGTCGCGGAAATAGACCGAAAGGCCGTCGGAACTGGGATAGATGCTGGCCTCCACCCAGTTGCCCATGGTGGGAGACACCACCTCGATAGTCATTTCCCGGCCTTCGCGGACCGCCTGCTTCTGCGCCTCGAAAGCTTCGCTGCCCAGCACCTTGGGGAAGGCCTCCCAGACAAGGCGGCCCAGCAGGGTGTCGCGCGACCGGCCCCAGACCTGCTCGGCCTTGCGGTTGATGTAGGTGAAGCGCCACTGGTGATCGACCGCATAGAAGGCGTCGCTGATGCTTTCCAAAATCTTCACCGCCCGCTCGTGCGAGGCGCGGGCTTCCTCTTCCGCCCGCTTGCGCATGGTGATGTCGCGGAAGAAACAGCCCACCCCCTCCGGCGTCGGCAGGAAGCGGACCTCCAGCCACAGGGTGGTATCCTCGCCGTCGAACCGCTTTTCGATGGCGGTCGGCTGCCGTTCGTTCATCGTCCTGCGGCACAGCGTCTCCAGATCAGCCCCGGCGAACTGCGGCCACACCTCCCACAGCCGGCGGCCGCGCATCGCCGACAGCGACTGGTGGTCGAGCTGCTCGGCGCGACGGTTCTGGTAGATGACGCGGTAATCGCCATCCAGCGCCACCAGAGCCTCGTCGATGCTGTCCAGAATGTCGGTCGCGCGCCGCCGCGCGTCGGCGATGGCCTCCTCGATCCGCCGCTCGTCGGAGCGGTCGTGCAGGATCCACAGGAATCCCTCCTCGTCACCCTGGAGCGGCAGGATGGTCAGCGCGGCCCAGACGGTGAAGCCGTTCCGGTGGCAAAAGCTGCGCTCTTCCTGGACTCGGCCCTCGGCCAGCGCGCGAAGCCGCAGCGCGTCGGGCATGCCGGCGGCGGCCTCCTCCGGCGGAAACAGAATGTCGACCGGCTGGCCCCGCGCCTCCTCCTCCGTCCAGCCCAGGATGCGGACGGCACCGGGGTTCCAGCTGGTCATCCGGCCGTCCGGAGCCAGGGTGAGGATGGCGTGACCGACGGCGCTGTCCAGAATTGCGCGCAGCCGCCTTTCGCTGTCGGCGTGGGCGGCGCGGCTGCGCTCCAGCGCGCTGAAAGCGCTGCGCAGATCCTCGTTCAACGCCGTAACCGTCAGCAGGTCGTCGCAACTGGTGGAGGAGGCGGACAGTGCCGACTGGAGCCGGGCATTCTCCTCCTCCAATACCGCCAGCCTTGCCCGCAGCTCCGCCTCCGATTGGGCAGGCCGGTCCCACCCGTCTCCCGTTCGGTCGTCGGCGGGCTCATTCGGGACGGACTTCTGTTTGGTCATAGGCGCCCAAAGAGAAATAAAAATCTCGAACGTCGAGAGTGCGCAATGCCTAAAGCCGCTGTAAACCTTCCAAAAGCAATATTCCGGACGATTTTGATACCTCGAAATTTTACTGACTTTGCTACCGCATATCGGTGATCGCCTTCACCATCGCCCGCACGCCGACATCAAGCACTTTGTCACGCCGCAATACCAACCCAAGCGTGCGGATTAATGGCGGCGTCAAAGCTTGGACTGCGAAACGGTCACAATCCTGCGGACCGGCCACAGTGACAGATGGCAGGATCGACCGGCCAAGCCCGGCGGCGACGAGGTTCTTGATCGCCTCGACATTGCCCAGCTCCATCGCGGGACGTGGCTGGATGCCGCCGGCCATGAACCAGCCGTCGATCACCGCCCGCATGGTCCCGCCACGCTCGTAAAGGATCAACGTTTCATCCGCCAGCGCCGCCGGGGCGACGGCCGGCCTCAGTGGATCTCCATCGTCGCGGGGACCGACGCAGACCAGCTCTTCGTCACAGACCGCTTCGATCGACAGTCCAGGCCTGCCCGCCGGCAGCGTGACCAACGCCAGATCGAGCGTTCCACCCTCCACCGCATCCAGGATGTCAGGCGTGTTGCCGGTGACGACGATGATCTCCAGCCCGGGATGGGCGGTGCGCAGTGCCGTCAGGATCGGCGGCAGGCGATAGATGCAGGCGGTGGCACCGGTGCCGATGCGCACGCGCCCGACCTGCCCGGCACGGTGGCGGCCCATGGCGGCCGATGCCGCCTCCACTTCCTCGCGCAGGCGGCGGATGAAGGGCAGCAGGTCTCGCCCGGCGGCGGTCGGCAGGGCACGCTTGCCCACCCGCTCCACCAGCCGCACGCCGAAGCGCTCCTCCAGATTGCGGATCTGCATGCTGACCGCCGGCTGGGTCAGGCCGAGCCGCCCGGCCGCCTCGGTGAAGCCGCCATGCTCGACGACGGTGGCAAAGGTAATGAGCTGGTCGAGGTTCAGGCCGCGCATACCCATAGTTTTCCTTATGATTGGGATCAAATCAATAAATTTGCCTTTCCTTCGCCAGTCCGCGACGGTGTGCCCATGACGACCGCCGCCATCACCACTCCCGCCCCCGCGCCGCGCCCGATCTGGCTCGTGCTTCTGTGCGCCAGCCGCTTTGCCACATCGCTGTCATTCATGGTCTATGCCGGCGCGCTGGGGCCGGCGATGCAGGCCTGGGGCATGTCGGCGGGAGAGGCCGGCTCGATCCAGACCGCCTTCAACGTCGGTTATGCCTTGTCGCTGGTGGGCTCCTCCTGGTTCGCCGACAGCCTTGGAGCCAAGCGTGTCTTCCTATGGGCAAGCTGGGCGACGGCACTGACCGGGATCGCCTTCGCCTTCTTCGCCCGCTCGGCGGAAAGCGGGTTGCTGCTGTTCGCGCTGATGGGGCTGACCCAAGGCGGCACCTACGCCCCCTCCATCATGCTGGTGGCGCAGGGTGTACCGGCGGCGCGGCGCGGCGCGGCGGTGGGCTGGCTGTTGGCGGCCGGGTCACTCGGCTATTTCGCCTCCATCGCGCTCGCCGCCGGGCTGGCGGAGCGCATGGGCTACGAGGCCGCCTTCATCGCCTGCGGCCTGGGACCGCTGCTGGCGGCGCTGCTCGCCACGCCGGGGCTGCATGGCCGGCCCAATCTGGTTGCGGGCGGATCGACGCGGCGGCTGCGCGGCGCCTTCCGTTTCCTGGCCGACCGCCGTTCCTTCCTGCTGACCGCCGGCTACACAGCCCATTGCTGGGAGCTGCTCGGCATGTGGGCCTGGCTGCCCGCCTTCCTCAGCGCAAGTCTGGCTGGATCGGGTGGGGCCGGCGTGCGCGGTCTGTGGATCGCTGGGGCCATCCATCTCTCGGGCTTCCTGTCCTCGCTGCTGATGGGGCGCGCATCGGACCGGCTGGGCCGGCGACTGGTGCTGGTGGCGATGGGCGTGCTGGGAGCCGCCTGCTCCGTCTCCATCGGCTGGATGGACGGAATGCCGCTGGCGCTGGTGCTGGCGGTGGCGGCGCTTTACGGATTTTCCGCGCTTGGCGATTCACCCGTGCTGTCGACGGCGATGACCGAATCGGTCGAGCCGGGCAGCCTGGGGGCGGCACTCGCCGTGCGCTCCATCCTGGGTTTCGGCGCCGGCGGTGCAGCCCCTCTGGCGGTCGGTCTGGTGCTGGATCATGCCGGTGGGGCCGGCGGCTCCGGATGGGGATGGGGTTTCGCGCTTCTCGGCGTCGGCGGCGGGTTGGCGACCGTCTGCGCCCTTCTTCTTCCCGCCGACCGTCCTGACCGGAGCTGAAAATCATGGTTTCCACCGCTGGGTCCGCCATCACCGTGCGGGCGTCCGCCGATGCCGATATTCCCGCCATCACCGCGCTCTATGCCCGCCACGTGCTGCACGGCACCGCCTCCTTCGAGGAGGTTCCGCCGGACGAGGCGGAGATGGCCCGCCGCCGTGCCGACATCCTGGGACGCGGCCTGCCCTATCTGGTGGCGGAGTGCGACGGGCGGCTGGCCGGCTACGCCTATGCCGGTCCCTACCGCACCCGCAGCGCCTACCGTTTCACGCTGGAGAATTCCGTCTATGTCGCCGACGGCATGGGCCGGCGCGGCATCGGCCGGGCGCTGATGATCCCGCTGATCGAGATGTGCGAGGCGGCCGGCTACCGCCGGATGATCGCGGCGATCGGCGATAGCGCCAACCACGGTTCCATCGGCCTGCACAGCGCCTGTGGCTTCCGTCCCGTCGGCATCCTGCCGGCGGTCGGCTTCAAGTTCGGCCGCTGGCTGGACGGCGTGCTGATGGAACGCCCGCTTGGCGACGGCGGCGAAACCCCGCCGGTCGGCTGACCCGAATCATTTGGCCCGCATCATTCTCACCGGGATCAGTCCGCCCCAAGCAGCTCGTCCGGGCGCGGGCTTGGCGCCGTCGCCATCGGCACCGTCCGCGGCAACTCCACCGAGGGCAATTGCCAGTCCACCGGCACCGCCGATCCCGGCGTCGGCCGGTACTGGTCCAGCACCGCCAGCAGGGTCAGCAGCGTCAGGGCCAGCACCACCACCAGCAGCCGGCGGTCGACCCCGTCCATCAGGCCTTTCCCGTCATGTCCGGCCTTCTTGGGTCCGGCATTGTCGCGATCCAGCAGGGCCATGCTTCGTCCTTCCCCTCCTGTCGGCCTCGTCGTCAGGAACAAGCTTGATCGATGCGGCGGATCGTCACAATGCGGCTTTGCCACAGCCTGCCTTCGGCCGGGGCGAAGGCAGGCTGTCTTCCTCCCGCCTGTCAGCCCAGGTGGGGGGCGATCCCCAATGAAGCCAGTGGCATGCTGATGGTGACGCAGGTGCCCTGGCCCGGGGTGCTGTCGACGGACAGCCCGGCGTCAATCAGTTCGGCCTGCTCCCGCAGGCCAATCAGGCCGAAATGGTCGGAGGGGTTGGCCACGACGTCGAAGCCGCGCCCGTCGTCGCGGACGATCGTCACCAGTCCGCCCTCCCCGCCATTCGGGTCCATGCCGGACATCCGGTCCACGGCGACCTCGACATGGATCGTCGCCGCATCGGCATGGCGGACGGCGTTGCGCAACGCCTCCTCGATCATGCGGTAGAGGGTTTCGGCGGTCTGACCAGTCAACGCCTCCACCTCCGCCGCCACGGTAAGGACCAGCCGCGACGCCGTCCGGTCCTGAAGGAGCGAGACCAGACGGCGCAAAGCCGGCCCGAACCCGTCGTCGCGCACGGGGGAATAGCGCAACTGCGACACCGCGCTGCGGGCATGGACCAGCCCCTCCTGCGCCGCCGCCTCCGCGTGGCGGATTTCGGCGGGAAGGCGGGACGGGTCGGCCTCCGCCAGCCGGCGGATCAGGCGGATCTGGGTCAGCAGGCCCAGCAGGGTGTGGGCAACGGTGTCGTGCAGATCGCGAGAAATCCGCAGCCGCTCCCGCACCAGCGCCGCCGCCCGCGCCTCGTTGCTCAGCCGCTCGATCTCGCGCGTGCGCTCCGCCACGCGGGCGTCCAGCACCTCGTTGACGGCCGACAGATCGGCATTCGCCTGCTGCAAGGTGCCGATCAGCGAGGCGATGGACCGGCCGATCCGGCCGGCTTCGTCGCGGCTCCCGCCTTTCCCACCTGCCACGTCGTCACTGCCCGGCGCCTCGAACTGGGTTTTGCGGCCGGTCCGCAGATCGTCGGCCGCTGCGGCCACGGCGGCCAGCCGTCGCATGATCCGGCCGGTGACGAGGACGCTGACCAGCGTGGCGACCAGCCCGCCCAGCGCGATCGCGGCGAAGATCGACAGGGACGCCCGGTCGGCGGCGCGGAAGGCGAGCGCCGCCGGTTCGCGGACCATCACGCTCCACCCCAGGCCGGGAAAGTCGGCGAAGCCGGTGCTGCGTGCCAGGCCGGCCAGAAGCCCGCGGTCGACGCGGTGTGAGGTGCCGAACGGATAGGCCGACAGATCGATCTGGCTGCGGCGCGGCGTCTGCGGCGAGCCGAACAGCACGGTGCCGTCGATCCCCAGCAGCAGGATCTCGGCGCTGGGCCGGTCCCTCAGCGCGGCGAGCGTGCCCCGCTGCAAGGCTTCGATCCAGGACCAGCCCAGCGTGACCGCCAGCACGCCGCGGATGTTGCCGGCGCGGTCGAGGATCGGCGCCGACAGCTCGACGAAGCGGCGAGGTTCGCCGTTGCGCGTCGGCGGAAGCGCCTGGTCCAGCAGCAGCTCGTTCTGCACGTCGCCGATGTAGGGGCCGACAAAGGCGCCGGTATACCAGGGCCGGGAACCGACCGAGCGCCCGACCAGCAGCCCATCGGTGCCGGCGACCACCACGCCGTTCAGATCGACGATGCCGGCCCACTCCACCTCATTCAGCGCCGCCTTCAGGTCGGTCAGCGCCTGCTGGCGGTCGGGGCCGGACAGGTCGCCGTCGCGGAAGCCGACCAGCTTCGCCGATGCCGCGATCCAGTCGCGCCGCCCGGCCAGATTGGTGTCGATGGTGTCGATCAGCCGTTGCGCGTGGGTGGCGTAAAGCTGGCCGATCTCACGCTCCAGCGCTTCGCGCGCCTCGCGCATGGTCAGCAGCCCGACGACCAGCGCCACCGCCAGCGACACCAGGGCGATCGACCAGCCGACCGCCGCCGCCAGCCGCAGGCGGGGGTCCAACTCCCGCATAATCCGGACGAACACCGGCGGGGAAGACCTGGTCACAGTGACAGCCGACATGCCCACCTTCCGCCCCAATTCCTCTCGACACCACACCCAGCCCAGTCAATAAAGCGGATTGCTGCGGCTCCAAAGCAATTCCGCGCGTCCGATTTCCGGGAACCCAATGACCGTCATCCGCATCGTGATCGTCGAGGACCAGCAGTTGATCCGGCGCGCATTCGCCAGCCTGCTGTCGCTGGAGCCGGACATCGAGGTGGTCGGTCAGGCGGCCGACGGGATCGAGGCGGTGGAGATGTGCCGCCGCTTCCGCCCCGACGTCATTCTGATGGACATCCAGATGCCGCGGCTGGGCGGCATCGCCGCAACCACCCGCATCCTGGCCGAATTTCCCGGAACACAGGTGGTGATCCTGACCACCTTCGACACCGACGACCTCGTGTTCGGCGCGATCTCCGCCGGTGCCGCCGCCTATCTGCTGAAGGACGCGTCGGAAGCCGAGATCCTCGACACCATCCGCGGCGTCATGCGGGGAGAGTCGCGGATTTCCCCCAATGTCGCCCGCAAGCTCTTCGACGAACTGCGGCGGTCGCGGCCGGCCGATCCGCAGCGAGGCGACGCCCCCTGCGATCTCGCCGCGCTGACCGAGCGGGAACAGGCGATCCTCGACCTGATCGCCCAGGGCCAGAGCAACCGCCAGATCGCCGCCACGCTGTTCCTGGCCGAAGGCACGGTGAAGAACTACGTCAGCCGCATCATGGAGAAGCTGGGCGTCCAGTCGAGGACGGAACTGGCGGTCAAGGCGGTGCGGAGCGCAAGGCGCTGAGCCCCGATTGCACCGTTTCGCTGACAATTCGTTATAATGACTTTCGTCACCGCGGAAAGTGACGATCATCAGCTTTTAACAGATATCCCTTTCTCCATACTGCCCCGTCGATCAAAGCCCGTGGAAAACCGGGGAAACAAGGCAACAGGGAGGACAGAGACCATGATCACCGGGACCTTCACCGCCGCCATCGCACTCACAGCCTCAGTGGCCGCGTCGCTGCTGGCCCTTGGCGGACCGGCGCAGGCGGCCGATCCCGTCAAGCTGATCGACGTCATCGAGCTGTCCGGTCCGGGCGCCCCCGCCGGCACCAACTGGAAGAACGGCGTCGATCTGGCGGTGAAGGAGATCAACGCCAAGGGCGGCATTCTCGGCCGTCCGATCGCGGTGACCCATTACGACAGCCAGACCAATCCGGGCGCCACCCGCGCCGCCGTCCAGCGCGCGGTGGACGAGGACGCCTATGTCGTGCTCGGCCCGATCTTCTCCGGCCCGATCAGCGCGTCGATGCAGATCACCCAGCGGGCCGCCGTGCCGCAGATCGTCGGCGGCGAGGCATCGGCCTTCACCAAGCAGGGCAACCCCTACATCTTCCGCACCTCGCTGAACCAGGCCGACGCGATGCCGAAGCTGGCCAACTACCTGCGCGACGAGGTGAAGGCGAAGTCGGTCGCGGTGGTCTGGATCAACAACGACTTCGGCAAGGGCGGCCGCGACGCCATCATTCCCGAGCTTCAGAAGCGCGGGATCCAGGTCGCCGCCGACATCGCCACCGAATCCGGCCAGGCCGACTTCGCCGCCGATGCCATCAAGGTGAAGAACGCAAACGCCGACGCCGTCTTCGTCTATCTGAACGAGGAGGAAAGCGCCCGCTTCCTGCGCGCCGCGCGCCAGCAGGGCATCGCGAAGCCGATCATCGGCGAGACCACCCTGCTCGGCGCCAAGGTGATCGAGCTGGCGGGCGAAGCGGCCAACGGCGTCAAGGGCCATGTCGGGCTGCTGGTGGACGCGCCCAAGCCGGGCTTCGCCGCCTTCGGCAAGAAGTATCAGGATGCCTACGGATTCACCTCCGACCACAACGGCATCAAGGGCTACACGGCGGTCTACACGGTCAAGACCATCACCGAACGCGTCGGCAAGTTCGACCGCGAGGCCTTCGCCAAGACCCTGCACGGCGCCCGCATCGACGTGGCGCAGGAGCCGGGCATCCTGATCGACACCAAGTGGCTGGAGAACGGCGACGTCGACCGCGAGAGCTTCCTGGTCGAAGTGACCGACGGCAAGCCGGTGGTCAAGGCCACCCTGCCGATGATCAATCCGTAAGCCAGCATCCCTAAGGCGCGCGGGACGGCCCCCGGCTGGAGGGCCGTCCCCTTTTCGCCGCGCTCATTGTCCAGGAGGCTGACTTGGACCAGTTCCTTCAGCTCGTCGTCGCCGGTCTGGCGACGGGCGCCATCTATGCGCTGGCCGCCATCGGCTTCACCCTGGTCTGGCAGACCTCACAGACCATCAATTTCGCCCAGGGCGAATTCGTCATGCTGCCGGCCATCCTCGTTCTGGTCGGCACCCATGCCGGACTGCCGGTCTGGGCCGCCTTCGCGGTCGCCAGCGTCGCCTTCGTCCTGCTGTTCGGCTTCGGCTTCAAGCGCTTCCTGGTCGAGCCCATGCAGCGCCACGGCGTGCTGCCGCTGGCCATCGCCACGATGGCCCTGTCGGTTCTGGTGAAGGAGGCGGCCAAGAACGGCTTCTCCGCCGAGGCCCAGCCCTTCCCCTCGCTGGTTCCCGACGGCATGCTGTCCGTGCTGGGGGCGGCGATCTCCGCCCGCGACCTCGCCATCGTCGTCGTGGCGGTGGTCGCCATCGTCGGGCTCCAGCTGTTCATCACCCGCACCCGCACCGGCCGCACCATGCAGGCCACGGCGCAGAACCCGACGGTCGCCCGCATCCTCGGCATCCCGGTGGAGCGGATGATCCTGCTCACCTTCCTCATCAACGCGGTGCTGGCGCTGGTCGCCTCCTATCTCGTCTCGCCGGTCTATCTGGCGAAATTCTCCAACGGCGAGAGCATCGGGCTGGCCGCCTTCATCGCCGCCATCGTCGGCGGCTTCAACCAGATCCGCGGCGCGCTGGCCGGCGGCTTCCTGATCGGGCTGATCGACAACCTGACCGCCGCCTACGTGTCGAGCGCCTACCGCACGGCGGTGCCGCTGGTGGTGCTGGTCGTCGTCATCCTGGTCAAGCCGGAAGGGCTGCTGGGCCGCAAGGAGGAGCGCACGGTATGATCCGCCGCTTCGACCCCACCCTGCTGATCCTGCTGGTCGCCTTCCCGATCCTGTGGGTCCTGCCGTCCGGGCTGAAAAGCTACGGGCTCTACGTCGTCTCGCTGTGGCTGGTCATGTCGATCGCCGCGATGGGGCTGAACCTGACGCTGGGCTATGCCGGCCTCACCTCGCTGGCGCAGGGCGCCTTCCTCGGCATCGGCGCCTATGCCACCGCCATCCTGACCACCAAGGCCGGCTGGCCGTTGCCGGCGGCCTTCCTCGCCTCCAGCGGGCTGTCCTTCGCGGTCGGCGTGCTGCTGGGTTTCCCGGCCTTGCGGGTGAGGCACCATTACCTCGCCTTCGTCACGCTGGCCTTCACCGTCGTCGTCTTCCTGATCGCGCGGAACGAGCAATGGCTGACCGGCGGCGTCTTCGGCATCGCCAACATCCCCCGCCCGGTGCTGTTCGGCAGCGACCTGGGTGCGGCCCTGCCCTTCTACCGCCTGCTGCTCTGCGTCACGCTGGTGCTGGCGCTGGCGATGTGGTGGCTGCTGAAATCGCCGTGGGGACGTGCCTTCCTGGCTCTGCGCGAGAATCCGCTGCGTGCCGCCAGCCTGGGGGTGGACATCCGCGCCTACACCCTGCTGGCCTTCGCCATCGGGTCCGCCTATGGCGGCGCCGCCGGTTCGCTCTACGCGCCGCTGGTGGAGTTCATCGACCCGGCGCCCTTCGCCCTGTCCGCCTCCTTCGTCCTGCTGCTGACGGTGGTGGCCGGCGGCGCCGGGTCCTTCTTCGGCCCCTTCGTCGGCGCCTTCTTCTCCTACATGTTGCCGGAGCTGCTGCGGGCGACCGGCGGCTGGTACCTCATCATCTACGCCGCCGTGGTGCTGGTGATCGTCATGATCAGCCCGACCGGCCTGCTCGGCCTGATAGAGCGCTGGCGCGACCACCGCTCGCAGGCGAAGGCCGCGGCGGCCCGCGCCGCCGCCGCGCCGACACTGGGCACCGCCGCCGGCGGGACCGACAGCCTCGGGAAAGGGGCGACCCAATGACTCATGTTCTCGACGTCAGCGGCCTCAAGAAGCATTTCGGCGGAGTCAAGGCGGTGGACGGCGTGTCCTTCACTGTCGAGGAGGGCGAGATCCTCGGCCTGATCGGCCCCAACGGCTGCGGCAAATCCACCCTGTTCAACTGCATCCTCGGCCAGCTGACGCCGACGGAGGGCGAGGTGAAGCTGGACGGCCGCGTCGTCACCGGCCTCTACCCGGCGCAGCTGAACCGGCTGGGCGTCTCCCGCACCTTCCAGCTTCTCCAGGTCTTTCCCAACCTGTCGGTGCGGGAGAACCTGATCCTGGCGGGGCAGGAGCACAAGGGCAGCATGATCGGCCGCCTGTTCGGCGCCCGCGATGCCGGGCTGACCGCCGAGGCCGACCGGATGATCGCCTTCTTCAAGCTGGAGCATCTGGCCGACCAGAAGGCCGGCGGCCTGTCCTACGGCCAGCAGAAACTGCTCGACGCCGCGATGGCCTTCATGGCCGGACCGCGGCTGGTCCTGCTCGACGAGCCGGCGGGGGGCGTGAACCTGACGATGCTGGCGAACCTGAAGGAGCGCTTGCAGACCATCAACCGGGAGCTGGGCGCCACCTTCGTGGTGATCGAACACAACATGGATTTCGTGATGAGCCTGTGTTCGCGCGTGGTGGTGATGGCGGAAGGCAAGGTGCTGGCCGAAGGCTCGCCCGCGGCCATCCGCAGCGACCCGGCGGTGATCGAAGCCTATCTGGGCCATTGAGGGAGACGCCGACCATGAGCCCTGCCATAACCCTTGCGGACCAGCCGATCCTGACCCTGTCCGGCGTGGTTGCCGGCTATGGCCAGATGACCATCCTGAACGGCACCGCCTTCTCGGTGCCGCGCGGCTCGATCACCACGGTCATCGGCCCGAATGGCGCCGGCAAATCGACCGTCTTCAAGACCATCTTCGGCCTGCTGCCGGCGCGGGAGGGAAAAATCCTCTTCGACGGGCGCGACATCACCAACCGGACGCCGCGCGACCTGCTGGAAGCCGGCATCTGCTACATTCCCCAGGGCCGCAACATCTTCCCCGAGCTGTCGGTCCGCCACAACATCGAACTCGGCGCCGTCGCCGCCGGGCGCGGCATCACCGACATGCCGCGGCGGATCGAAGCGGCGCTGGACCGCTTCCCCGTGCTGCGCCTGAAGGCCGGCCAGCAGGCCTCCACCCTGTCGGGCGGACAGCAGAAGCAGTTGGAGATCGTCCGCGGCCTGCTGCTGGATCCCAAACTGATCCTGATCGACGAGCCCTCGATCGGCCTGTCGCCGGCGATGGTGGCGGAGACCTTCCAGATCCTGCTGGAACAGCGGGCCAGGGGCGTCTCGGTGCTGATGATCGAACAGAACGCCCGCTCGGCGCTGGCGATGTCGGACTATGGACTGGTCCTCGAACTGGGCCAGACCCGCATGTTCGACAGCGCGGCGGCAATCCTGTCCGACCCGCGCGTCGGACAGCTGTTCCTCGGCGGCAGCCTGGAAAAGACCACCGCACCCTGAGCGCCGGGTTCCGCCGCCGACCACCGTATATGGACGCTCCTTCCGGCACCCGGACACCCAGGTCCGGGCATTGGATTTTCTGCGGGAATGCGTCCATGATCACACAATCTATGACCCGGACCATCTTGGCGGGCGGCATCCTCTTCGCCGTCCTGTCCTTCGCCGTCCACGAATCCGGTTTGGCCGACATCCGGTTCCATCCGGCATCGCATCAGCCCGGTGATGCGTCGGAAATCGCCCAGCCCCTCCCCACCAACGGGAAACTGTCGGCCCGGGCCTTCGACCAGGCCCATCAGACGCTTCGCCCGGACGGCACCCGGCAGTCGCCGATGGCGTGGCCCTGATCGCACGCTGACCGGCAGCGCACCTCCCTTCCAGCCCGCTCCCAACCATCCGTCCGGGCGATAAGACGCATCGGCAGGAAAGATTTTACGCCTGACGAACTGATTTGTAGGCTGACGGTATGACGGTCGCACAACAAGACGACCGCGGAACTCCAAGAACGGCGTTTCCGCCGCTTGCCAACAACAATTGAGTTCGACCGCCATGGCCGCTGCTGCCGGCCATGCGCGGGACCGCGTCCTTGGGAGGGTGCAAGATGTCCGATGCCGTGGTGCGGGTGGTGCCGTCGCGCGCCGCCACCGCGCAATCCGTATCCTTGATTCTGCCGGTCATCCTGCCGGTTATGGCGGCGGTTCTCGTCGCTCCGGTCATTCCCGACATCAGCCGGGCCTTCGCCGCAGAGCCGAACGCCGGACTGCTTGTTCCGGTCGCCATCACGATCCCGGCGCTGATGCTGGCCCTGTTCTCGCCGCTCGCCGGGTGGCTGGCCGACCGGTTCGGGCGCAAGCGCCTGCTGGTCGCCGCCCTGCTGGTCTATGCGGTGTGCGGCGTGGCGCCGATCTGGCTCGACCATCTGCCGGCGATCATCCTGGCCCGCGCGCTGCTCGGGATTTGCGAGGCGGCGGTGATGACCTGCTCGACCACGCTGATCTGCGATCACAATCAGGGCCGCGAGCGCGAGCGCTGGCTGGCGATGCAGTCGGTGGTGGCCTCCCTGTCGGCGATTCCGCTGATCGCCGTGGGTGGCCTGCTCGGCGAACAGGGCTGGCGCACGCCCTTCGCGATCTACGGACTGGCGGCCTTCCTCGCGCCGGTCATCCTGTTCCTGGTGGAAGAGGCGCCGAAGGAGCTTCACAAAACGGTGGAGACCGCGTCCGCCCTTCCCTGGCGGCGCTTCGCCACAGTCAGCCTGCTGGTGCTGACGGCAAGCCTGCTGTTCTACATCGTGCCGATCCAGATGGGCTTTCTCCTGGCGATCCAGGGCATCGCCTCGCCTCAGATGATCGGGCTGGCGACCGCCACCGGCAGTCTCGCCATCCCCGTCGGCGCCCTGCTGTTCCGCCGCCTGTCGCGCAAATCCACGCCGCTGATGGCCGGGCTGGCCTTCGCCGGCATGGGGCTGGGGCTGCTGGTGATGGCGATGGCCGGCGATTTTCCAAGCATCGTCGCCGGTGCGGTCCTGCACGGCTTCGGCTGGGGCATCGCGCTGCCGCTGCTGCTGACGGTGGCGATGGCCGGACTGCCCTTCGATCTGCGCGGACGCGGCACCGGGCTGTTCATGGGGGCGGTGTTCATCGGCCAGTTCCTCAGCCCGCTGGGCGTGGCCGCCGTCGACCGTCTGGCGGGCGGACTGCTTCCCGCGATCGAGATCTTCGCCGTCTGCGGCCTTCTGCTTGCCGCGACCGCCACGCTGACCCTGCGCGGCACCCAGACAGGGCAGTAACAAGAGACCGGCCAACACCACGAAAAGCCGGACCGAACCGCCTCCGATCCAGAGGGGCGGCAAAAACCCGAACATTCAAAAAATGACAGGAAGGGAACGATGACTGTAATGGCGTACTCTCGCGAAAGCCGCGTTTCCGGTGGAGTTTCATCATTGGCCATCGCCGTGGCCGTGGCGGGATGGCTGGGCCTCGCAACCAGCCCCGCCGAGGCGACGGAAGGGGGAACTTCGCAGTATATCGGCGGTTCGGCGCAGTTCTACGGCGCCGGCATTCCGCCCTTTCCCGGCACCTATATATTGTCGCAGACGAACTTTTACGCGGCCAACCGCCTGAATGACGGCAATGGCAACAAGATCCCCATCGATTTTTCGCTGAAGACCTATTCCAACACCTTCCGTCTCCTGCATGTCAGCGACCTCAAGCTGGCAGGGGCGGACGTCTGGGGGCAGCTGGTGCTTCCCGTCGTCCATGGTGATCTCAGCATCATGGGCCGTGGCGACACCCAGACCTCCATCGCCGACGTGACCGGCACGGCCGGACTGGTCTGGCACATGGACGGCCATTCCCTGGTCGTCGGCCTGGACATCGCCGCCCCCACCGGCCGTTACAAGAAGGAGAACATGTTCAACATCGGGGCCAACCACTGGGCGATCCAGCCCGTGGTGGGCTACAAGTATTTCGACCCGCAAGGGCTGGATCTCTCCCTGGTGCCCCGCGTCGTTTTCAACACCAAGAACACGGCGACCGACTACACGTCCGGCAACGAGCTGTATGTCGATTACGCGGTCGGCTGGAATTTCGGCCCGACCAAGGTCGGTTTGGTCGGCTACGCCTATCAGCAGCTCACCGACGACAAGGGACGCGGCGTCGGTTCCGATGGCAACAAGGGCAAGGCCTTCGCCATCGGCCCGTCGCTGACCTACAGCTTCAGTCCCGGACTGCATGTCAGCGGATCCTGGCAGCGCGATCTGGTGGCCGAACATCGGACCCAGGGCAATAACCTGTGGGTCAATGTGGGCTTCAAGCTCTGACGGTCCCAACAAGGAAGCATCGTCATGACATCGCAGCATGAAGGGGCTGGCGGAAGCCCGCTGTTCCGCCTGGACGGTCGGGTAATGGTCGTCACCGGCGCCGGCCGGGGCATCGGGCTGGCGGTGGCGGAGCAGGCGGCGCTCGCCGGGGCGGCGGTCGTGCTGTCCAGCGAGGATGCGGCGGCCTGCGAAACCGCGGCGGCCGGGCTGCGCGACCGGGGCCTGACGGCTCTGGCCGTGGCCTGCGACGTCCGCCGGCCGGAACAGCTGTCCGCCCTGCTGTCGGCCACGCTCGACCGCTTCGGCCGCCTCGACAGCCTGGTCGCCAATGCCGGCGTCACGCTGGAGGAGGGGCCGAGCGCCCGGGTGTCGGACGATGCCTACCGGACCATGATGACGATCAACCTGGACTCCACCGTCCGGCTCTGCACGCTCGCCGCTCCCCTCATGGCGGAGCGCGGCGGTGGGTCCATCATCGTCATGTCCAGCCTCGCCGGGCTGCGCGGCAACCGCAATCTCGGCGTCTATGCGCTGACCAAGGCGGCCAACGCGCAGCTCGCCCGCAATCTGGCGGTTGAATGGGGGGCGGCGAACATCCGCGCCAACGCCGTCGCCCCCGGCCTGATCGACACCGCCTTCGCCGGGCCGCTGAAGGAGAAACCCGAGGCGCTGCGCCGCCGGCTCGACCGCACGCCGCTCGGCCGCATGGGACGGCCGGAGGAGGTGGCCGGCGCCGTCCTGTTCCTCGCCAGCCCGGCGGGCGCCTTCGTCACCGGGCAGACGCTCGTCGTCGACGGCGGTACGCTGATCGCCGATTGACCCACAGCCACCCAAAGGACCAGCCATGTTCCAACTGCGCACCTACACGCTCGCCAGCGCCGAGGCGGCGGACCGCTACCTGTCCGTCCATTGGCCGCGCCATCTCGACAGCCTGCCCGCCTTCGGCATCACCGTCCATGGCGTCTGGCGGTCGGTCGATCCCGACGCGCCGGCCCGTGTCTTCGCCCTGGTCTCCTTCGCGCCAGGGGCCGACATCGCCGCGGTGAACGCCGCCTATATGCAAAGCGACGCCTTCCGCGCCGACATGGATGGCTTCGACATCAGCGCCATCCGTGGCGTCGAGGCGCAGCTGCTCGCCACTCTGCCCGGCCTCCCGCCGCTCTGATCCGGCTGGGCCGATGCATCGTGGACGACGAGCCTTCGCCGACGATGCATCGGTCCCACCGATGCAAGACATCGCAACAGACCATTGGTCAGCGCTTCGGCCAATGTGCAGTATGAAATAACAGTCCGGCCAACGAACGATCTTCACCGACCTTTCCGACCGCCGCTTCCCGAATTCATCCCTGCTGATCCGTGCGCCGCCGCGCGCCACGCCCCCGGCTTGCCCGGACGGCGCCCCGGTTCCGGATCCCGCAAGGGCGCACGCCATCTGATCAAGAGGCTTCCATCATGGCCATCGTCGGCATCGATACCGTCCTGTATGGGGTCGAGGATCTCGATCTCAGCACCCGCTTCTTCGAGGATTTCGGCCTTCCGCTGCTGTCGCGCAGCGCGGAGGAGAGCGTCTTCCGCCTCGATGAGGGCTCCACCGTCCTGCTGCGCCCCTACGGCCATCCCAGCGTTCCGAAGGGAACCTACCAGGGCTATGGCGTCAAGGAGACCATCTGGGGCGTCGACAGCCAGGAGAGCTTCGACCGGCTGGTCCGCGACATCGGCAGCGACCGCGAGGTGACGGTTGGGCCGGACGGGGCGGCGCGCTTCCGCACCGACTGCGACCTGCCGGTCGGCCTGCGGGTCTTCAACCGCAAGAAGGTGGTCTACGCCCCCGATCCGCTGAACGCGCCGGGCCATGTCGGCCGCCTGAACCAGCACCGCAAATGGAAGCGGCGCGCCCGGCCGAAGACGCTGAACCATGTCGTCTTCGCGGTGGAGGATTACTGGAAGAGCTTCGCCTTCTTCCGCGACCGGCTGAAGTTCCGCCTGTCCGACCACCAGAAGCAGGTCGGCATCTACAGCCGCTGCGACGGCGCCAACGACCACCACAACATGTTCCTGGCCGATTGCAAGCTGCCGGGCATGCCGGGCCACCCCGCCTTCCACCACTGCAATTTCGGCGTCGAGGACATCGACGAGGTGATGGTCGGCTCCAACTACATGACGCGCCAGGGCTGGAAGCACGGCTTCCTCGGCACCGGCCGCCACCGCATCGCCTCGGCCCTGTTCTGCTACCTGCTGTGCCCGGCGGGCGGCGAGGCCGAATACGGCGCCGACAGCGACTATCTCGACGACAACTGGATCCCGCGCGAGTGGGAGTTCCGCTTCGGCACCGCGACCTGGATGCACTCCATGCCGCATTTCATGCAGGAAGAGGTGCCGTGGGACGTCGAGTTCTACAAGGAGTTCCTGCCGCCGCGGAAATGACGCGGCAACAGGCGAAGCAAGAACCGGGAAAACACGGATTGGGAAGGACCGGCGGCCGATCCGCCGGCCTTCGGAGGGAACGAGCAGCATGAAACCTGTCGAAAAGATCCTGGTGGTGGGCGGCGGCATCGGCGGACTGGGCGCCGCCATCGCGCTGCGCCGCCGCGGCTTCGCCGTCGATCTGGTGGAGGTGAAGCCGGACTGGACGGTCTACGGCGTCGGCATCATCGTGCAATGCAACGTGGTGCGGGCCATCGCCCAGCTCGGCATCCTCGACCGCTTCCTCGATTCCGCCTTCAGCTTCGACAATGTCAGCATCTACCGCACCGACGGCGGGCGCCTCGCCACCATTCCGGGGCACCGGCTGGCCGGTCCCGATTATCCGGCCAATGTCGGCGTGTCGCGCCGCGCCCTGCACAATGTGCTGGTGGCGTCGGCGGCCGAGCTGGGCGCCTCGCTGCGTCTCGGTGTCACCGTCGAAACGCTGAAGGATGATGGGGACGGGGTGGATGTCCTGTTCACCGATGGCCGGCTCGAGCGCTACGATCTGGTGATCGGCGCCGATGGGCTGTTCTCCAAGATCCGTGGCCTGTTGTGGGGCGACGCGGTGCGGCCACGCTTCACCGGCCAGTCGGTCTGGCGCTACAATTTCCGCCGCCGGCCGGAGGTCGACCACCTGATGTCCTTCACCGGGCCGGAGGCGAATGCCGGGCTGGTGCCGCTGGCCGACGACCTGATGTACATGTATGTGACCTCGGTCGAACCGGGCAATCCGCGCATGGAGACGGCGCAGCTGCCCGCTCTGATGCGCGAGCGGCTGGCCGGCTTCGGCGGCCTCATCGGTGAGCTGCGCGAGGAGATCACCGACCCCGAAGGCGTCGTCTACAAGCCGCTGGAGGTGGTCTTCACCCCGGAGCCGTGGCATCGCGGCCGTGTCGTGCTGATCGGCGACGCCGCCCACGCCACCACCCCGCATCTGGGCCAGGGCGCCGGCATGGCGATCGAGGATGTGCTGGTGCTGGCCGAGGAGCTGGAGCGCGGCGGGCCACTGGAGCGGGTCTTCACCGCCTACATGGACCGCCGCCTGCCGCGCTGCAAATACATTGCCGAGACCTCCATCCAGATCGGCGAGTGGGAGATGAACAAGGTCGACATCGACCGCTCCCCCATCGTCCGGCAGATGCTGGAACTGACCGCCCAGCCGATCTGATCCCCCCTTCCGACCGGCAGGAGGCCGGATGTCATGAAACTTGCCAGCTTGAAGAACGGGCGGCGCGACGGCCGGCTGGTCGTGGTGTCCCGCGACCTGACCCGCGCCATTGATGCCGCTCCCATCGCCGCCACCTTGCAGGACGCCGTCGAACGCTGGGCGGACTGCGAGGAGCCGCTGCGTACGCTGGCCGCCGAACTGGAGGCCGGAACGGCGGACGGCGCCTTCGCCTTCGATCCGGCGCAGGCCCATGCGCCACTGCCGCGCGGCTACCAGTGGGTCGACGGATCGGCCTTCCTCAACCATGGCCGGCTGTTGCAGCTTGCCTACAAACTGCCGCCGATCGAAGACGCCGCCACCATCCCCCTGATGTATCAGGGCGCCTCCGACGATTTCCTCGGCCCGCATGACGATCTGCCGCTGCCCGACGAGGCGCTGGGCATCGATTTCGAGGGCGAGTTCGCGGTGATGACCGACGATGTGCCGATGGGCTGCACCGCCGCCGAGGCCGCCGGCCATGTGAAGCTGGTTCTGCAACTGAACGACGTCAGCCTGCGCGCCCTCGGCCCGCGCGAGATGAAGACCGGCTTCGGCTTCCTCCAGACCAAGCCGTCGACCTCCTTCGCGCCGGTGGCGGTGACCCCGGACGAGCTTGGCCGGGCCTGGAGCGACGGACGGGTCCATCTGCCGCTGCGGGTGGACTGGAACGGCGACTGGTTCGGCCATCCCAACGGCGGCGGGATGAATTTCAGCTTCTTCGAGCTGATCGCCCATGCCGCCCGCACCCGTCGGCTGCATGCCGGAACCATCGTCGGCTCCGGCACGGTGTCGAGCGCCGAGCCCGGCGCCGGATCGGCCTGCATCGCCGAGCGCCGCGCCATCGAGACCATCGAGCATGGCGCGCCGCGCACCGGCTTCCTGCGCTTCGGCGACCGGGTGCGGATGGAGGCCAGAGGCGACGACGGCGGCCCGCTGTTCGGCGCAATCGACCAGCGTGTCGTCGCCGCCGCAGCTTCGCGGCAGGGGACTGCGCGATGAGGGTTCTCGTCACCGGTGCGGGCGGTTTCGTCGGACGGCGGCTGGTCGCCCGGCTGCTCGAAGAGGAAGCCTTGGGTGCGCTGGTCGAGCGGATCGACCTGATCGACCTGAGCTTCGACGGGCTGCCGGAGGATGCCCGGCTGCGCCGCCATCGCGGCAGCTTCGGTGACGGGGAAATGCTGGAGGCGGCACTCGCGGATGGTGGTGGGGACGTCGTCTTCCACCTCGCCAGTCTGGCTGGAGGAGCGGCGGAGGCCGATTACGAGGCGGGCCGGCGGGTCAATCTGGACGCGACGTTGGCCCTGTTCGACAGGCTGGGCCGCCGCTCCGCCGGTGGACAAGCCGCTCCGGTCGTCGTTTTCGCCAGCAGCATCGCCGTCTATGGCGCGCCGCTGACGTCGCCGGTGGATGACCGGACCCTGCCGCGCCCGGTGCTGAGCTACGGCACGCACAAGCTGGCGGCGGAGCTGGTGTTGCAGGATCTCAGCCGCATCGGCCGCATCGACGGCCGCGCGCTGCGGCTGCCCGGCATCGTCGCCCGGCCGCGCACCGCCTCCGCCGGCCTGCGCTCCGCCTTCATGAGCGAGCTGATGTGGGCCGCCGCCGCGGGAGACTCCTATGTCTGCCCGGTATCGCCCCAGGCGGTCGCCTGGTGGATGTCGGCGGACTGCTGCGTCGACAATCTGCTGCATGCCGCGCGGCTCGACCATGACGCAGTGGAAGCACAGCGCGTCTGGCCGCTGCCGGTCCTGCGCCTGACCATCGCGGAGGTGGTGGAGGCGCTGGCCCGCCGCTTCGGCGCCAGCTGCCGCGACCGCATCGCCTATGCCCCCGACGCCGGGCTGGAGGCCGTCTTCGGCAGCTTCCCGCCGCTGCTGGCGACGGCGGCGGAACGGCTGGGATTTCGCCATGACGGATCGGCCGACGCGCTGGTCCGCAACGCGATGAAATGATCAAGAAAGGGATGGGTTATGTTCCGTTACTTCCCGACCAACTATGTCTGGAACCTGTCGGTCGATCTGGCGCTGGAGATGGGCGCCAAGATCGGCGAGATCGAGGAGATGTGCGCGCCGCTGCTCGACGTGTCGAAGCAGGGTGACGACGCCGGCACCCGCCTGTTCATGCAGTCCTGGGTCGCCATGGCCGACAAGCTCTGCGAACTGGCGGCGGAGGACGAGGCGCAGGGCCGGCTGCTGTCGGCCGGCGACAAGCTGAACCGCGCCGCCAGCTACCTGATCACCGCCGAGCGGATGCAGGGGTATGGCAGCGACGGCCGCGCCGCCCTCTATGCCCGCTTCCAGGAGGTGTTCCGCAAGGGCGTCCGGCTGGCAAAGGAGAATTGCGAGCGGGTCGAGATCCCCTATGGCGACGCTCACATCGCCGGCCTCCATGTCCGGGCCGAGGGCGTTGAGGGGCCGGCGCCGATCCTGGTGCAGGTCAACGGCCTCGACAGCACCAAGGAGATGAAATACCGCGTCGGTCTGCCGCGCATGCTGGCCAAGCGCGGCATCGCCTCCCTGATCATCGACCAGCCCGGCACCGGCGAAGCGTTGCGCTTGCACGGCATGACCGCCCGCTACGACAGCGAGGTGTGGGCAAGCAAGGTCGTCGACTGGCTGGAGGGC